>NZ_QTNF01000029.1:0-79607 GCF_003603455.1 Bacteroides sp. AM37-9 | reverse complement strand
AAATATAGACCTATACTACAAAAATAAGCCACGGATATTTGCAACTGTGCCATAATATGTCATAATTATTACATGTGATTTTATAGTATTAAAGCAAAATGGGGATGCTCTCACTAACACCTTATCGAGAAGCATCCCCTTTAACTTAAGAGAAAATTTATTTCACAAGAGATTTAGTCTTACTAATATAAGTTTTCTACTTCCGGCTTGTTGTAAATGAGCGAGCCAAAAGTTCCCGCAGGGCGTTTCAAAGGTACAGATGGTACTCTAATGATTTCATCTTTTGAAGAACGTGTCAAACCAGTTCTTCCACTACGTTTCACCGGTTCTCCTGTAGTCGGATCCACCCCTTGAACATCGCATAGTGCCCAATACAATGGATAATTAAAATCAAAATTGTCCCAATCTCCGAAAGCATAAGGGAATACATTATCAATATCATCTTCATAGCTTGAGTTTTGATTATTCAACATGACATCCGGGTCAATACCGTCAGCATAATCTCCCCAGTCTTTTGCATTGAAAGAACGGAAAGTAATCGGAGCAAATTCATAATATTTATTTCCATATTTATATTCTTGCACTTCCATTCCTACGTTCTTTCCTTCCGTGCGGCTACCAAATAATTTCACAGGAAAATCTATGCCTCTTAATCCACTAATTATCAATTCACTGGCGGAAGCCGTTTCTTCCGAACAGATGATTCTTACAGATTTAAGATTTAGATCATCACCATCTCCAAAACGGATATATTCATCTGCACCGGAATTACGTTGCATTCTCATAAATACATCCGAACGATGTGATGTACCAGCGATAGAAGCGGCTAAATAACGAGCTAATTCAACAGAACCTCCATTGTTAAAACGTAAATCCAAAATCAAATCTGTGATGCCCTCTGCCTTGAACTGTTGAATTACATATTTCAAGTCTTCCGCAAAATTCAAATCAAAACCTAGATAAACTAAATAACCGATATTGAATTTATTCTCTTTTTTGTCTTTGATAAACATTGAATTCAAGATAGGACTATTATTGTAACTACCAGTGGTTAATGTAGTAGTACCATCCACCAAATCATAGTCGCCCCGGCTTTCATCAAGGATTTTACGTCTATAGCCGATCTTAAAAGTTTCACCTCCACCTGCATAAAACAAAGTGCTCATATATTGCTGGTAATTACTCTTATTCAAAGTCGTACCATTTACAGCAACGATTACGTCACCCCGTCTCAATCCGGCTTTTTGAGCAGGAGATTCTAGATATACATATCCAATGGCTAATCCAATAGTAGTTTTATCCGGCATGTAAGAAGAGAAAAACGTTCCAAGCCCCGATCCTACAACACTTGTTGCACGAGTATTTGCACGAGTTCTACTGGCACCAGTTTCCATAATATAAGAATAGATATAACGCTTGCCTGCATTGACTGAAAATGCACGATAAGTTCCGCCATCCTCTATATTGGTTTTCATTGGTAAAAGATAAGTTGACAGAAAATTATCATAAGAAACCGATGCATAATCTACATCTAGTGTATTATATTCTTCTTTAAAGAGATAATGTTCCTTCAAATATTTATCCATATACTCATTAAGAGCTAGATCTTCTGCCGCTCCGGATCCTCCTCCTTGTGTGATAGTACATACTGTAACAGGAGTTTTATATCCCTCCACTTGTACAACCACAGTCAATACTCGCTCTTTTCCAGATTCGTTTTTATTAATTTTCACCTTTACTCCCCCTTTACCGGCAGCAGAGTTACCACTGGTATTAGTTATAGCAGCCCAATCTGTTCCTGTAGAATATTGTAAAGAAGGAGTCCATTTTCCTGAAGCCGTAAACGAAATCTCAACAGTCTCTCCATAAATAGAAATCGTCTTTTCCGTTTCAGTACCAATCGCAGTGATTCCATTATCAGTATCACCGACATCTCCCCCGTCGTCGCTATCCGAACAATTACTGAAAGTAATCAGACACAAGGCAAGCAATACTATACTATAAAAGCTATTAAATAAGTTTTTCATCTATCATTATTATTAAATTAGAAAAATTAAAAAGATTATTGTGCCGGAGCTTCTACTACGGTTTTAGAAACCTCATAAAAACGTCCTTCTTCATCCATCCAGGTTACATTGATATTAGTAGGTAATGTTCCGTAAGCACTTCCCGAATAAGTAGTTGTTTGTTTTACTCCGTTTTTCATTACATACCTGATTTGTTCATCATACATACCAGTCAGATAATCTGCCGGCCCGGCAAATACATAAAATACTTTGCAAGCAGACTTAGGTTTCACAGTGTAAGAAACGGTATAGAACTTATCTTTTTCTATCTTGTCAATCGTCACTTCCGGCACACTGGCATTCCATAAGTCCGCATCTCTGTCTTTCCTTACAAAAGTCGGTTTTGCACTAGTATACTCCTTCTTTGCTATGGTTGACGCAGGATTACCATCAGCATCAATAGCTATCATGAACAGTATATATTCTGTATTAAACTCGACATCCTCAATGGTCAATTGATGATTCTTCAGTTCAGCGGCAACAATTTCAGTTACATCACTATTCATCACCAAAGCCTGTTTGACCGCTTCTTCATTTCCCCAATACGGATAACTATTTGTGAAGTCTTTCAATTTCATGTGAACATAACGGTATTTTACCGGATTCCCGGTTGGTGTCAACGTTAAAGTTGTAGATAGAACACTTGCCTCTATTGCCACATCTACCGAAATTGAAGGATTATAAGATATTTCTTTGGAGTCAGCCTGTATTTTCACTAACGAACCGAGCTGACCTTTTTCATTCAAAGCTACCGCAACAATAAAACCTTTTGTTCCCGGGTCTAAAGAGATCCTTTCAAAGTTTTTTGCCTCTTTGGAAGAATCCCCGCTTTTGATAAGGTAAGAGATTACGTCCTTGTCGGTCGCATAATTGGCCAAAGTCTGTTCTTTCATATAAGAATAATAGAACTTATAACAACCTGTTCCGGGAGTAATAGTCGCACTAATGCTTGAAACCGTAGTAACAACACTACTAATATTTATCGCCGCTGTCCCGTCATACGTCAAGGCAGGAACTGCAATTTCAACCGCCACCAGTTCTTCTGTCTTATAGCCCTTCTCCTCCTTATAAGGAATGGCCCAAAGTACATACGTTGTTCCCGGTATTACTGTCGGAAGAAAATCTAACACCTTACCTTCCAACGGCCCGGTATAATCTGAAAACTGTTTGGTTCCTCCCCCATAAGCCAGATCTTCAATAACTCTTTCGGGTGAATAATTCGGCTTATCTAAAATCCCTGTATAATAAACGTCACAACCCTTTCTGATCGCAGAAACCGTTGCACCTTCAAACGTTATATCCGAAACCTTCAGTTCTACTGTTGCAGCAGTCTTAATCACGCTGGCAATCACGTCATCAGGCAAATATTCACTACCAGCTTCAGATGGAGGTACTGCCCAAATCATATATGTCTTTCCGGCTTCAGGATCCTTACCTATCAGTTCTGCCAATGGAACTTTATCAAGAGCCTCTGTCTTCATATACATACGGGCAACATATCCATTCACTAATTCAGCTACAGCCTCTGCACTATATTCATTAATTTCCAGCACTCCCAAATAATACATTTCTATACCACTCGTTAAAGTAGTAGAAACCGTTTGGCCCTCAACAGATATAGTAACAGGAGCCTCACCTATTATCACCGGAATCTCCGAGATTATGCTCTGCCCATTAGACGCAACAGCCATTACTGCCACTTTGCCCCCCGTTTCTGCATACTGATTCTCTGCCACAGGAGCAGTAATAGTCAGTCCCTTTCCTGTCAGTGAAACTTTCCAACCATCAGGCTTCGTTACGGTATACTTCGAAATACCACTCATTTCAACTGAAATCAGTTTCTCCTCGCCGTTTGCAAAATATTGTTTTCCTGATAATATCTCACATTTCAATTCCTTAGATTTCGACAACTTTAATATTGTGCCATCCTTCAGAGTAAAATACGCATAATCATCATCCTGACTAACTCCACTAAAAAGAGAGGTATCTCCTGTTCCTTCACCAGATGCGTAAACACCAGTAGACTCCCAAGTCTTTCCACTATCCGTAGAAATCTCCCACTCTTTCGTGTTCGTATTAATGCGAATCTTAGGAGCGGCAGCCGTTACAGGCATCATTTTTCCTTCTCCATCTTTCAAGAATGTCTTTTTACCGTCTGTACTAGTTATTCCCCAATAATAGATACCATCCTCTTCGTTCTTTATCACGGTTATTTGCGGAGCATCCTCCCCATTTTCACCATTACGAATAGTTACTTCCGTCTTATCTGAAAACTTAATTGTATAACTTCCGTCTTCATTCTCCAACACAGAAGCGATTGATTTATTTTGAGATAAAGCATCAGTCAGCGTCTTCAATGTGGAAATATCTGTCTGTACACTTTGTAACGAAGCTTCCAACTTATCCATGCGGTCTTCCAGACCGGAAATTGAGTTTTTTAAATCATCGTCATTATAACATGACGACAACATTACCACACATACTGCCAGGAAACATACATATTTCCCCATACTACATAAAAAATATTTTCTTCTCATATCTATGATAATTTAGATGATTAGAGAAAACCGCACGACAGACTTTCACGCTATCGTGCGGAATAATTGTGCCAATACTATATTATTTGGCGTGAGGATGTTTACCCAATTTTTTCAAATCAAGATAAATAGTACTTCCGCTCATCATCGCACCAGGAGTACTCTTATCCACTTTTTCCTTAATAATCGTATTTGCAGGAATCCGGTTATCTTTCTTCACTACTTGAGGTTTCACTGTTCCCTTTATTCCCTCCTTCAACTTCGGAGCATCCGGGAATAATACGGAAGGATCAGTAATGATACCTTTCTCTTTATCATAGAATACTGTATAAAGATCGCCAATCACTTCATTTCCATCAGCATCGGCACCAATAGGTACACATAGGGCAACCAGTCGTTTGGCTTCACTTGTCTTATCATATGATTGAGTAGTTGAGTTAACACCAGATATACCATAATCTAGACACTCTTCTTTCCATACATCCATACATTCCTGGTAAGTATAATCACCACTTGCGGAATAGTTATCTTCTGTTATGGCATAATATAGTTTGGCAACATCCTTCACAATAGAATACTGAACTGTAAAGTTACCCAAATCACTCATGTAGGCATTCAGTTGTATCGTCGGATTCGGACCTGCCACAATTGCTTCAGTGGTAGCTTTTACAATCTTCACATCCGTCAATACGCCATTCCAGTCTTCAGCCATATATGCAAATATATATTCGGTAGCCGGGTCTAATCCTGTCCAAGTGAAACTTTCCACCCCTCCTGTTGCATCAGCAGGCCATACATTAGAGTCTTCAGACAATAAATAATTGATTAATTCCGCTTTATTAGCATCTTCCAGTAAATCCGGTGTCATAATATACTGATGATAGAATACGGCTGTTTTCTGATTATATGAATAATTCAGTTTCAGACTTGTACGTCCCGGATCAGTGATCGTTATATCAATATCAGCTTCAGATGCATCCGGAGTATCAGTAATACGCGCTTTGGTAGAAAATGAAGCATGCTTTACTTCTTTGGATAACTGCCCATACTCATTACGCCCAATGTAAGCCACGACATAAGGAGCATCAGGAAGCAAATCAAATTGGAATTCTGTACCTTTATAGGAACCTTTTTGAGCAAAATTCGTATTTTTCACACCCCATCCTTCCTGGTCTAGAGTCCGTGCTAAAGTAGTCATGGTTGCTTCATCTGCATTTTCATAAGGAGCCCACTCCGAAGCCTTAAATATACGATAAAACATGGCTACGCAATTATCTTCCATTTCCACATTCATATCAACCATGGAAGCACCAATCCTGCTAATTTCCAGTTTGCACTCTGGTAATTCTGCATTCGGGCCTATTTCTTTCAAATGAAAGTCCTGACGGACATACTCACCCGGAGTCTTGTTCTCATCCAGTCCGATGCTGGTAGCGGTTATCATTCTTTTTGCATCTGCCGTATAACCGAAATCTACCGTATAATACAATTCCTCTTGAGGAACCTGTGCATCTTCCGCTTTTTGAATCCAGTGTCTCATAAAGTCTATATACATCGACTTTCCATACGTATTTATAAATGCATCAATAGGTTCTGAATCTCCACAGAATTGATAAAAATATTTACTATCCGTATTGGGGAGGTATTGGATACCGACTGCATGATAACTTGTAGTAACATCAATATCCACACGAGGAGTGCCTATTACACTCTGAACTGGTGTTTTTAGATAACAGATTTTCATATCCGCCGGATTCTGTCCGCCTTCATCATTACAACCGACTGTTATAATCAGGTATTCCGCTCCCGGTACAATCTCCGATTGAGCATATTTGGAATTTACCCAGTCAAATTCTGCATTCGGATAACTATCTCCTAAAGTAGATCGACTAAACGTATATGCACCTGCACCTTCAGAATTATAAATAGCCTCCATTATTAAATCTTCCACTTCCTCCTCTGTTGCCTGTACTCCTGCCCCTACACTTTCCAACAGGTAATTGTACATGCGGCATAAAGGATATACATCCAACCGATAAGATTGGACTTTAGAACCCGGAGTACACTCAAATACAAAATTATGTTCAGTGTTACTGGTAACTTTTATACCTACTCCTCGTTCGCCGCCGTCCACTTCATTTTCAACCCATTTGATAGGTGTAGGGTTTGGAGGAAGCGGCACATCCGGATTCACAGGTACATCAGGTTCTACACTCGGTTCATCACCATCCGAACACGAAAGGATCATAGAACTTATCACAAAGATAAATCCCAACATGAGTAATAAACTAAATAAATTCTTCTTCATAATTAAAAGTGATAAATGTAATTAATCATTTACATATTCATAATCGGCATCTCCATCAATTGCCTTGCAGACAGCCAAATTATTTACATATCCGTTTTCATCAGTAACCAATGCATAAAAAGAAAGATTCTCCGCATTCCATTCTTCTTCCATTATAACAGTATAACTCCTGCTCGACTCCTTACCGGTCGCTATATATCCCAATTTATCGCCATCAACGGTAGCAGACAGTAATTTACGTACCACATGGTTATGTGTGTAATCACGATAAATTCCCCCGTCATTCTGTTGGTACTTCAATCCGTTTTCTACCGCATATAAAATCAAACGATATTCAGCGTCTTTTTCTGACGTAATCCTCACTGTCACATCAGCCTGTCCGTTATATTGTGACTGGATGGCCACTCCACATGATGCGGGATACTCCTCCAAAGACTCATTAAATATAGCCCGCATGACACTATAGTTTTCAGATAGTCCCATTGTCCCACGCATATCAACCACGCATGAAGGATAACCGGAGATAGCAAACTTCCTGGAAAGAATCGATGACTGTTCAATTGTCATTGGATCGGCACTTGTCCCATCAACATGAAATGACATCAGATAAACAACTCCCTCATAACTCGAATTTATCAGATAGTTCAGGCGAGTCATTCCTGCCGGACACATGGCGCACCAAGTTCCGGTGAACTCCATAGCACAAATACGTTTTACAAATTTGGAAGGTGTACCTGGTACAGCACTCGCAACGACCGTTACCAGCTTGGATACATAGTTACCATAAGATGCTTCAAAAGCGTAGGTTCCGGCTTTAGAAGTAGAAAAGGTATTTCCATCCAAAGTTTGTCCGTCCATCACGGAACGGATGATTGCATCAGCAGTTACATCTATTCCCGCATGCATTACCGTAAAGGTTATAATATCCTTTCCGTCCGCAGTCAATGTATTTTTATCGACGCTCAAAATCACTTCTGTCTGCTCCGAATCATCGGAATTGCCTGAACAGGAAATCCAGCATATTCCCACACAGCACATACAGACCAGCAATATTATTTTATAGACATTTATATACATAACTCTTCTTTATTCGTTATACAAGTAATCTGCTGATTCTCCAAGTTTACACTCATTTACATTGTTACACGTATAAGTCTTTCCTCCATCCAAAGTTGTCAGCATCGACACTATCACACGCATATTATCCACATTCCATCCCGGTTCCAACTGATAAGATCGTTGCATGGTAGATTCTACTCCCGCATTTACTTCCCCATTGAAACGGTCGCCGTTCAACGATGTGGACACCACTGCACGCACCACATTATTATGTGTATAATCATTCGCACCATTCGTTTGAAAGTATTTGATTCCATCCTCTACCAGATAAATCAAACAACGATAAGTGTTTGTTACGTTGGAAGTTAATTTGGCAGTAATCTTCACTGTACGGTCAGAAGCATTATACACAGACTCAACAGCTACCCCACAAGAAGCCGGATAGTTACTTAATTCTTTCTGAAGCTCTTCTTCAATCTGGCTCTTGATACTGATCATTTCTTTAGTACCCTTACGCAGATTGTAAAAGAAACGGGGCAGTCCCGAGAAATTACCGAGAATATTAGTCCGGTAATTATTGGTAGCTGCTGTACTCATGGGATCCGTCATTCCTCCGAAATCCATGTGGAAAGAAGCGATAGCCAATCGCCCCGGTTGTTCAGTCTGAATTGCTTTCAATGTAGTGCTAAGCGCCGGACAGGCCTGGCACCCGACAGAAGTAAACTGCATCCCCAGTAATTTATGATAATAGCTGGTTCCTCCTGATACGGGAGCAACCTGAACGGTCACTTCATTTTCACTGACCATTGCTTTTCCTTCATAATAGCGGGCTTTAAAAACATACGTACCCGGCACTGAAGTGCTGAAAGCACGAACACCATAATCCAGGTTTTCCTCTCCCGATTCCTTTACCAAAATCAGGTTCATTGTACTTTCTTCACTTACATCTTTTGTACCCAGTTTGACCGTGAAGGTCACTTTCTCTACTCCATCTGCCTGTATAGCCGTCTTATCAGCTGTAATACGCAAAATGCCGTCATCCGTCCCTCCATTCTCCGTTTCGTCCGAATTGCCGGAACAGGATGACAGCATTGCTAAACAAAGGATCATTACAATTGGTAGAATTGTCAAGTATAATTTCCTCATAAGTCTTAATCATTATAGAGATAGTCTATGCTACCATTAATCGAACATTCGGTTATATTATCCACCATATATGCGTCATCCACTTTACGCAATGCATAAACCACTACACGCGATGTGGCAGGATTCAGGTTCTTTGCATTAGAGATGCTGAAAGTTGCGGCAGTGTGCTCCTCGTTTGCACTCACAGTAAACCGTCCGTCGGTTGACATCGACAGGTAATTGTTGGAAATAGCTCTTACTGTATAATCATACGAGGCCTCATTTCCTCCGGATGCTGTTAAGCCATCAGTCACCAAGACATAAACAAGGTCATATTCTCCCCCCAAGCTCGACTTCAGTGCGGCATTCACCGTAATCTCACCCATAGAAGAATTATAAGATGTATTTACCTTAATTCCGCAGGTTGCCGGATATTGTCGGATTTGACTTTGTAAAGTCTGTTTAATAGCACTCACGTTCCTGTCTATCGACATGACTTTCAAGTCATAGATACAGGTAGGAAAACCGGACGCTCCAAAACGACTCATGATTGTGCTTGTCTGTGACAAATGGAACGGGTCAGTGGCGGAACTGCTGGAAGAATGAAAAGCCATTTTTACCATACGTCCCGGCATCAGTTCTTCCACTTTCTTCAATGCCGAAGTCATGGCCGGACAATAAGTACACCAAGTTCCCGTCATTTTGAAGACACCTACTTTACGATAGAAAAGTTCATAATTCTTACGATTCTGTGCGGTTACGGAAACTTCATCCGACTCCCAGTCCAGGTAATATGCCTTAAACTTATGTGTCCCGTTCTCTACTGCCGAGAACGTATTGGTCCGTCTCTCCAAATAATCACCGGTAGTTACATCTTCAAAATATACATTCTTCATATATTCGGAAGTCGTCAGTACTTTTCCATTGGCATCAGTCACCGTAAAAGTCGCCATATCTGTTCCATTGGCTTCAATCTTGGCTTTATCCACAGTCAAAGTAATAGGTCCTGTCACTTCGCCGTTATCCGGCTCTTCACCATTGTCGTCAGAATTGCCGCTGCACGCTGTAAAACATCCGCACAAGCATATCAGACTTGACATAAAAAACATTGTAAATTTTCTCATATTCTATATTCTAATTAATAAATGTTTCGATGAACTCAAAATGAAGTAGTTATAGTCAGATTAGCACCTGTA
Source organism: Bacteroides sp. AM37-9 (assembly GCF_003603455.1). Lineage (NCBI taxonomy): Bacteria > Pseudomonadati > Bacteroidota > Bacteroidia > Bacteroidales > Bacteroidaceae > Bacteroides > Bacteroides sp. AM37-9. Next base: position 69,316 of record NZ_QTNF01000029.1, on the reverse strand, counting down.
TATTTAGGAATCGTCCGACAAACTCCACCAGAGCAGACGTATCCTTCCTTGTTACGACCATAACTCAAGGCTATACGTGTACGTGACTTGGCATAACTGGCTCCCACATTGTAATAATGGATTTTATCCTTGCCGTGATTATACATATCACTTCCGTAAATGCTCCATGCCGGAGCAAAATTTATCTCCAACAGAGCTGCCATCCAGTCCTTCTGATCTTCTTTTGTAGTTAGATATTGCAACTCCATGCGAGTTGAAAAAGAAGGTGTGAACTTATATTGTAAATCTGCTACAAAAATATTCGACAGATTAGTCGTTTTATTCGCTCCGTACGAAGGGCTATATTCTTGCATGGAATAAAGCAAGTTCATTTTGAATGACTTTGTCCATTGCTTTTCCACATCAACACTAAAGTCACGAAATGCCAAGTTACCTATCTGGGCTGTTCCTTCTTTTTCTAAAGCATAATAGGTAGAAAAGTTAGCGTGTAATTTCAAACCACGTTTACCTCCAATGACCGTTCCTCTTTTGAAATGATAAAAGATATCCAATTGTCCGCCCATCTCACCGCTAACTGCATTTGTCACATCTCCTATTTGTGGAGTATGAGGATGCAAGTTGGTCAGCATATAGGTATATTGCGTACTCATAGCCGGAACATAATTCAACAGATTCGAAGTCGAACCATTACCGGCAATAATCTCACTATTCATCCATTCCAAACGGCGCCCGGTCAGATTTACTCCCAACCCATTGCCGCTATATCCCAACTCCAGCAATTGCGCATTGGCACGTTTCCTCGCATAAAGTTTGTCATCATGAATGAAATTATAATATTTATTGCCACCATCCACATATTCACCTTTCGCTGTAAATCCGGAGCGTTCAAAATTTACCCGTCCCGAGAAGCCATTCGAATAAGGTTTTCCCCCTTCTTCTTCGAGGTCGATATTGATTTTCTCATACCGGTTCAATGCCCCTCCTTCGATACTCAAGGATGTATTTTGCCAACTAAGCATTTCAGATAAGGAGAAACTTACATCTACGCCACGTACTTGTGTATCGGAAAAGTCCATGCCAAAACGTGGAGTTCCCCAAATGGCCTTCAACCTTACAATATTCTTGTAATTGTAAGTAAAACGTGCTCCCATCACCGCATTATTCAAACCAAGCATACGGTCCTCCCAACTACGGAATAGCAGTCCACTCCCAAACTGCTCATAAAATGTACCCGCTGTTACGGAAAAATCCTTGTCGGCCCAAGATACGTAATAGTTGGTTAGTTTTGCTTTCTCCAATTCTGTCGGGTATCCCACCAGTACCGGTTCATAGGCTTCCAACTGTACACCTACGGCAAACTTACCTTGATAGTAATCCAGTTTCAGATAATTGTTCGAACCGAAATGATCTTCCGGAGATTCTGCTTTTGTCTTACTATCATCCTTGTAGTAAATCGTATTCGTTTCAAAGCTCCCTGTCAGATAACCTTTTTTGTTATCTTGCTGCGCATAGGTTAGAGTAGACGCTAACGCTACTAAAGCCAACACCTGAATTCTTATTCTAGTCATGTCATTGCGTTTATCTATGAATAATAACAGTTTCTATTTCTGTAGTTTTTTTATCGCTTTCAGTAGTTCCAGCTCACTTCCCGGCGCGTACCCGGTGTGTGAATAGACAATCTTCCCATCGGCATCCACTACATATACCTGTGGAGTCAGGCTCACATTCATAGCTCGCATGAATTCCTGATTTTTATCATACAACATGATAAAATCATCCCATCCATGTCCCTCTGCCAATGCACGCGCTTTAGCAGTAGAACGGCTGTCATCTGTCGAAACAGCTACAACACGGAATTTGGCTTCTTCCAACCAATCGGGCAATTGTTCATTTATAGCGTCCAATTCACGAATACAAGGTTTACAGGTTGTTGCCCAAAAAGAAATAATCATAGGTGTTTTGTGATTAACCAGGGAGGAGGTATTTACCTGTGCTCCTTTCGCATTTTCAACCTTGACTGATGGTATTTGTGCCATGGTACAAGTTAGAAAAGCGAACAACAGCGTAATGCAGACAATTAATGCTCTCATAAGTTCTTTTTATTTGTTATGTTAATAATCTTGTTTTATCTGATGTGTTCCATCTTACAGCCAAATAGCCTGAATTTCTGTATTTGTATCAAGCCGTCCTTATACATATCGCCTATCAAATTGGCATTCTCGAAAGTGACAGTTTTAGTTTCAACATCATATTCTCCACGATATACGTCAGAAGTACTTCCGTCCAAAGCTAGTCTCTTGAAACGAATAGTATACGGGCCATAAGAAGCGACATCTTCACCCGGCACAATGGACAGGTAGGTTTTCTGCGCCTCCGAATCATATTCATAATGCAACCGCCAACTAAATTCCCATTCAATATCATTATCCGGATCAAATCCATTCTTATTCGAACAGACCAGATAGTGCTCGTATGCCTCCGTGCCTTCTTCCGCTGTATTTACTCTTACGGAGAATCCCACTTGCACATTGGAAACATTGGTGGCAGAAGCCGTTCCGGTAAATATCCAAGTTCCTGAAAGCGTTTCATAAAAACTGGAATCATTGTCTTTGATAGTCACCGTCAGTCGCTTGTTCTCACCAATAGACGCCCCTTTCACATCGGCAATTTCAACATCAAAAGAACGGTCGTCATTAACAAGCTTGTCATCAACGGTCTTAAACTCAAAATTCATTGTTTCCTGCCCGGCAGGAATAAGTAACGTTTTGGTTGTGACAATATAGTTTTCATCTTCTTTGGCGTTATGATCTTTTAATTCGAACGTCACACGAATAGTTCCGGTATGTTCGCCCGTCACAACAACAGGCACAGTACACAAACCGGCAGATTCTTTCACCGTCATTGCAGTTTCCTGCAAGTTTACCGTAGCCGCTCCGGAATTAAACTGTTCCTCATCGTCCGAACAGGCGGCGATCAGAACGGCACATAGAAGAAGGGTGTATATTTTCAGATAGTTCATTTTACTCAAGTGTTTGATAATTTACGTTATTCATTGATTAATATCCCGGATTCTGCTGACCTGCCAATTGAGGGTTGGCATCCATTTCTGTTTTAGGAATAGGCCAAAGCATCCGCTGGTCATCCACAGGTTTATCCAGTCCGTCAGTACTTGCTTGTCCCGGGAAAAGCACCAGTCCTTTGCTTTGCGGTTTTCCACGCTTCACACCTTTCCCCCAACGTTTCAGGTCCATCAACCGGTATCCCTCACCTACAAGCTCCCGTTCCCGTTCGTTCATGATTTCATTTAATAAAGCTTCCTGATCGTAGGTTGCATCAGTCCATCCCTCGATTCGCGCTTTTTTTAATGCATTCAAAGCGTCATTACCCTTTTTCACAGCAGCTGCCGTTCCAATCTTAGCATTAGCTTCAGTGGCAATCAGATACATTTCAGCAATTCGGAATGGTTTCGGCTGATTCAAATAGCGTGTTTCGCTTCCTAATGCATTGTAATATTCATTGCCCGGATATTTATTAAAGAAATAGATGTCTGCCGCATTACCAGATGATACGGTTAAGTGATATTTTCCGAAATAAGACTTTAACCGGATATCTTTTTCATTGTATAAGTCAATCAGTGTTTGTGTAGGAATATAATCCTTCTTTGTAGTCGGATAACCGATAAAAATAGTCCCCAGAGGTACACCGGCATCGTCGGCACTAGTCATGGCAATCTGCCAGATGGTTTCCGTTCCCTTGTCATTCTTCCATACGCTTTCAAAATCTGTTGCTGTGTTCGATAATGGATATCTGTTCGAATTAACCAGGTCACCTGCATATTTGGCTGCATTTTCATAGTCGTCCATTTGCAGGGCAACACGCGCTTTCAAGGCAGTCACTACATCTACCGTGATATAATTCCCACAATTCTTGGGAGCCGTGTTGACTGTCACGTATGCACCATTAATATACCTGTCATAATCAGCAATGCCATTTTTTGCAGTCTCTATACGTTCTTCGGCTTCTTCGAGGTCCTCCAATATCTGTTTGTAAGTATCTTCCAATGAAGATCGTCCCGGATATTGGGTAGCAGAAAGTTTAGGCTCATATTTTACCTGAAGCGGCAGTCCCGGAGTACTTGCTGCGGTAGCTACATCGTAATCGCGGCAAAATAAAGTAGCTAGATAAAAGTAGCAGTATGCTCTTGTAAAATACGCTTCCCCCTCATACACATTAATCTGTTGTCTCTGGGTTTCAGTCAATTCGATTTCCGGATTCTCATCGATCTTACCTACCCCGTCAATAAAGAAGTTGACACGTCCGATAGCGGCATAGTAGTTCGACCAGATTGTTTCTACGGTAGAGTTGGTGCTCTCGAAAGTCCAACGGTGCAACTCACCATATTTATTAGAGAAATCCGCCACTGCATTAAAGGCATCTGCCTGAACTTCCGGAGCTAATACATAGCTTCCTCCTGTCAGTCCTAAATATACGGAATAGATACCGGCACGTGCTTCTTCAAAACCGACTATGGTCGTTAACGCTTCTTCTGTAGGAACAGCATCGTATGGCATTTTATCCATATCACAAGAAGTCACCCCAAGTGTCAGTATAGTCAATGCTATCATAGATATTTTCTTCATATTCACCATTCTTTATGTTTTTAGAAAGTTAGTTCGACTCCGAAAGAATATTGTTTCGTATTGGGATAGTTACCCAATTGGATATTACTGTCTACTTCCGGGTCATATCCTTTATATTTAGTCACTGTGAGTAAATTACGTCCTACAAAGTAGATTCTGGCGTTACTGATTACTCCTGTTTTCTGAATCAGTTTGGCCGGAAGGGTGTACCCGACAGTCAGGTTTTTCATACGCATAAATGAAGCATTTTCCAGTAAATGCGTATCAAACTGCATCGGGGAGTCGGGAGTGGCAATTCTGGTTATATCTCCCGGCTTCTGCCACATGGTAAGCATTTCTACAGTTTGATTGTCCGAACCTGCAAAAGTGGGATTCTCTGTAAAAAAGCGCTCATTATTCAACATATACTGGCCTAGCATAAAAGAGAAGTCGGCACTAACAGAAATCCCTTTCCATCCGAACTGGGTGCCAAAGCCACCGGACCATGGTGCATAGCGTTGTTTGCCGACAAAAACTGCATCTTCTTCGGAGTAACTCTTCGTCAGATTGCCATTTTTGTCGTACCACATATTATATCCGTCACGCGGATCGACTCCTGCCCATTTCACATAGTAATATTCTCCCCAAGGTTTGCCGACCTTCATCTTCAAACCGGTATCAGGCAAAGTATATTCATCCAATCCGTTAAACAGTTTAGTTATTTCATTCTTATTATAATTCAGGTTTCCGGAGACACTCCATGAGAAATCTCTCGTTTTCAGAATATCCACTCCCAGAGTAATATCGAAACCACGATTACGCATACTTGCTACATTTTCCACACTACTACCATGTCCGGTAGTGTATGACAATGGATAACCCATCAACATATCGTCCGTCTGACGGTTATAAAATTCCAGTTCTACAGAAAAGCGGTCAAACACTCTTGTACTGATGCCTACATTCAGTGTTTTCATGCTTTCCCATGTCAGGTTATCATTTCCGACGGTAGAAGGAGCAATACCCGGTTGTCCGTTATACAGCAAACCGGAGCCGACCAATGCCAACGCATTATAGGCACTGATACCGGAATTACCAGTTGTTCCATAGCTCACTTTCAACTGTAAACTGTTCAACCATGAAACGTTCTGCAGGAAATTCTCTTTTCTCATATCCCACATGGCTCCCAAAGAATAAAAGTTTGCCCACTGGTTGTTTTTGGCAAACAGAGAAGAACCGTCCCGCCGTGCTGCCAAATCGACATAATAGCGATCAGCGAAACTATAACTGATTGTGCCGAAATAAGAATTGAAAACCTTGTCATACATCGAATGTATCGGCACTTCTGACTCTGCTCCAGCTGCCATCAGCATCATTCGTGAATCTACCATTTTTTTAGAAGTTGCCGAGAAATTCTCATTCTTTGTGATAATGGACTCCTGTCCGGCCAACACGGTAAAAAGATGCTTGTCTGACAGACTGAACTTATATTCCGCTGTATTGGTGAAAGTAAATGAATAATAACGTTCGAAAGACTCGGACGCCACCCCTGCCCCTTCAAAGGGGCCTTCCGGATAGGCTTTATGGGAGTTACGATAATCAAAGGCATCTACTGCCTGCGAGGTACGTATATTCAATCCTTTTATTGGGTTTATATTAAAGAAGGTATTGCCATTGATACGTACCGTACTCCGGTCATTCGGTTGAAGTTCTGCCAAGTAATACGGATTATAATATCCCATATCGTCAAAATAGTCCAATCGTTTTCCATATCCTGTAAAGTTACCTTCTTCGTCTGTCAATATTTCGTTTATTGTTTGGTCAGGACGATAAATACGGGCAGCATACGCTTTATTATAAACGCTATTAGCTTCCGTTCCGAAAGTTGTCGTGTTATATTTCTGATAGGAAAGGTTCACGTTAATCCCGGCTTTCAGCCAGTCGGTCACCTTTACTTCCACATTACTGCGCAAAGTCTCACGGCGCAATGAAGAATCATCCATAATTCCCTCTGTATCATAATGTCCAAATGAAATATAATAGTTGATACCTTCGGAACCACCGACCACATTTACATCATATTGTTGTGTAGGAGCTGCATCTCCGAAGAAGACATCCGCCCAATCTGTAGATATACCATTATCTATATAGAACTTTTTCCGTTTTTGAAATGTAGTATCGTATGCTTTTCCCGGGTCCAGCATTTCCTGCAGGTTAAGCCATTGTTCGGTATTCATCATCTCTATGTTATCCCCAGTCATTCTCGACCAGCCATATTGCGCATTGATACTAACACGGGCTTTCTGTCCCATTTTTCCTTTCTTGCTAGTCATTATTACTACCCCGTTAGCAGCACGAGAACCATATATAGCTGTTGAGGAAGCATCTTTCAATACGGTCATGCTTTCGATGTCGTTCGGATTTAATGCTGTAAATGCTCCGGATGATATAGGTGAACCGTCGAGAATAAAGAGAGGTTCTGTATTTGAATTGATCGAGCTGACTCCACGCAATCGCATTACAACACTTCCACTTGGTTCTCCACTGGGAGTAAATACTTGTAAACCGGCAACTTGTCCTTGTAATGCATCTCCGGCATTAGCAACCGGTCTATTGGCTATCTTGCTATTATTTACCGTTGTTACCGAACCGACTACAGACCCTAGTTTCTTTGCTGATCCGTAACCTACCACAACAACTTCATCCATCAGTTGTGTATCAGACTTTAAGATAACTCTAACAGTCGGTTGAACAGAAACCGACTCCGTTTTCATACCGATATAAGAGATTTGTAATATTTTTGCTGAATGTGGTACATCCAATAATGTGAAATGCCCGTCTATGTCTGTTATTGTACCTAAGTTAGTGCCTTTTACGACAATTGAAGCCCCTACAACAGGTTGTTTGTCATCATCGGAAATCACTGTCCCCGTGACTTTCTGCGTTTGAGCTGTTATCAGCCCGATACCTATAAAAAGGTATCCAAATAGCAGCGCTAATTTTTTCTTCATAAATCTCTTTTTAAATTATTAAATAGCCCTAAAACATTTAAACTCACTTTTTACACTTAGATAAGTTCTATCAGAACTTAATTATAATCCATTGTTTTTGTAGTGTTTTTACATCAAATATGTAATTCTGGAAAGAAATGTTGCTTGATTTTACTTTTTCAATCAATTTAGATGACTATTCCATAAAAAAAATATGTCTTTTCGTTGTTTTTTGCAAAAAGAATATATACTTTTGTTCCATTATATAATACCAAACCGGAACTGTTAATAAATACAATCCGAAAAAGAGATATAATTTGTATTTTAAGAACTATATATTTATTTTAATAAGAATAGAATATGAAAAAGCACTAAGTTCTGATAGAACTTAGTGCTTTTTCGTTTTAAGGAGCTATTATTAGCCATTTTACTTGGATTTCCTTCCTATTCTACTTTTCAGTTACATTATAATTATATTTTAAATCTCCCTCAAACATAAAATAAAATCAGAAATATAAAAGAGGCTCATTTAAACTATGTTAAATAGACTTCATCTAAAATTTCTTCATATATGACACTCTGTATATTTCTTTATATAGATAAAAACAAGTAAATATACAATAGTACTATTTATTTACATCAAAAACAAACAAGTTATTTTATGATTTCAAAATTTCGAGAGATTTATTCTAGCTTTATCTCTTGATTTTAAGGAGCACCTCGTTGCATTAAAACCAACGAGGTGTTTCTCGGTGTGCAACGGGTCGTTCCTTTAAAAGGAACGACCCGTTGGTTTAAAACCAAAACCCACTTATGTAACTATCTGAAAAGCAAAGCATTACAAAAGCGTCCTCCCGGCCTTTCTTTTTAAGTAAAATTTTCAACAAAAGAAAACGGATACCAATATCAAACACGGTACTCCACTGATAAATATTTTACAAATCAAATCTAAAAACAATGGTTACAGTTACTTTTCAGATCAAGCCCTATCTAGCGGCTTACATGTACATGCGCTACAAAAATCACCTCGACGTACCTCCAGACCGCTCTTCTTCCTCACTTTCCGCGATCCATCTTCTCGACACCCAGCCCATCTACCACTTTCTCCACCAGCTATCCATTCCCCACCCTCCCAACGCCTCATGGCACGAAACCGGAAATATTACCTTCACCCTCCCCCATCCCAGAAACGGCAAAAATCCAAATGTATATAATTATATAGGTCATAACAGTGCACTTATCATTGAAAAAGCAATGGAAGTAGAAATGAGGGCCGAACTTTATGAATTTCTACTGGAAAATAAATACTGCCACGGCATCATGTTCAAAAAATCAATGGAAACTTTTGTCGAACATTATAATATGGTAGGGTTAGTGGAAGAAGAAAGTTTAATGAGGGCGTTTCAGAGGTGGAGGAAGATGATGAAGGAGGAGAAAAATAGGTGATTCTTTTATAGGGTGTCACATAAAATGAGACACCCTGCTTTTACTTTTGCACCAAACTTCATTAATAATCAAAACAAAAGTAGTATGGCAATAAAAAAAAGTATCGAAACAGCAGACATCCCTTTTAAGTAGCTATTGAAAAGGCTTCAACAATTGGATACACAAACGAAATACTTTCATCTGTTTTAACCTTGATTAGAGTGGGAAATAAACAATCCTTTGAATTATCGATAATAGTTTCACTATTAATCAAATATTGTGCAGAATTATCTTTGGTTATCATATTGAAAGACAGCATTTCAGAATGAGAATTTGTCACCCTATGCCTATAGTCTAAATTCAGCAATTCAGGGTTGTTATAATAGATCATCTCTCCCACAAGAAAAACAGCAATAATATCAGCTCCTGCTTTTATGTCTGACGCAATCTCATTAATCTTTCTATATGTGGTCGTTTTTATAGAGGATTCAAACATAACCATAGACAAAACACCATCTTTATGCAAAGTCAGCAAGGTAGGCATAATTTTCTTTTGCTTAGAAAAACTTACAATATGCATTCGCTTAAATGCCTCAAAAGTATCTTGTATAAAGTCATCTGTGATTTCTACATGAAGTAACTCACAAAAATGAGTATACTTAACTCCGGTTGTAATAGGTGTAATGACTTCAAATCTTTCACCCTTCTCGAAAACATTACCTTCCCTATAGAAAACATAATCATCAATAAACCATGCATCCTTGGGGATTCTATGAAACTTTAATTTAGCTATCTTGTCTTGAAGTATTTTACGTGTTTTAGATGCTTCTATACCGATTTCTTTATCAAGCTCTATAAGTAATGAGAGAATAGAATCTATTCCATAATTTATAGTACTAAATAGATTGATATCTGAACCTTTTTCTTTATAAATAAACTCTGTAGAAAAAAAGACTTCGATGGCTGGGATACTCCCTATTCTATTTTTTACAGATTCAATTAATGATGCATAGTCTACTTCATCTTCAATAGTATAACTTTCGGAAGGAATATGTGTGATTCTGCACCTGGGTTCATACTCAAATGAGTAACTCCCATTGTCGTTCTCTGTTAGAGTTCCGGCTTCAATACCTTTTATATATATTTTGCACTTCGCATCGCTTATCGATTTAGTTGTTTGTCCCCCAAGGTAATCTCTACTCCAACACATCTAAGATCTTGACCTGCAATTCGATAGTAGGATTTGCCTGTCCACGCTCAATTTTGTAGAGCGTATTGACTGTAATGGGTAACGATATAGAAATGAGCGAACCACTTTAGTCTGCTGTGTTTTTCCATCGCTTCAAATAACTTGATTACAAAGATATAAATAATCGTTTAATCTATATTGCTAAATAAAATATATTTCTCTTGCAAAACTCTCAATTTTAGGTGTAAATATGAAATTTGATTCATTTTTACACCTAATCATCTCATAAATAGGCATATCTTTGTAAAAAGATAAAAGTATAGATATGATACAGTTGCGTAAAATAGAAAATGAATCACCTTGGGTAATATCTCAGTTAGCAAATAATTATGAGATTGCTAAAAACTTACGTGATATATTTCCTCATCCCTACACGATTGATAATGCAGTTTCTTTTATTGAATTAGCTAAGACAGGAGAATTAGGACTCGTGTTTGGAATATATTCAGAAAATGAATTTATTGGTTGTTGTAGCTTGAATCCTCAAAGCGATGTATATAGAATTAATGCAGAGGTCGGATACTGGATTGGCGAGCCATATTGGAGAAATGGATATGCAACAGCGACTGTTAAACTGTTAGTTGAAATGGCTTTTAATCAATTAGGAATACAAAGAGTATATGCAAATATTTTTGAATATAATATGGCATCAATGAAGGTATTAGAAAAAGTTGGTTTTGAGAAAGAGGCTATTATTAAATCGTCTGTGATAAAAAAAGGACAAATATTTGATGAACATATATATAGTATAAGGAAAACATGAAAGATGAAGCAATAAAACATATAATCGACAAATACAACTTAAATGAAATTGTTGATATACTGTCTAATAAATTGAGTGGTTCAGAGTTAAATTCTTTGCTTTTAGAGGTGTTTGAAAGACGAGTTATGCAAGAAACTCCCTCTTCACTATTAGGCAAATATACTAAAAACAAACTCGTTAAACCTGCACAATTAGACTTTCTAAAATTTAAAGAAGAAGAGTTAGAGTGTTGTAAAATAGTAGCAAATAGCAGTTTTGAATTAATCGAGTTATCTCCTGTTGCTCAATTAGGTACAAGTAGTATAATGGCAACTGTAAACCAAAAGAAAGTTCTTACAGCACTCCGAAATACAGAAGTTCAATCAGACCCAACAAATTCAATAGCTTTACATTACGCTTCATTGAAGAAAAACAACGAGTTGTCGGAGAAAACATATAATTTCAGCAATGTGTCGAGAGTTATACGGACTCAGGTTTTCTCTAATCCCAACTTTACACCCCATTTCCCTATTCTGTGTCTAATTTCCTGCGGTATGGATACGGGTAGTTTTGAGTTTGAGAAAACAGAGATACATAAACACTTTGTTATAACTCAAGATGTATGCAAAAGTGTTTTTGGGGTTAATAATCTGTTTTTTGAGATTATTCCTTGTAAAGAATATGACAGCAACAGTCCATTAATATCTAATAGCTTATCACATATTAAAAATAGTGGTTTTGATGTTCGTATTGCCGAATCAGATTCACAAAATAACTATTACTACGGTATGAGAATTAAAGTCAAAATTATAGCTGATGGTGTAGAATATGAAATTGGCGATGGAGGATTACTTGATTGGACTCAAAAATTATTAGCAAATAAAAAAGAACGTATGCTAACTATGGGGTTAGGAATACAGTTGTTACACTTATTCAGAAAATAATATGTTGATATCTAAAGTTATATACGAAGATGAAGTAAACGACCATGTAAGGATTAAATATCCCTGTTTTGAGTTGAGGGATATTGTTGAGTATTACTTTGAAATTACAACGGAAAACAATTTAATAACTCCATTCTCAATAGTTGCTCTTCCCAATGTAAATATTGTCGCCTCTGTGAATCTTACAGATAAAAGTCAGACGTTAAAAGTGGATAGAAAACTCGGTATCAAAGATACTACGGGAGATAAATTATGTGGTAGTCTTACAGATGCAATAACCATAATACATGCACCGGGAACACATGAATTTGCAATTAAATTCAAACCGGGTGTGTTATATCTGTTTTTGAAGGATGATATTCCTTGCTTATTGGACAGCTACAAACCATTGAGTAATTATATAGATAACACAATTATTGAAGAGCTAAAATCTAAAAAGACCTTTGATGAACGTGTTAGCTATGCAGAAAACTATCTTCTATCAAATATAGATATCTTCAAGTCTGATTATAAATTAGAGACCGTAATTAAAGCAGTTTATTACATTACTCATTGTGGTGACTTCAAATCGAATATGGTTAGTAAGATAGTAGGGGTATCAACACCTACACTAAATAGATACTTTAAAGAGGTATTAGGTATGTCACCCAAACAATGCTTTAGAGCCCTGAGGTTTAAAATTGCTTTGATGAATTACCGCTCTAAAGGCTGTAGCAATTCGTATGATGAGTTGGGATATACAGACTTCTCTCATTTTGCAAAAGAGTCTCAATGTCTAACAAATAAAAAACCATCTGAGTTATAGCAGATAAATAGAATCATTCAATAGCAAAGCAAATGCTTCAATAAATATATTAACCTAAAAAGTTATAGTTATGAATGATTTAATGAAAATGAGGATATTCGGGCTATTGTCTGGAACCTCACAACAAGTAAGTAACGAAGAAATGCAAGAAGCCTATGGCGAATTTATCGAACAGATTAAAACCGTGAGTAATGGAAATGATTACTCTACTACTTACCGGATTCTTGTAGCTACCCGTATTGAGATAGCTTCACTTGAAACATCACCACTTTACGGGCAGGGGGAAAATGCGCTTAAAAAGCTGTTCTTACAAAAGACATTGGGTACTTTTGGAAAAAGTACCTATATTTGCAACTGAAAGAGTTATTTGACAGCATTTCAACGCAAAGCGCTGAAATGCGTAGGTTGCTAACTCGTTACCGCCACTTCTCAAATAATTCGCTAAAAATTTATTTATCAATCGGTTAAATCAAACTGACAAAAATCTAAAATAGTAATATCAAAAGAATTCTTACCTTTACAGCAATAAACAATTCAAAATAAAATTATGGCACTTTACAAATATAATACTTCAGGCGTCTTTTCTGAAATAAAGGAAAAACCTTTTAAATTGGAAAGAGATATTCAACGTATGTTTGAAACTAATATGTCCGAAATCATGGGACTTGAAATGATAAAGTCCGAATTTACGATTAAAGACCGCCGTATTGATACGCTTGCCTTTGATCCTCAATCGAAGGCTTTTGTTATCATTGAATATAAAAGGGAAAGAAACTCTAGTGTCATAGATCAAGGGTTTACTTACCTAAGCCTAATGCTGCAAAATCAGGCTGATTTTATTCTGGAATATAATGAAACACAAGCAGGGAACTTGAAACGGAATGATGTGGACTGGTCGCAGACAAAAGTCGTTTTTGTTTCACAAGGATTCACGCCTAACCAACGAGAGGCCGTCAACTTCAAAGATTTATCCATTGAGTTATGGGAAGTGAAGCGCTATGAAAATGATAGTGTATCCATCACCCCTATTCGTAAAAGTCACGCATCGGCAAGTATTAAAACAGTGATGCAGAATAGTCCGGAATTTAAAGAAGTAACAGAGAAAATTAAAGAGTATTCGGAGGAAAATTTATTAAAAGGAAAATCTGACGATGTAGTAGAATTATACGAGAGTTATAAGAATGCAATTCTTAATTTGAATACAGAAATTGAAGTTAAACCACAAAAGTGGTATATTTCATTCAAAAAGGCCAACAGCCATATTTGTGCACTTGAAATCCAGAAAAATGGAATAAAGCTTACTATAAATGTAGCCAAAGGACATTTAGAAGATAGTAAGCAATTAACAAGGGATATTTCAACTGTCGGACATTTTGGTAATGGAGATTATGAACTCAAAATCTCGGATACTAAATATTTAGAATATATCATGAGCCTTGTGAAGCAAGCGATTAAATAAATATGGCTAATTATTGTAACACAAAAGATTGTATTGATAAATTCAATCTTCACAAAAAGAATGAGATTTCCAGCCCATATACACGGGAATTAGAGTTTAAAGAACTTACCAATTCTCAAGAAAAGGTCGTTTTGGAAACAAAAAATTTGCAAGATTTATTTTCTTCCAATTTGGTTATTCCCGATTATCAGCGAACCTATTGCTGGGAAGATAAAAATGTTACAGACCTTTGGGATAATTTACTTGAAATGCCTCACAACAGTGACTATCATTTAGGTTCTATCATCTTACAAAGAAGAACTGTGAATGATTGCACTCTTTACAACATAATTGATGGACAACAACGCCTTGTCACTTTAACGCTTATTATGCGCGAATTAGGATATACAGGGCAGATGCCTTTGCTTAAACAAAAATTCATATCAAAAGATGCGCGTCTCCATGTAGCCAATAACAAAGCACTGATTAGAATTCTCAATCAGAGGAATACAGACATAGCCATGTTGGAACGTCTGTCCCATCACTTGATTTTCTCTGTACTTATTCTTAATGACAGCAATCTTGATCTGGCATATACATTCTTCTCAAATCAGAATTCAAAGGGTGTATCGCTTTCAGACTATGATTTGCTAAAAGCGCACCATCTACGCTATCTAAACATTGAAGATCAGGCAGAACATCTTGCTATGCGGTGGAATGATCTCTCATTAGAATATGACAACAATGGAGATTCTTATCTTACCCATACTTTGGGAGTACATCTTTTCAGATTAAGAAAATGGATGCGGAAGCATAATGTGGAGGAATTTCAGCCACGAAAGGTAAAAGAAGAGTTTTCGGCTGCCCGCATTATGTCCAGTATTCCTGCTTTTGGAGAGAAATTCTATTTCTATGAGAAAATCCAAGGTGGTTCGCATTTCTTCGCATACACTTCTATTTTTGTAGATAAATACAAGGAGTTTATCCGTACCAGGCAAATACAGCTACTAAGAAATCATCTTCAATGGGAGTCTCATTGGAAATATGCCGATATTACAGAAAGCCTCATGTTCGGTTATTTTATAAAATTCGGGCATCAATATTTATCTGAAGCATTGTTCTGTATTGCTGGAATCATGGCGCAGCATAGATATAGCGCCACACGCGCTATCTTTTATAAGATTCGTGAATTCGCAAAAGATTCAGAAATTATAATGATGATAGATCAGGCATCTTCGCCTACATTTTTTCTTGCCGAGGCCATTCCTTATATCAGGATTAGTGGATTGGAGCAAGAAGGTGACATCAAAGAGCGATTCTATAGGTGTTTAAGACGTATCTTCTGTGAGCTGAATGATTTTTCGGATAAAACAATAATCGAAAAGAAAAACAATGAATATGGAGAATAAATATACGCCGGAACTTATTGCTACAAGCCAGTTTAAGTTTTCGATCCCGCTTTACCAACGTTTATTTGCGTGGAAAAAGAAAGAAGTTACCAAACTTCTTTTTGATCTTAAGGAGCATTTTGCAAAGATGCCTGCCGATGAGCCATATTATCTCGGTATGCTAACTTGCATTGACATGAAAAATCATTATGACCTAATTGACGGTCAGCAACGATTTACTGTCATGACTCTTTTTGCCATCATTTTTAAGGAATATGATGATAAATGGTCCGGTTTCTTAATGGATGGTAATCGCCTTAATTTCATAGCGAGAAGCGATGATAAGGCATATATAAAGAGCAAGATCAATGGTTATCCGACTAAAACGTATGTCAATAAGAATATGGAAGAGGGACTCGCCGCTATAACTGGTTTCTTAGAATCCAATTTTAATACTCAGGAGGAACGGATTGAGTTTGTGCAACAGGTTTTCACACGATTGACATTTTTCTTTTCTTACTTGCCATCAAGCTATCTTGCAGATACCACTTCGCTGAATAAATATTTTGAAGCAATGAATGCACAAGGAAAAGGACTAGAACAGCATGAGATTCTCAAAGTGCAACTGATGCGGGGAGAAAAAGAACAGGATTACTTGACGCATATTTGGAATCTGACCTCCATGATGGATCATCCTATCATTGCGAAGGAAGAAGACCAGGACGAGGCTTGTTACCGTCAATTTTATGAAGAAGCTATAAGTCTCTGCCGTCAGAAACGGTTTCATGAAGCTTTAGAAAAGTGCAGATATACGTCTCTCGATGACGAGGAGGAGTATTCTATAGATGTGATCCAACCTGAAAAAATAGAGTTTAAACAGAATAGCTATGAAGATGGCGAAAACAGTATTATATCATTTCCGGAGTTTCTTCTTTTGGTACTTGATGTATGTACTGGCGGTGAGCAACCAGCCAGTCATTATCAGCCGGATAAACTGATAGAGAAGTTTGATGCTCTGAAAACGTACTTCACTGCAGGGGAATTTTACGAGAAAATGCTTTATTACCGGCTACTGCTTGATTATTATACGATTAGAAAAGATATCAAGGATGGGCAAGGTAATTACAGTTTAATCCTGAAAGGTCCAAAGGATGATAGTGATAAATTAAAGCAATACCAATCGATGCTTTACGTTTCAACGGAGGCTTTCTACAATTGGCTCAAACCTTATTTGAGAAAATTAGAGCAAGATGAACTCCACTCCTGTGCAGAGATGCTCGCATTCCTTAAAAAAGAAGATAATGAACGTCACAGCATATTACCTGCCAGAAAAGATCTTTCATATAAAGCATCCGGTAACATTAGGTACTGGTTTTGGCGTTTAGACTATTACCTTTGGGAACAACGCAGCACTTTCTTCAATGAAGAAGAACAGAAGATTGTAGAGCACTATGTGTTTCGGAGAAATCGTTCTATTGAACATCTGCATCCTCAAGACGAATCACACAATGAAGAATGGGAGGAAGAAGCTGTACATTCATTTGGCAATCTTGCCATGATTTCTCAAAGTTTCAATTCACAACAAAGTAATGACCATATACAAATAAAGTTTGCCCGAATCCATGAGCAAATCAGCAACAAATCACTGCAAAGCATTAAGATGTTTTTAATGTGTAAACTCGCTGACTTTAACTATCAAAATTGGACAATGAAATTGGCTAAAGAACACGAAAATGAAATGATTGAATTTTTAGAACGGTCTTTCTATATATCAGATTGAATCGTATATTGTTATATAACACATTATTTCAGTCTAAGTTCAAATACTTGATAGGTTTCCTTTAATTAGCAAAGCTATATGTTCTTCTCTATCTAATATTTACAATGAATATAGTACATATTTTAGTTTATATCAGTTAAACTGAAAATATGTACTATATATTCTTTTACCCTATAATACTTTTAATGTAATCCGTAGGACATACATGATAGAAGTCTTTGAACTTCTTTCCAAAATATTTAGCATCACAATATCCCAGCATTCCTGCAATTTCCGAAACAGTGTACTGTTGGGAGGCTAGCAGTTTAAGTGCCCTGTCCATTTTGAACGAATAGATATAATTTTCCGGAGGATTCCCGGTTATCTCTCGTATCCTGCTATAAAAAGCAGTACGGCTCATTCCTATATCGCTACTTAATTTATCTATTGTATATTTATCAGTAGAGAGGTTCTTTTCCAGGATTTTATTGACTTTATCCATAAATATCTGATCCGTATTTTCTGTTTCCATTTCTTCTTTGGTGGGGACCATTGGAAAAACAGCATCTGACAAAAACAATTTGACCCGTTCACGCAAAACCATGCGGTTTTCTACAAGCATACGTATGTTTGCCCTTAGCCTGCAAATGCTTTCTGTTCGTAATTCCAGACGATCCGCCCCACTTCCTAAATGGGACAAATAACTTTCGTTATCAAAGGCCCTTATCAAAAGGACAACCGGTATATACCCTATCATTTTATCTGTTTTGATCCGGAAACTAAGTGCATCTCCATTTGTTCCGTTTACATTATCGTCAATAATGATAGCATCAGGATTTTGGCGGACTACTGTATCCTTCAGCAAATCAGGATCTTTCAAAACTGAAATCTGAAAATACCGCGATAAAGCTTTCCTTAAATAATTCCTGAATGCCCCGTCCGCCATTACCAATAAGATATGGGATGTATCTTTTGTTTTAGCATTCGGGGTATCATCTTTATCACTTTCAGAAGATTTTTTAGCCTTATTCTTCGTATTTGTTGAAGAATGTTTGATAACCGAACATTCCTGATTCCGGCAATGACAATCTGTTGGAATGACAATTTGGAAAGCAAATGATTTGCCATGTCTATATCCGTTTATTTTTCCACCATGCAGGCGAATGATTTTTCTTACAGTCCACAAATCACTATACCCATATATAGGAAATATGACCGGAATAAAAGGAAACATTTTCCCTACTCTTTTGTCTGCTATCTCACAATTAGTAATCTGCAACTGCCAGGAATCTGTTGTATGTGTTATATTGATTGATATGCAACAACCTAAATCGGAACCCAAAATTAGTTTGCTTATAAGATGCTGAAGCGCTGCCGTCATAATGTTTTCATTGATTCTGCAACTGACGCAATCCGAACATTCGCTGACAGTCAGTTGTATACGGCGCGAATCAGCATAAGGTCGACATTGATTGACAATAGAAGTAATATAAGAAGAGAGTTCCAAATTTGCCGTTGATGTCTTAGGAAGTATTTTTTTGTTTACCTTATTGAGGGTTACAATATTCTGATTGCAATATATGATGTATTCGGTATATCTCAATGCCTCTTCTACTTGTTGGGAAAGCGATTCGGGAAGATTACCGGTTTTAAGTTCTTCCAATTGATTTCGTAACAATATCAACGGGGTATACGTAGTATGGAGCATGTTCATAGCTATCTTAAGTTTTTCATGTGACAACAACTGAACATTATACTCTACCGCAAGATACGCAAACAAAACAATAAATAGCCCAATGCCGAAACTCTCTACAGGAACTGCATAACCAAGCAATGACAAATCAGGCAAAATTACGCCAATAGCTTGTTTACTGTTTACTAAATTGGCTCCACTATCTATAGAAAGTAAAGCGCGAAAGTTTAATAATAAACTCAGGTAACAATCATTCATACTTATATAGGATTTGATTAATACTTACATTTTCAGCAAAACACGTTTGATGACCTTTTAACGTGTCTAAATCCGGAACAAGTATAAACTTTTCAACGTCCACATATGAGGTGGATTCTAACAAAAACAATGGGTGTTTTCTATCAAAAGTGGTAACAATATCGTTTGTTACCGAAATATCAAAGAATAGATTCTAAAATCATCATTTTATTTGGCGAAACGTAGTGATTGTCAAATATTATGCCATACAATAACACAACCATACGATCATATAGTTCCACTTAATCATTAAAATAATGAAATAAGTAGAATTATAAAGCCGCGTATATAATTTGAAAATAATAGACTTTAGATAAGTATTGTCAGATCATGATTTACAGGAATACCTCATCATAAGACGGAATAATCTTCGCATCGTAAACGTGAGTGACCGCAAATACATCGTCTTTCTTTATTAACAGCCAGTCTTTATCCTGATCATCCATATTGGTATGTATAAGGACAAATAGCCCTTTGAGTTTATGCCCGTGTAACTTGAATTCAAGTATTCCATTTTTAATGGCAGCGGAAATGTTACGATTATTACCAACGTAAGCATAGGTTCCACTATCCCATATTTCCACCGTACCTGCTCCATAGTTACCTTCCGGTATAACTCCTTCAAAGTGCGCATAACTCAAGGGGTGGTCTTCTACTTCTATGGCCAACCTCTTATCTTTTGGATTCATGGAAGGTCCTTTAGGCACCACCCAACTTTTTAATACTCCATCTACTTCCAAACGAAAATCGAAATGAAAATGGCTGGCATCATGCTTCTGAACAACAAAAACAGGCATTCGATTGGGAGTTTCCACCGTCTCCGCCATCGGTTCCGGTGTTTTACCGAATTGCCTTTTTGCCCGGTACTCTTTGAGGTTGATAATAGAGGCTTCAGCTGCCTGCTTTTCTACCATTTTGATGTTTTTTACTTCATCGGGAGAATTCTTTGCCATAATCTGTATTTTTTAGGTAAATAAAAAAACGAATGATTCAATGTGACAACAATCAGTATATCTGTTTGTTTGTCGAAATTCATCTATTTTAATGGCTTTAGAACTGTGTTTAAGTTTGCTAACTTATTTTTAGTCTTCTCCCGGGAGAATAGCATCAAGAAAAACGATGTATGATATCTCATTTATATTCTCTCATACATCACACCTATTTATAACAAAAGCGGGCAAATATGAATATATTGCATATTTGCCCGCTTTCTATGATGGTAATCAAATCCTTACTTTCCGGATATTGAGTCTTTCTTGCCTTGTTTATTTACAACAGAGGGACTTCCTTTATACTCAATATCTCCGCTACCACTAACTTTTGCATCCAACTGTTTAGAAGCATAACAAGAGATATCGCCGGAACCTGAAACAGTAGCAACAACATTAGTAGCCGTCAGCTTGTCGGCACTGATATCACCGGCCCCATTTACAGCCAGCGTAGCTTTTTGAGCCGAGCCTTTCAAATTCACATCGCCGGAACCGCTAATTACCGTTTTTACAGCAGTGGCTTTCACATTCTTCACATCAATATCCCCACTACCCTTTACAAAAGTAGAAAGGTTTGTATATTGCAAATTCTCGGCTTCAATATCGCCGGAACCTGTTATATTCAAATTTAAATCCGAACCTTTGATCGTACCTTTCAGATATACATCTGCCGAACCTTTAATATCTACTTCCTTCAATGAAGGAGACGAGGCAATCACTTTCAAACGGCGTTCTCCGCTAAGAATCTTAACGCCTTTCTTTATATTCACCTGTAACACTCCGTTTACAGCAGACACTTCCAACAGGTCGACCAGGTTATCCGAACCATATATAGAAACTGTTGTTTTAGAACCACTGCTCTGGCGATATTCAACGTCGGGACTACCTAAAACCCTGATTGAAGTGAAATTACCTACGTTATTCAAATCTTTCGTGATATACTTCTTGCTGGGAGTAACGCTCTGTGCCTGTATACCTGTAATACACAAGAACATCAGCACTACTAACATGGATGTAACATTAAAACTTTTCATAATTTCTTTTTATTAAATATTCTAATGACAAATATAGGAAGTATATTTCAAAATATGGCAACTAAAGATTGAATAAATAACTTCTGATTATTCCTGCTTCTTACTACGCGCATAGTGGGTACAAAAATCCCTTTCAATCGTCCTTTTATAAAAGTATAAAAGCAATTGGAAGGAAATGAATAAAAAGAGATTAATCGGATATCTGTTCGTCACGATGTCTGTTGGTTGTATTCAGGCGCAGGAACAGAAGTCTTCTGTACCCGAATACAAGCTATGGTACGACTGTCCCGCACAGGTATGGACCGAAGCATTACCCCTTGGGAATGGCCGTTTGGGGGCCATGGTATATGGAACACCAGGCACAGAACAAATACAACTAAACGAAGAAAGCATTTGGGCGGGACGTCCCAATAATAACGCCAATCCGGATGCACTGGAATATATTCCGAAAGTGCGTGAGCTGGTCTTTGCCGGAAAATATCTTGAAGCTCAGACACTGGCCACAGAAAAGGTAATGGCAAAGACTAATTCAGGAATGCCATATCAAAGTTTTGGTGACCTGCGAATCGCTTTTCCCGGTCATACACGTTATTCCAATTATTACAGGGAATTAAGTCTGGATTCCGCACGTGCAATCGTACGTTATGAAGTAGACGGAGTGCAGTATCAACGCGAAACGATCACCTCATTCACCGATCAGGTAGTAATGGTACGACTGACCGCCAATCGTCCCGGACAAATTACTTTCAATGCACAACTCACTTCGCCTCACCAGGATGTTATGATCGCTTCTGAAGAGGGAAACTGTGTGACACTCTCGGGAGTCTCTTCCTTGCATGAGGGGCTCAAAGGGAAAGTAGAATTTCAAGGCAGATTGACTGCTAAAAATAAAGGTGGGAAAATAGCTTGTGCCGATGGTGTCCTTTCCGTTGAAGGAGCTGATGAAGCTACGGTCTATGTATCTATTGCCACCAACTTCAACAATTATCAAGACATCACCGGTAATCAGACAGAGCGGGCTAAGAATTATTTGGCGAAAGCAATGGTTCATCCGTTCATTGAATCGAAGAAGAATCATGTTGATTTTTACCGACAATATCTGACACGCGTTTCTCTTGATTTGGGACGAGACCAATATGCGAATGTAACCACCGATAAGCGTGTGGAGAATTTCAAAAACACCAATGACACACATCTGGTTGCCACCTATTTTCAATTCGGACGTTATTTGTTGATCTGTTCTTCCCAACCGGGAGGACAACCCGCCAATTTACAAGGAATTTGGAATGACAAATTATTCCCTTCCTGGGATAGCAAATATACTTGTAACATCAATTTGGAAATGAATTACTGGCCTTCGGAAGTAACGAATCTAAGTGAACTGAATGAACCGTTATTCCGTCTGATAAAAGAAGTGAGTAACACAGGAAAAGAGACGGCTAAGATTATGTATGGAGCCAACGGATGGGTGTTGCATCATAACACGGATATATGGCGTATTACAGGAGCAGTTGACAAAGCTCCTTCGGGTATGTGGCCCAGTGGTGGCGCATGGCTTTGCCGACATCTTTGGGAGCGTTATCTATACACCGGAGATGTGGAATTCCTGCGTTCTGTCTATCCGATACTGAAAGAGTCCGGACGTTTCTTTGATGAAATTATGGTGAAAGAACCCGTACACAACTGGCTGGTAGTCTGCCCCAGTAATTCACCGGAGAATGTACATTCGGGAAGTAATGGAAAAGCCACCACAGCTGCCGGATGCACCATGGACAACCAATTGATTTTCGATCTTTGGACAGCAATTATATCTGCTTCTCAAATACTGGATACAGATCAGGAGTTTGCCTCTCATCTGACACAACGTCTCAAAGAAATGGCTCCCATGCAGGTGGGACATTGGGGGCAATTACAAGAGTGGATGTTCGACTGGGATGATCCGAAGGACGTACATCGTCACATTTCTCATTTGTACGGACTCTTCCCCAGCAATCAGATTTCCCCTTACCGTACTCCTGAACTATTTGATGCAGCACGTACTTCTCTGATTCATCGTGGCGACCCGTCGACCGGGTGGAGCATGGGATGGAAAGTTTGCCTTTGGGCACGCCTGCTTGATGGCGACCACGCCTACAAGCTGATAACTGACCAGCTGACTCTCGTACGCAATGAAAAGAAAAAAGGAGGCACCTACCCTAACCTGTTCGATGCGCATCCGCCATTTCAGATTGATGGAAACTTTGGTTGTGCCGCAGGCATTGCAGAGATGTTGATGCAAAGCTACGACGGTTTTATATATTTGCTTCCCGCACTGCCTACCGTTTGGAAAGAAGGTTCTATCAAAGGAATCATTGCCCGTGGAGGTTTCGAACTTGATTTGAGTTGGAAAAACGGGAAAGTCAGCCGACTGGTTGTCAAATCTCATAAGGGAGGAAATTGTCGTTTACGTTCGCTCAACCCATTAACCGGGAATGGCTTGAAGCGTGCCAAAGGTGAAAATCCGAACCCTCTTTATGCAGTCCCCACCATTCCGGAGCCATTGATTAACGAAAAGGCCAACTTGAACAAAGTGGAAATTGCAGAGACTTACCTCTACGACCTACCTACCAAAGCAGGAAAAGAATATGTATTGATTGGAAAATAATAACTCGACCGATATGAACAAAAACTTATTGAAACTGATTGTCGCCTGTGGAACTGCTTGTTTCCTGGCTTGCGCAGCACCTCAAAAAACAGAAACGGAAAAATGGAGTGAACGCATGGCACGCTCCGAAATGAAACGTTTCCCCGAACCCTGGATGATTGAAAAAGCTAAAAAACCACGCTGGGGATATACCCACGGATTAGTAGTGAAATCCATGTTGGAAGAATGGAAACATACCGGGGACAGCGTATATTATGAGTATGCCAAAATATATGCAG
Organism: Bacteroides sp. AM37-9; assembly: GCF_003603455.1. Taxonomy (NCBI): domain Bacteria; kingdom Pseudomonadati; phylum Bacteroidota; class Bacteroidia; order Bacteroidales; family Bacteroidaceae; genus Bacteroides; species Bacteroides sp. AM37-9. Next base: position 45,022 of record NZ_QTNF01000029.1, on the reverse strand, counting down.
ATAGTCTGATCGATGCTGACGGACATATCAAAACCATGAAATATCTTTCATTCAATATTGATAATGTCAACGGTGGAAAGATTCTTTTCGATCTTTACGCACAGACCGGAGACGAACGTTACAAAATAGCCATGGATACTTTGCGCAAGCAAATGGCAGAGCAACCCCGTACCAGTGAGGGAGGATTCTGGCATAAATTGAGATATCCTCATCAAATGTGGCTGGACGGAATTTTTATGGCTTCTCCTTATCTGGTTCAATATGGTGCTACTTTTAATGAGCCCGCTTTATTTGACGAAGCAACAAAACAGATTCTTTTGATAAATAGCAAGACTTATGATCCTGCAACAGGACTTTATTATCACGGATGGGATGAAAGTCGCGAACAGAAATGGTCAAATCCTGAAACAGGTTGTTCTCCTAATTTTTGGAGTCGCAGTATCGGATGGTATGGAGCTGCTATTGTAGATGTACTGGACTTCCTGCCACAGGAAACAGCCGGACGTGACAGCATTATACAAATTCTACAGGGATTGGCAAAAGCGATTGTGAAATACCAAGATCCTTCATCCGGAACCTGGTATCAGGTAACCGATCAGGGAGCACGTGAAGGTAATTATTTGGAATCATCTGCCACTGCCCTGTTTATCTATACGCTTGCCAAAGCTATCAATAAAGGATATATTGGCAACGAGTATATCGAACCGACACAAAAAGCCTTTGACGGAATGGTAAAGACATTTACCCGTTTGGAAGAGGATGGCAGCTATACAATTACCAATTGCTGTGCTGTTGCAGGATTGGGCGGAGATTCAAAAAGATATCGTGACGGCTCATTTGAGTATTATATCAGTGAACCGATCATAGAAAATGATCCGAAATCGGTAGGTTCATTCATCTTGGCTGCTATTGAGTATGAGAAAATGACTAAAAAATAAACTAAAAACGATAAAATACAATGAGAAAATTCAAGATTCTTCCCCTTTTGTTGCTGCTATTGACAATGGCAACTTCGGCTGCAGCACAGAAGAAAACACAAAAGACGTATATCCCCTGGGACAACGGCAAACTCGTAGTTTCCGAAGAGGGACGTTACCTGAAACACGAAAACGGTGCTCCTTTCTTTTGGTTAGGAGAAACCGGTTGGCTATTGCCTGAACGCTTGAACCGGGATGAAGCCGAATATTACCTGGAACAATGCAAACGTCGTGGATACAACGTGATTCAGGTTCAAACGTTGAATAATGTTCCGTCTATGAATATCTACGGACAATATTCGATGATTGACGGATACAACTTCAAAAACATCAATCAAAAAGGCGTATACGGTTATTGGGATCACATGGATTACATTATCCGTACAGCAGCCAAGAAAGGTCAGTATATCGGCATGGTCTGCATTTGGGGAAGCCCGGTGAACCGGGGCGAGATGACTGTAGAACAGGCAAAAGCATACGGCAAGTTTTTGGCAGAGCGTTATAAGGACGAACCGAATATTATCTGGTTTATCGGTGGAGATATCCGTGGCGACGTGAAAACTGCTGAATGGGAAGCTTTGGCAACCTCTATCAAAGCTATCGACAAAAATCACCTGATGACATTCCATCCACGTGGAAGAACAACTTCCGCAACTTGGTTCAATAACGCTCCCTGGTTGGATTTCAACATGTTTCAAAGCGGACATCGTCGCTACGGGCAACGTTTCGGAGATGGTGACTACCCTATCGAAGAAAATACGGAAGAAGATAACTGGCGTTTTGTAGAACGCAGCCTGGCCATGAAACCCATGAAGCCTGTGATTGACGGTGAACCGATCTATGAAGAAATACCTCATGGTCTGCACGATGAAAACGAACTGTTGTGGAAGGATTATGACGTACGTCGTTATGCTTATTGGTCTGTATTTGCAGGTTCTTTCGGACATACTTACGGTCATAATTCCATCATGCAATTTATCAAACCGGGTGTAGGTGGTGCTTATGGTGCAAAGAAGCCTTGGTATGATGCTTTGAATGATCCGGGCTACAATCAGATGAAGTATCTGAAAAACCTGATGTTGACTTTCCCGTTCTTTGAACGCATACCCGATCAGTCTATCATCACAGGACAGAATGGAGAACGTTATGACCGCGCTATCGCTACACGTGGAAATGATTATCTGATGGTATACAACTATACCGGACGTCCGATGGAAGTTGATTTCAGCAAGATTAGCGGCGCGAAAAAGAATGCTTGGTGGTACACCACGAAAGATGGTAAACTGGAATACATCGGAGAATTTGATAACGGAGTGCACAAATTCCAGCACGACAGTGGTTATTGCAGTGGAAACGATCATATTCTGATTGTAGTGGATAGTAGTAAGAACTATGTGGAGAAGGACTGGACAGAATTACCAAATGCACAACAAAAATGGGCTAAATAATTTTGTATTATTAGGCGCGGATTACACGGATTTCACGGCTTTCAGAATGACAGATAAGTAAAACGACAGCGTTAATCCATGCAATCCGTGCCTAAATTTATTATATAAACGAATTATGAGAACATACTTATGAATAAAAGAATAGTATCATTTTTCTTTCTTCTGCTCTTTGCAGGTTCACTATACGCAGCCATAGGTATCACTGACCTGCGAACGGAGCAGTTGAAAAATCCGGCAGGTATCGATGTGCGCCAACCCCGATTGAGTTGGCGCATCGAATCGGATGAACAGAATGTGATACAAACTGCGTATCACATTCTTGTCGCATCTTCCCCGGAGCTATTGGAACAAGGAAAAGGAGATATTTGGGATTCAGGAAAGATTGAATCTGACGCTTCTCAATGGATCACTTATCAGGGAAAAACATTAAAATGTAATGCCTCCTACTATTGGAAAGTAAAAATAGACACCAACAAAGGCGCAACGAATTGGAGTGCTCCGGCTTTCTGGACCACCGGACTATTTAATGAAGCGGACTGGCAAGGGCAATGGATCGGCTTGGACAGGGCCGCTCCCGGAGATAGCGAAACACAATGGAGCCGTTTGGCAGCCCGTTATCTCCGTAAAGAATTTGCAGTAAAGAAAGATGTGAAACGTGCCACAGTACATATCGCCGGAATGGGATTGTACGAGTTGTTTATCAACGGACAACGCATCGGCAATCAAGTACTGGCACCTGCTCCTACCGACTACCGGAAAACAATTCTGTACAACACATACGATGTTACTTCACTGCTTCAAACAGAAAATGCTATTGGAGTAACTCTTGGAAATGGTCGCTTCTATACGATGCGTCAGAACTATAAACCGTATAAGATACCGACTTTCGGTTATCCTAAACTCCGGTTGAATCTGATTGTGGAATATGCAGACGGCAGCAAAGAAACGATTGCTACAAACACTTCATGGAAATTGACTACTGAAGGTCCTATCCGTAGCAATAATGAATATGATGGCGAAGAATATGATGCCCGTAAAGAGCTAGGAGCCTGGACTCAAACCGGATATGATGACAAAAACTGGATGCCGGCCCAACGTGTCAGTATTCCTTCAGGAACATTGCGTGCACAAATGATGCCGGGCATGAAAGTTACAGAAACCCTGAAGCCCGTTTCTATAAAAAAGCTTGGTAACAAATATATCCTGGATATCGGTCAGAATATGGCGGGCTGGGTACGTTTCCGGATAAAAGGACAGGCTGGCGATAGCATCCGTCTCCGTTTTGCAGAAAGTCTGCAAGACAATGGCGAACTTTATACTAGAAACTTCAGGGATGCCCGTTCTACAGATGTATATGTTGTCAGCGGACGCGAAACAAAAGATGCTACCTGGGCACCTCGTTTTATTTATCATGGGTTCCGTTATGTAGAAGTCAGCGATTATCCGAATGCGAAGGCAGAAGATTTCGTTGCCGAAGTAGTAGAAGATGAAATGGAGCATACTGGTACTTTCAACTGTTCTGACGAAACTCTGAATAAGATTATCCGTAATGCATTTTGGGGAATCCGGAGCAACTATAAAGGGATGCCGGTTGACTGTCCGCAACGGAATGAACGCCAACCATGGTTGGGTGACCGTACCATGGGCTGTTGGGGAGAAAGCATGCTTTTCGATAATTACGCCATGTATACCAAATGGACGCGTGACATCCGCGAAGCACAACGGGAAGACGGCTGTATTCCTGATGTAGCCCCGGCATACTGGAACTACTACTCGGACAATCTGACCTGGCCTGCCGCTTTACCAATGGCCTGCGACATGCTTTTCACAAACTTTGGAGATAAACGTCCGATCGAAGAGAATTATCCGGCTATCAAGAAGTGGGTATCTCATATCCGGGAATACTACATGACAGAAGATTTTATCATCACCAAAGATAAATATGGTGACTGGTGCGTTCCGCCCGAATCACTGGAGTTAATTCATAGTAAGGACCCTTCCCGCAAGACTGACGGAGCTTTGCTCGCAACGGCTTATTATCTGAAGGTATTACAACTGATGCACCGCTTTGCAAGCCTGCAAGGGCTGAAAGCTGACGCAGAAGAATGGGAAGATTTGGAACATCGCATGAAAGACGCATTCAATGCCCGTTTTCTACACATAAAAGAAAGTACTTCTCCCGTACCGGGACATACCTTATATCCGGACAGTATTTTCTATGGTAACAACACAGTTACTGCCAATATCTTGCCACTTGCTTTTGGTCTAGTGCCAAAGAACTACATCAATGAAGTAGCTAAAAATGCCGTAACTTCCATTATTACAACCAACAAGGGACATATAAGTACCGGAGTAATCGGTGTACAATGGCTATTGCGTGAATTGAGCCGTCGCGGTCATGCCAATGTAGCTTATCTACTGGCTACCAATAAAACATATCCTTCCTGGGGATATATGGTTGAAAAAGGTGCTACCACTATTTGGGAGTTATGGAACGGTGATACGGCAAATCCTGAAATGAATAGCGGTAATCACGTGATGCTTTTAGGTGATTTATTGCCTTGGTGCTTCAATAACCTAGCAGGTATCCGTGCGGACCGCTGGAAGTCCGGTTACAAGCATATCGTCTTCCAGCCGGCTTTTGAAATTCAGGAGTTGAGTAACGTGGATGCATCGTACATGAGTATCTACGGAAAAATAACCAGCCGATGGACAAAGACTCCCACACATTTGGAATGGGATATCGAACTTCCCGCCAATACGACGGGGGAAGTACATCTTCCGGATGGACGGAAAGAAAAAATCGGTTCGGGAAAATATCATTTCAGTGTAGACATTCCCACCCGGAATACGGCTATTCTGACTGATGAATTTCTGTATGAAAACGCTTCTTTCCCCGAATGTCATGGAGCTACGATAGTAGAGCTGAAAAATGGTGATCTCGTAGCCTCTTTCTTCGGAGGAACCAAAGAGCGCAATCCGGATTGTTGCATCTGGGTATGTCGTAAACCTAAAGGCTCTAAAGAATGGACCGCCCCCAAACTTGCTGCCGACGGTGTGTTTTCACTCAAAGACCCACAAGCAGTATTGGCCGGAATCGATTCAACCTGTACCCCGGTGAAAGATGCAAAAGGAACACTTATTGCCCGCAGAAAAGCTTGCTGGAACCCGGTTCTTTTCCAGATTCCCGGAGGTGACCTGATTCTGTTTTATAAAATAGGTTTGAAAGTGAGCGACTGGACAGGATGGCTTGTCCGTTCACGCGACGGAGGAAAAACCTGGAGCAAACGCGAAGCGCTTCCGAAAGGTTTTCTTGGACCTATTAAGAATAAACCGGAATATATCAATGGGCGTATCATCTGCCCTTCCAGTACGGAAGGAAGTAACGGATGGCGTGTCCATTTCGAGATTTCCGATGATAAAGGCAAGACCTGGAAGATGGTCGGACCACTGGATGCCGAGTTATCTGTCCCCACCCAAAATCGTAAAAAGGGAGGTGTGAATGTGGATGACCAGGAAGGCGGAGAAGCGATCGAAGGAGAAGGAGCCAAACCTGTTTATGCAATACAACCCAGTATTTTGAAGCATAAGGATGGAAGATTACAGATACTCTGCCGTACACGTAACGCACAGGTAGCAACTGCGTGGAGCAGTGATAATGGTGACACATGGAGTAAAGTTACGTTGCTGGATGTCCCGAATAATAATTCCGGTACGGATGCCGTGACAATGAAAGACGGTAGACATATCCTTATCTACAATAATTTCTCTACATTGCCCGGAACTCCGAAAGGTCCGCGTACTCCGCTCTGTGTGGCCGTTTCAGAAGATGGTATCAATTGGCAGCCTGTTCTTACATTAGAAGATAGTCCGATCAGCCAATACTCTTACCCTAGCATTATTCAGGGGAAAGACGGGAAGCTGCATGCCATTTATACATGGCGCCGTCAACGAATTAAATATGCAGAGATAGATCCGACGAAGTTTTAAATATTGAACGATCATCTGAATGAAATCGACCGCTCCTTTGCCCGCAAAAGAGCGGTCGATTCTTGTATTTATCCATTTTATACTTTACATTTGCCAATAAATAAAAAATAACGATGGCAGATAATTACATAGAAAGACAACAGGAACAATACGAAGCCCGAAAAGCTGCTTGGAAACAAGCACAAAAATATGGTAAGAAGAAACTAACAGCAGTACGTCCGGCTGAATCGAAGTCTCACACTTCAACGGTTTCAAAACCGGAGGATTCAAAAAGAAGAGTATTTATAACAGGCGGAGCGGAAGGAATAGGCAAAGCAATAGTAGAAGCTTTTTGCCTAGCTGGAAATCAAGTTGCCTTTTGTGATATAAACGAAACATCGGGACAGGAGACTGCGAAGGCAACCGGGGCTATGTTCCATAAGGTCGACGTAAGTGATAAAAACGCACTTGAAAGTTGTATGCAAACCATTCTTGCCGAATGGAACGATATTGATATTATTGTCAACAACGTCGGTATCAGCAAATTTTCTTCTATCACAGAAACAAGTGTAGAGGATTTCGACAAAATTCTTTCTATTAACCTGCGTCCTGTATTCATCACTTCCCGACTGCTTGCCGTCCATCGTAAAAAGCAGCCCTCTCCCAACCCATACGGCCGAATTATAAATATCTGCTCTACACGTTATCTGATGAGTGAACCGGGAAGTGAAGGTTATGCAGCTTCGAAAGGTGGTATCTATTCTTTGACTCATGCATTGGCTTTGTCTTTATCCGAATGGAATATCACAGTTAACTCGATTGCTCCGGGATGGATACAGACTCATGATTATGATCAACTCCAACCGGAAGACCATTCACAACATCCTTCACGCCGGGTAGGTAAACCGGAAGATATTGCCCGCATGTGTCTGTTTCTCTGTGAGGAAAACAATGATTTCATCAATGGAGAAAACATCACTATTGACGGGGGAATGACGAAAAAGATGATTTATATTGAATAGTTTGAAGTAAAGTCATCACCAAGAGAATCTTTCAACACGTTTCGAGTAACTTCCACTCCTGTCTTCACAATCAAAGCTTCGTGAAAGTGATAGCAGTGTTTTTTGAGAGCTAAAGCATAGTTTTAGATATGATAAAGCTATGCTTTGTCAGTTGCAAAGCATAGCTCTATTATATTCTTCTATTATCCCGGAGATTTTCCGGTTATGTAGGAGGTTAAGGGTTTACCCTCATTTATTTCTTTCCTTGAGCCTTCTTTTCTGCGTTTCGCTTATTCACGTAATCTTTGAACATCTGCCGCCAGTTGCGACCATGCTCATTGAAATACTGTTCGCATTTGGTTTTATAAATTTCGAAGATAGCAGAAATCTGCTTCATATTCTTGTAGTCAATAGCCTGTTCACGAGCCAATTTCAACTGTTCCAGAACGAAAGCCGTTTCCTCTTCCGTCATATTGGGTACAATGGCCTGATAACCTTTCAAGGTAAAAGCAACTTTACCTACCGTGTATTTATCCAGGATTTGTTCAATCTGTTCTTCCGTCAATACTCTGCGCAGATCTTTCATTAGCCTTTCATGTACTTCTTTCGGCATAGCGGAATCTGCTATCATTTCACGGTCGAGCTTGGAAAGCGGTTTGCCTGTCAAAGGATTGATACCCTCGGGGATTGTTGTATAAGGGTGCTCATTGTGCCAGTCACGCACTTTACGAAGATGATTATAAATGGCAGTTACTGCAAAACCTGCTTTTTTATCATCGTTCAACTCTAAAGAAGCTACCCAGTCGATGGCTTTCTTTTCGAGAGAAGCATCTGATTTTAAATTAGCAAAAGCCTTCTTGTCAAAATAAGCAGCTACCTTGTCAAAAGAACGAATGGCGCCTTCAGGAAGCAAAGCTCCTTTTTCACCAAAACTATACATAGCGGATTCCGGTTCAATGGTGACCTTGCTTTCATCCAACATCTTTTTATCCAATTTGAATACTTCTGCGAAGAAGTCATAAACAGCATTCCGCTTATTCGGACCAAAGTCATGTTTCTCTTTGGGAAGATGTACATTCGTTACTTTATCTTTTGCCTGGTAGAATCCGTAGATTCGTTGCAGATAAGGAAATTCAAGAGTAGGAACACTGGCCGTCCAGTCGCCGCCATCCGATACGATCAGTTGTGGACGAGGAGCAAAAGTAGCGGCTAATTCCGCATTACAGGTTCCTCCTGCAGATAGTTGAATAGGCATTCCGCTTTCGCAGGGACAGCCACCGTCGAAGTGAGAAGCCAGGCTCACCACCGGAGCTGAAGCGGTGAAACGATCATCCAATACGCTCAACAATACAGTATGGGTACCTCCACCCGAACCGCCATTCGCACCGATACGGCTGGTATCAATATCTTTACGGGAAGCAAGCATGTAGTCAAGAATCAGTAAGCCGTTCATTGCCTGAATAGTGTGCGCCGCACTACTACGGTGTGCCGCACTGCCCACTTGCAAAGCCGACTCTCCCCATCCGAACAAATCATAGTCTACACAAACAGCTCCCATACGTGCTAAAGTTCCCATACGTTGTTGTTGGTCTTCCCGATAACGTCCGCCACCAAAATGTCCGTTAGGGCAGATTATCAACGCATGTTTTCCTTTCGATTGGGGCGTATAGATAGAACCGCAAATGTATAATCCGGGAAGTGTTTCAAGTGCGAAATTCTGCACGGTATAGCCATCAAACTTACGTATCTTTGAAAGAATAGGTTTGGTTTTGACACATTGAGCCAACAAAGTATCAATACCTAAACGCTGACGTACCTCTTTTTTCAGAGAATCGGCACGAAGTTGAAAGGACTGTTGGTCTGTATAGAGTGTATTCAGATAAGCCAGCATCTTCTCTCCGTCTGCATCTGTACGACGTGGATACTCGTATGCTTTCAGCTTATACATATTTCCTTTCTGCTTAACAAATTTATAATCGAAAGGTGCCAATACATTCGTCAAGGATTCTTCCACGGAATAAGGACGGATACGGAAATCGGCATAAGACAGCACTTTTCCCACCGTATCAATGTCATATTTCAAACGGACTCCGAAACGGTTCTGTATATCCGTCAGTACTTCATTCAAGGGACGGGCAAATTCCGTCTCGTATGTTTGCGTCTGGGCTTCGGCCGAAAGAGATGCGGCAAGAAGCATAGTAAAAAGGATTCGTTTCATTTATTTTTAATTTATGCAAGTTGTTTTTTCACCACAGATTACACAGATTTTCACAGATTTATTATTCTTATAATTTAGTCGAATTAAAAATCTGTGTTAATCTGTAGTATCTGTGGTGCTTTTAATTACTTCACCATTGACGATTACGTCATCCATCGTGATACGTTCACAATTTTCGAAGATACATTTCTGTTTCCCTTCTTGAATGTGAATATCACGCAAAACGATGTCAGATATCGGCGCTTCTTCCAAGCCCACTATTTTGATCGGAGTCTTTACGTTTGTCACAGTCATTCCGCTGATATGTACGTTACGGAATATCGGAGTGCGTTCACTCTTAGGTTCGGCAGGCATTTTACTGTATTTCAAATTCAATACGACAGCTTCCTGTTTAATGTTGCTCATTACGACGTTGCTGACACGAATATCTTCAACGACTCCTCCCCTTCCACGGGTCGACTTAATACGGATTCCACGATCTGTTCCGTCAAACACGCAATTGGAAATAGTAACTTTACGCACACTCCCACTCATCTCGCTGCCGATAACAACGCCTCCGTGACCGGAAAGCATGGTGCAGTTGGTGATAGTGATATTCTCGCAAGGTACTCCCAAACGACGGGCCTGCGCATCTCTTCCCGACTTGATTGTGATGCAATCGTCTCCTACTGATATATGGCAGTCGCTGATATGTACGTTGCGGCAGGATTCCGGATTCACTCCGTCCGTATTTGGTGAGGGCGCATTATCTATGGTGATCCCCTTTATGGTTACATTGTCACAAAACTCCGGATTGACCGTCCAAAAGGGAGAATTTATGATTTTCACTCCTTCAATCTTTACTTTCTTACAACGAACGGGCTGAATGAACGGAGGACGGAAAAAGCGACGTTGCAATGTATTTACATAATCCTTGTTCGTTTCAGCATAAATTGCTGTCGTATCGTTTGCTGCATCCCACATTGGCTGATATTTATTCACATCACGCATGCCATTGTCTTTCAAATCAATCATGACACGAAAGAACTCCATCCACCATTTCTTCCCTTGTCCGTCCAAAGTTCCTTCTCCTTTGATCGTAATATTCTCGGCATCTACCGCATAAATCAAAGGCTGGAAACTTTTCATCATCACTCCTTCATGACGAACCTCGACAAAAGGAAGATAGTCATCAAAGTTATCGGAAAAGAGTAAGGTAGCTCCGGCTTCCAACTCCAGTGTAATATTACTTTTCAGATGGATACTCCCCGTCAGATAAGTCCCGGCAGGAAAGAAAAGAGTACCTCCGCCGCCACGGTTCAGACGGTCAATCGTTGAATTGATTAGCTTTGTATTAAGAGTCTTGCCATTTGCTTTTGCACCGACCTTCAGCATATCTACACGCTCGGCACGAAGAACTGTGGTTGCACAGAAGCAAAGAAAGACAATAAGAGTTGTTCGTAAATTCATAATCGATATTATTAAAGTATATTTCATCGTTTCCTTCTAAAAAATCATGCTAATAGAATCTTTTTTTCTTCCCAATGTTTGAAGACAATCATTGAGATGTTTTTTTCAAACATGCTATATGATTAAAATAAAGATGCTGCATGATTTTTTATATGAATACATTGTTTTTCATTCTACAAATATATATAAAATGTCTCTTTCATTTTGCACAAACCAATTTATATGTTCCACTCTGTATCTCTTTCGGTTCTTTTTCGCCCGGGAGGTAAACGACAGCGGTAGTATTCACCGGAACAGACACGTTTAAAGTGAAAGTCCCATTCTCACAAGTCCAGTTCACATTAATGGTACCGTATAAAGTTTCATACGACGCTTTGACATATTTCAAATCTCCCACAGGTTGGGGAGCGATGATGAACTTTTGATAACCTTGTTTTGGAGTGGTAGAAGGACGAATACCAACCAGCGAATTAAAGAACCATTCATCAATCTGTCCCATCATAAAGTGATTCCAGGAAGAACCTTGACGGGGGTCCCACTGCTCGGTCAAAGTTGTAGCGCCGAATTTTAACTGGAAACCATATCCGGGAGCTTCTTCATGATTGAACATCTTATAAATAAGTTCATGTTCCCCATTACGCGCCAATGTCTGAATCAGATAACGGTTTCCCACATCACCGGTAGTCAAACGGTTGCCATGTGCTTCCACATCTTTTATCAGATTCGCGAATACTTTCTCATTCAAATCTGCATCCTGCATCATTTGGAGGAACAACGGAAGCGCATTACTGCATTGGCTTCCTGTACCATATTGTGCCGTATCTTTATGAAGAAAACATTTATTAAATGCAACCATTATATCCTGTGCCAACGAAGTATAATAACGAATGTCAAAGTCATTACCTACCATTCTCGCGGCTTGTACCAAATACATGACTGTCATGTAATAATGCGCAGTAGCCACCAAAGGAACGGGTGTATTCCGTGAGAATCCCGCACGGAAATCTCCGTAATCATACCAGTCTCCCAATCCGAAAGAAAGAATACCTTTATCTGCACGAGTCTTGAGATAATCCACGTAACGACGCATATTCGGATAATATTTCTTAATCAATGAATCGTCTCCATAAGTCTCATAGTACATAAAAGGGAAAATAACCAAAGAGCCACCCCACTCCGGAGATTCGGCAAAAGCATCCATACCCGGACCTTCAAAAATCACGTATTCCGGAGCAGTTGTCGGCATGGCTCCGTTGGAATGTTGTGCATCTGCCATATTCTGCATAATCTGCGGAGCGTATGCTGTCAAATCATAGTTATATAACAAACCCGGACCATTCAGATGTACCTGTTCCAGCCATCCAAGTTTCTCACGATGCGGACAATCCGTAAACACAGACTGCATATTGCTGCGAACCGCTTTCTCGATCAATCGATGGGCAGCATTAAATATCCGGTTGGATGATTCGAAAGTGGAAACTTTCCTGGCTGAATTATAGACGAAACAGGATTGAATATTCTTTAATACAGGCAATTTCTGCGGATTCTTCTGTCCTTTTAAGACAGCCCCCTCTACCTGAACATATCTAAAACCATAATAAGAGAAACGAGGGTGCCAGGTTTCATCGCCTTCCCCTTTCAGAGTGTATTCGTAATAGTGTTGACGCCCTGTCTGACGCTGATTGCAAGCACCTTCCTCTGTCAATGCTTCGGCTACAATCAAAGTCACTTTCTGACCACGTTTGCCACGTACTGTTATTTCCGGAAAGCCAGCCAGATTCTGTCCCATATCCAACACAAAAGCAGAAAGATCGACTGTTCTCTTAGTTGATACAGAAGCTGATGCAACTTGGTCCGCATTTAGTTTGGTTACCTTTTGAATATCATACCGTTCCATGATTTTCACCGGAGCCGCCATCTGTGGACGAAGTATTCCTTTAGGAGCTTCCTGTATGACTACCGGACGCCAATGACTGTCATCAAAGCCAATCTGATTCCATCCTTTCTGTTCACGACGCGCATCATAATCTTCTCCTCCATATATGCAATTGAAGGTTACCGGACTAAAATCATATTTCCAATTATTATCGGAATGAACCGTCGTACATGTTCCATCTTCGTAGTTAATAACCAGCTCAAATAAAAGTGTGGGAGGACCAAAGCTGATCTGTAATTTGCGATAACGCCCCCCCTGCACATTATAGAATCCATTCCCCAATAAGATTCCTACGACATTTTCACCACGCCGCAATTGTTCCGTCACATCGTATGTGTTATAGTAAACAGTTTTATCATAATCACTCCACAATGGGGCAAACTCACTGTTACCCACCTTTTTGCCATTCAAAGAAAACTCATAGAATCCCAGACCACAAACGTATGCCGTTGCCTCCACTATTTTCTTGCCCGGTTTACGGTTTGCACCCCCTTCTTTCGCATCTCCTACCTGGAATGTTCTTCTCAAACAAATACTTTTCTTTGCCAAAGTGTCCACTGCTTCCCAAGCAGCTTTCACTTCCGGTTTCTTCAGCTCTCCACCGTGGAACTTACGCCCTTCCGGTAAATGAGCATTTTGTCGGGTAATAGCTCCAATCCACTGCCCCGAAGATAATCTTTCGGGTACTGCCCGGAATTTCGCTTCATTGCTCCACTCGGAAGGTGTATCTGTTTCATCCCAAACACGAACGCGCCAACTATAATTAAATGAGTTATCAGGACGTATATCTGCCCCCTTTGTAGAAACTAACTGGCTCTGCGAAGAATAAACCTTCCCACTATTCCAAACGGAACGCCCTGTAAAAGCTTCCCGAATATCAATCTCATAGGCAGATTGTCGTGTCCCATTTTCCGGCGATTCCATCACCCAGCCCAAACGGGGTGAACCTTCGACCACTACCAGTCCCTCCTGCATCTCACAGGTAAGACGACTGATGGTTATATTCTTCGCCTGTACAAAACAAGACAAACAAATTAGCAATGAAAGAAGAATCTTTTTGAATTTCATTTTTCAAGTATCTTTTATTTGTTCGATAAATGAGAATTTATCGGTTAGGCTGAAAGCCTTACAATTATATATTTATTGGGGTGCCCTGAAAGGGCTTAATTACATAGCGTAGGGCAACGCCCTACGAAAAAAACACACCAGCCACAAGCCCTAAAAGGGCGGAACTGTATACAATTATGCCCTTTCAGGGCGCAAATTCAGATTGTCGTTTTTACGTAGGGCGTTGCCCTACGCTATATAATTAAGCCCTTTCAGGGCACTCCGCAAAATTATCATTTAAGTGCATTTTCACAAACGATTTTTGTCAATGTATTCGCCTGCCCTACTTCCTTACCATCTACAAAAATGCGCAATCCTTTTCCGCAATGATAGCGATCACCATTCTTATCCCAAAGAATCGTCAGATTATGACCATGATATAATACATTATCCAGGCAGAACCAATCCCACTTGTCGGCAGGAATTAAGGGGTTCACTTCAATCGTATTATCCAAACGTGGACGAAGTCCGATCAATCCTGTAATTATCAGGTCGTTGAAAGTGGAATGATTATAATAACGGCTACGTTCCTGATCTCCTTTCAGCCAATAACCGGTCATCTCATCCAAATATTCACCAATATAGGGACGACCACGATGGTACTGTGATTCCACATACAATTCCATCTGACGGAAATATACACTGTCAGACAATACAGTCTGCGGATAATTATTCATAAAGTTAGCCATTGCTGTCAATGTCTGTGCGGAAGCAAACGGCCAGATAGCACCGTCCCACTCACACTTGCCTACTCCACGTGTACGAAATTCCGGATGACGACGTTCTGCAGTTGTCAATCCATAAGGAGCAGAGAAGCCTTTTTCATCCATAATTTCTTTCCAGGCAATTTCATACTTTTGGGTGGTATCCGGCAGGTTGAAATACCAGGGAATATATCCGATTGCTTCACGCACATTCGCGGAAGAGTCCGTACGCATCGTCTCAAAAAACTGATGACGTGTATTCCACAATTCATTTTCTACCAGATTTTTCAAAGTATCTGCTCTCATGCCATATTTCATAGCCATCCCCTCATCACCGGAAAGAATTCCTATACATGAAAGTGCTTTAGCATTGCCATACATATAGCTATTGATTGTTGGCCGGGCATATTTCTTCCTCCGTCCGCCACTGATTGATTCTTCCATACCATCCTGTACGTCACCCTGCCAATACAATCCGTTCTTCAAACGGTTCGTACGTTCCCAACGCTGGTATTCGGTTTCCAGATCTTTCTTCATATCCAGCAGATAGTCCTTATCACCATCTACCATGTAACGAGCCAAAACAGCATCTGCGTTCCATGAGCTGAACTTATCCATTTTCTTCATCGGACCGCCATCATTGCCACGATACCATGTATGAATAATCTGATCCAAATATTTCGGATCACGCAACCAACGGCTTTCATAAATGTGATGTCCAATTGCACAGGCAATCAAATTATATTTATCTGAATAAGAACGCTGAACGAGAAACTCGGTCATGCCATAGCCAACAGGAGTCTCTTTGATATGCTTACGCAATGACCACCAACGATAATAATACATTTCTTCAAAGTTATGTTGCGGACACTCGAACAAAGGAATATTTTCCTCCATCCATTCCGAAGCTTTTGCATTGGGAATTGCCTGAACAATATTTTCGTCTTCCATACCGTTGAAATAGTCTGCATAATGACTGAAGTCAGCATACTTTAAAAAAGCAGAAGACGCATCCTTATCTGTAGAAGATGTTTTTACATTGGCAATGCCATATTCAGCCAATGGATCTTGTGCACCTGCATTCGGCAAATCATAAGTCTGGTCGGCAGGAGTATCTACAGTCGGGAATGTACGAGGTACGCCAGTACGGAATACGATTCGCTCCACAGCAGCCACGGGCGCATAGAACATACGCAACCCTACTCTCTTGCCATCTACATACACTTGAATATTACGATCAACAGTAGAAAGGACTGCTTCTACATGATAAATCTTTCCTGCTTCATATTTCATCATATTTGCAAACCGGGAGCCGCCTTTCAATCGAAAAATGCCATCATCAGTAAGTTCTATACGGGAACAGGCTATTCCATTCTCATCCAGAAATTCAATGTGGAGTGTACCTTTATTATTCTGGCCGGCTTTCAAATCAAATGATACTTTTAATTCTTTAGAGGCCGGAATTTTACGTTCCACTTTGGCATAATCAAACGGATCTTTATCCTGCAACTTCAACCATTGATCCTCCAAAGAAACAGGGGCCCAAACCGGAGAATAAATATTCCAGTCAGTCAGTTCCGCAATTGATTTATTTTTAGAGAAATCATCATCCGCATGTGCTGAAGCATTTATTTCCACCGGGACAGGAATACGGGAAATCCACATATCTTCCTTGTTCACACTGTAAGAAACCCACAAATCACCATCGGCAGGTACCCCATTGCCTTCCTGAATACCACGTGGATATTGAGGACCGTATGATTTATAATTTCCTCCATAACGCATGGGAGTGATTTCACCATGCACCAGATTCAATGTTGTATATTCCAATCCATCTTTACTCAAAGATATAGCCAGCGGCCAACGAAATTCCGACGGATTATATACAGTAGCGTATGTACCATCACTTAAACGCTGCCCCCAAATTTTCGCATTGCTATTGACGAAACCTTTTGCACGAAGCACAGGCTCTGCCCAAGTATGTCCGCCATCCTCACTGATAGAGGTAAGCGCATGTTTCCAAAGACTGGCAATACGTCCATCCGGCAATGTATAACAATTGAATGCTTTGTATCCTTTCTTCAGCGGGAGAATAGGATCTTCACGGTCGGCTTCTTCCACCCACTGCATCATATACAGCGGATTGTCAAGAATTTCCTGGCAAGCCTTCACAAACTCACGATCCTTGCTTTTCTTAAAATACGGATAATCAGTATTCTTTTCATTAAATCCATGATTATAATAAATGAAATAGATCGGTCCGTAAGAACCGTCTTTCTTTATTTCACGAACCACCCGGCCAATACCGTTTCCATCATTGGGATCATCTTTTTTATCCAAAGCAACTCCATAATTTCCCATTGTAATCAGCTTGCCGGATTTAGAAACATAGAATCCGACACGCTGGTGCATAATGGCAATCAGATCTTTGGCCTGCACACCCGGACGAGACTCTTTGGTGTATCCATCGGGAACTTGATAAGGAGGAAACACAATTTCCGGATTTGTCCAGCGATATCCATCCTTCGATGTCATCAGAAAAGTCTGTGAAGGCGGTACGTGTTCGTCAGAAGGATCTGCCAGGTATTGATAGAAAAACTGTCCATTCCAATAAGCCAGCATCGGCTGATGATTATACGTCCATCCATTGCCGTTCGAAGCATCGGGATGTTCACGATTGGCACGTACCAACTGAATGTTATGTACTCCGACTACCGGAGACAGTTGTCCGTCGTGACAAGCAGGGTTCGATAATTCTTTTCCTGTATAATGAATTCTATCTTGTGCAAAGGCTGTAGTAGTCAACCAACCGGCAGCCAGTACAAAAAGAATTTTAGCAGAGTTGTTCATGATTTATTCTGATTTAAAATTGTTTCCGGGTTTATTTCTTTTCTTCCAGCAATGTTTTTACGACTGATTCCGGAGCCGTAAATATGGTTCCATGCTTATGCCCTACAGGGATGCTTACCTCTTCTGTTACATCTGTAAAGTTCCGGAAATCCTTCGTACGCATAGCGCCATATATTTTTTTCTTATATACATCAAAATAGATTAGATAATCGTCTCCCACTTTCTCTACAGACGGTCCTTCTACAAAGGATTCAGTGAAAGGTTGGGATGCGGGCGAATAAGGACCGGTCATAGAATCGGAAAAAGCGATTTTCAGATTACGTTCCGGTCGGGTGTTATCCTTGAGTACCATTACATAGTCATTCTTTGCCCGTTTCACGATAACGGCATCAATGGTACTGAATCCCGGATCATACAAAAGTTTTGCTTTCGAAACGGTTTTAAAATCTTTTGTAGTGATATAGTATAAACGATGATTATTATTCTCTTCTTCTATCCCCTTTTCGAAACGCCCGGGAACACAGGAAGCCCATACGACCATGAACTGATCGTTCTCGTCGTCATAGAAAATTTCCGGAGCCCATACATTAATGGTAGTCGGTTCGTCTGCCATTACAGGAATCATCTGTTGTTTCGACCAATGGATCAGATCTTTGGAATGTGCGTAGCCAAATCCTAAATCACCTTTCCAACTTGTAGTCCAGACCAAATGGTAGGTTCCATCCGGAGTACGTACCATCGAGGGATCCCGCATGAGCTGGTGCTGTCCCAGTTCCGGCTTTAGCCAAACTCCCGGAATACTTTCCCAATGCATTCCGTCCTCACTATATAAGTATCTCAACCCCTCATCAGCCGGTTCATGAAACGAAGTGAACATGTAGTAGTCTTTGTTCCCCCCACAAGAAGCCAGAAACAGAAGACTTATTGCGGCTAATGTATTTCTTAACTTTTTCATTTCTATATTCTATATTTGTATCTTTTATACAGAGGAGACGATAGAAAGCGTCATTTGTACTCAAATATACTAGAAGAATCAATAGATTCAAAATTTATATACGATAAAAGGGCGACTCTCCGAGCCACCCTTTCCACCATCAAACAAACTAACCATTTACAATGGGAAAGAATTTCACTTCTTTTTATAGTATCTTATTTTTTAATTATATAGAACCTCCACGGGCTTTTATACGTTTATACCATTCCTCTCGTTCTTTCTTCAGGTCATATCCACGTTTAGCCAGATAGTTGTTGATACGTCCTTTGTATTTTCCAAAAGCAGCGTGTTTCTTATTCGAATTTTCTGCATCCAACGCAAATTCACGAGCCTCTATCAACCAAGCATAGATTTGAGCTTTTTCTTCTTCTTTCAAAGTAGGAATCATGTCCAGATGTGAGTCATAAGTCACTTTTACTACTCCATAAGTCATGCCATCTTTAACAGCTTCTATTTGCTTTTCATCAAGAAAGAGAGATAAATTGGCTGGAAAAGCGAAATGTGAACGATATAGTGCCGCATCTTTTTCATTTTCCGCAGCTTTCAAAGCTTCATTTTTAGCCTCACCAGTCAACCCGGATTCTTTTACTTTCTTGACTTTCGCATCCCGTACCTCATAAATATCATTTAATTCGAAGTAACGATTGGCTATGACATTGAGAACATCTTCGGCTATTTTCGCATCTGTAAGTCCGAGTTTATCAACGATCTTTTGTGACCGGCTGACAATAGACTTTACATATTCAGGATCACGATTCTCTTTATTTAAGTCGACTGTCTGCGCAGACATCCAACCGGAAATAAAAAGCAATGATAGTATCAGTATCTTTTTCATAATTACATTAATTTTCCTTTTTCAGCCAATGTATCGTAGTTGTTCTTCATATCTCTCCAATCTACTTTATGCTTTGTGCTGATACCGTTGATATATTTTTCAATATTCGTATATCCGTCACCAGTACAGTCTTTATTGGCATCACTCGGGTCATTCGGATTTAATCCGTTAGCAATTTCCCATTCGTCCGGCATACCATCTTTGTCTGTATCAACATAAGGAGTACCTTTGTATTCAGGATAACCACCCATCTGGCGAATATCAGTAATAATACCCTGCTTATAAGAATCTTTCGGTAAACGACGATACTTGAACTGTCCGTCTTCTCCCATTGACTTAGGAGACAAACCTGTTAAGTCACCATAAGCGTCTTTAGGAAGTTTCTTTTCATAATAAGGAATACCTGTTCTTACTTCTTCAATCACACGTTCGTCAACAATATCACGACAAGGAATATTCGCGCCTACATGTTTCAATACATAATCATAAGCATCTTTAGCCCCCATGATATTGATATACGGCATCTCAAACGGCTGATAGCTACGCATGTATTCAGTATATCCGTCAGTGTTCGGTTGAGTTTCAATCTGAATACCGCCATTCCAGTTGTCTTTAGTTATTTCAGGATAGCCTTCCATTATATTTCCGTCGGCATATACTCGTCCATATTCTTTATGATCCAGCTTACTACGTCCTGCTTCCGGTTTCAAGATACGATGTCCCACATTGGAATCCTTAGGAGTAGCAGGTCCCGGTTTGTAGTAGTTGTTAATCATATTGAACATCGCGGTATAATCACCACCATCGGAAGAACGGTGTACCCAGTTGAATACTACATTATTAACGAAATTGAATATGCCATTCCAACCGATAGAAGGATTACGTCCGGCATTGCTAGCCCAAAGGTTACGGGCAAATGCACAGTTCTCACCACCTAACGTACTACCGAACGCATGATTGTATGTATCCAACGCTTTTGCAGAGATCGTGTTTTGAATAGTTACGTTTACAGTAGGAAGTTTCAAGTCTTTGCTTTCATATTGTCCTTCACTCGGGTCGTACATGTGGCGATAGAAAGAAATGTTTTCATCCAATCCCCATGTACAGGAACAGTGGTCGATCATTATATTACCAACAGGGTTACCTCCGAAAGAGTCATCACGATGCCATACTTTCGTTTCTCCACGACGGAAACGCATATGACGTACCACCACATCATGTGTATCTACCCAAAATGATTCTCCAGCAATACAAACACCGTCTCCCGGAGCTGTTTGTCCGGCAATAGTTACGTAAGGAGCACGGACGATAATCGGAGATTCCAGACGGATGATACCAGCAACATTAAAAACGATAATACGTGCACCACCTGTTTCACATGCTTCACGGAAAGAACCCGGTCCACGATCATTCAGATTTGTGACAGTTATCACTTTACCTCCACGACCACCGAAACTGTACATACCACCACCTTCAGCACCTGGGAATGAAGGGATATCAGCCTGCGGCAAATCGTACGGACGACCAGCCCAAGGAATATATGGACGTCCTTCTCTAGCTTCTTTTTGTACTATCGGCAACGCTTTTTCCCATGCTTCATCAGAGCGTTTCCGCTCTTCAGTCATCATTTTTGTATAATTTTCTTTGGCTTCGCCAGATATTTGTGGGTATTGCGCCCATGCAACGGTCGGAGTCAACATTGTTGCAGCAAAAACTGCTAAAAGTACCTGTTTCTTCTTCATTTTTATTTGGTTTTGTGAAGTTGTTAATTCAAAAATACAATAATAAGACGAAAGAAGAAAAGATTTGTAATCAGTGATGATGATCTTTTATCAAATGCGGGGGAGAGAAACGACTTTCCAGTCTCCAATGGTCCGTGTAGTACTATCGAGAATCACTTTGCTGAAAAGTGTCTTTTTCTGCCGGTCATTTCTCTATCGGAAGAAAAAACGACGAAGGAAGGAATGTGTCACACACGAAATCCGAATAACCGGAATAGCTTGGTGTAAAAGAAAAGAGGGAATCTTAAGATTCCCTCTTTTCACATTTTCTCTTCTATTAGCTGCCGTCAGAGAGCCGGATCGGGAGCTTCGCCACTGTCGCTGCCACCGGAAGGAGGAGTTACTCCACCGCCTTCATCAGGATCGGGAGCTTCACCTTCACCAGGCGTTATCGTTCCGTTGCCTCCGGAAGGCTTTGAGGGAGCCGTAATACCTTTACGACGATTATAAGCAGCTTTTGTTTCGGCTATGACTTGGTTGAGAGCAGTAAGAAACGCTGAAGCTTCCGTTATGGAGGGAGTCAGTATATTGACAGCGGTTATGTGCATCACCAAGTCATCGTAGAGTGAATCAAGCTGCGCACGCACAGTCTTTGAGTCCGCAACCGATTCTGCTGTACGAGTAACGGAACGGGCGTCTGTCAGTGCCGAATAGTTTTTATTGGCGGTTTCGAGTGCCGTTAATATGGCATCCAAATTGAGTGCCGTAACGGCGGTTTTCACGGCTTCCTTGCGGAAATCAAGCAGTAGTCCGCTGATGGCTGCCGTTTCCTCCATATTGCGCATGCGTGCCAGTCCGGTATAAGGGCGCACCGTGATTTCCAAGGTATTATATGCATCTCGTTGCGCTGCCAACGGTGAGTTTTTGGCCGCACGGACAGTAGCCAACAAATAACTGACATACGAATCGCGTTCGGCATCCAGTTTCAGTAAATCCTTTGTTTCGGCGTTGGCCGTGGAACGGTTCACCAGGTCTTCCATTTGTACCAACTTCGGCTTGATGCTGTTCACGATGTTTGTTACTGTCAGTTTGGAAATACTTCCTGCGGTGAGGAGTGTCAGCACACGATTCATGAAATTGGTGTACTCAGTGTTGTTCAGTTGTGACAGTGTGATACCGTCTGCTTTTTGATAACTTCCCATAATTTTTTCTTTCGGGATTCATACTTGTTCTATCTATCTCTGAAAAATTCGAAGTCCGGACAAGCCCGCGAAATGGTTGCTGTAAATTCGCGGACGTTTTGCATACCTGTGAAAGCATTTTTTAAAATTTGCAGGCGTTTTTCAAGCTTGCAAAAGCGATTTAAAAAGTTTTCCGGCATTTTACAAGCTTGGGAAAGCGTTTCTGGAAGTTTGCAGGCATTCAGCAGGCTTGGGGAAGCGTTTTGAGAAGTTTGCGAAGGCAAAGATAACTAAAATCAGCTGATTTAACGAACAAAAATTCACCAATTCCTGCCGTCTTCTCAAAGAAAAGAGGGAGGAACCGGTGAATTTCTATGGTTTTCGATGCCGAAGCATCCTGTGATTCATCTCCGATGTAATTATCCCTGCACCGAAATGCAAGGTTCTTATCGAAGGAAGTTGAGTTTTTTATTCAGCCAGCGGGTCAAAAGTACCGTTTGCGCCACCGTTGTTGTAATCTCCCCAGCCGATGGTTTGCAGCAATGTACTATTATTACCCTGGATACCTTGATGGAAACCAAGGATATAATACCTTGGAAGGAACGCGATATACAATGGAGAATGGCTATCATCATAAGAATCGCCTTTCTTTGTCTTACGGGTCAAATAATTTGAATAAAATTCTTTCAGCCTATCCTGTTCGCTGGCAAGATCCTTTCTCAAATCCATTGCAGCCGGACGGGTAATTCCAGCTTTTACTAACGGATCGTCGTCAACATTTGTTCCACCAATGCCACCGTTTACAGTTGTACGGAATTCAAGATTCTCGCGACGTTGTCCGTTGAGTGGCTTAAAACCAAGATATGTACATGTGTTTCCACCCCAGCCAGTCAGTTTCCAAGTAGCAGGCGCACCTTCAGGAAGTTCTATGCCGCCATCAAACAACATCCAGCGACGCATATCATCGAAACGTTTTCCTTCGTATGCCAATTCAATTTGACGTTCATACATGATAGCTGCCATACATTTAGCTTGGTCACCGTCCAAACCTGCTTCCAATCCATAATTATTTTCAGCTTTATAACCAACACGAGCACGGATTTTTTGTAATTGATCAACGGCAACTCCCATCTCACCCGCATTACATGCTGCTTCTGCATAATTAAGTAATACTTCCGCATATCTAATCTCCATATACGGCGCGGCAGAACGTGTGAATCCCCCGGACTTTTCATCATAGACATAACGGGCAATAGCATTCACATCTCTGTCATCAGAGCGTTTACGTACATAAAAACCTTTTACATCATTAAGGAGACCATCAGCGCCATAGGTCACACTGCTATTGGCTTCAATATCATCTACATAAGCTGCATCCGTATACCAGGTATAGTTCCAAAGTTCATAATCAGGACCATTGTGCGGGTATCGGTTCCCTTGTGTCGTAGGATTACCGACAAACGACCAACGAACTCCCGGGAAAGCGAATGTACGATAGAAGCGCGGATCACGATCGACGAAAGGAAATTCGCGATAATAAGGTATATCTGATTTAGTTAACGTATTGTATGTTTCACAAGTTGCAGGTATCTTGCCGTCAGACATAGGAAACATATCTACCAACATGGCGGAAGGTGTTTTGCCACCTCCTCCTCTAGCATTGTACGGCCGGATGCCATTTTCCCATGTATTATTCTTACGATAATCAGGAACTCCTTCCGTCAGCGTGTTGTGTAGCGTTACAAATACAGCTTCTTGACTCGGCACTTCAGTAAAAAGATTAGCCCAACCGGAAGCGTTCACACCGGGATTACTTTCATTAGCCAAGCCATATCCGGCAGCTGTCAGCACGTCAATAGATCTTTTTATATCATTGTAAGCCTGTGTCCAACGAGACAAATCATTGGAGCGATTAAATAACGGACTGGCATATAGTACACGTACTCGACCCAACAAAGCCACTGCTGTACCGGAAGTAACACGACCGTAATTATCACCAGACATCCATTGTCCGGCTCCCGTAAAAGGTGCTAACAATGTTTCAGCTCTCTCCAAATCGTCACAAATAAATTTGAAACAATCCTTTGCGGAAGAACGGGGAACAACAGAACTTTCAACAGGTTCCTGTACTTCCGTAATGATGGGCACACCACCATACCATTTCACCAAATTATAATAGCACCATGCACGAAAGAAGTAAACCTGCCCTAACAACTCATTCTTTTCTTCCTGCGAAAGCGTGCTTCCTTCAATGCCTGCAATGACATCATTAATATTACGAATACGTCCATAAGCGGAAGTTATAGGATCACCTTTCGTTCCTTCAAAGTAATCAGGTACAGGATTATTTCCGGTTTGATAAGTCAACGGCTTGAGTGGATCGACAAAAGCACTGAATCCACTATATTCTTCAGTCGACTTAGATTGGTCGTCTGCTAAACCGGTACTGTTATACATTGAACTGGGAGTAGCCTTAGGATCTGGCAGACATACTCTATAAACATCTGCTACACGTCCCAGTGCACCACTCCAATAATTATAAGCATCGGCAGTAGTGCTGTCAAAGTTCTGCTTGTCTTGCATGAACTGGTCGCTACAAGAAGTAAACGCAGTCATCGCCCAAAAAGCTACGCTGATACGGAATATATTTTTTCTTTTCATTTTACTGTTCTTTTAGAATGTTAAATTAACACCAATCGTGAATTTACGCAGGGTAGGATAATTCCCATAAGTAGTCATCGGATCAATAAAATTATCCGGATAAGGATTATAGAAACTTAATAGATTCTGTCCTGTAATGTTAAAACGGCAACTTTCGATACCTATCATTTTTGTATATTTTGACGGTATACGGTAAGCTAATGTAACGCGATTCAGTTTGACACGTGTTCCGCTTACTCTCCAGAAAGAAGAAGTTACTGCATTCACGCTGCCCCATCTCAAGTTCGGATATTTTCCATTGCGATTGGCTTTCACCACTACATTACCTGCTGCATCTACTACGTCGTTATACACAAACATATTGTCTGTAGTCCAGAACGAAGGCATATTTGCATATTCCAAATCATTATACTTATTAGCCGATGTTCCTTGGTTTCCTAAAGAAATTGCATCATCAGGCAAGAAACTATAACCACCCCAGCTCGCATTAAACTGAGCTGTCAAAGAAAGCCCCTTCCATTCTGCGTTCAGGTTCATTGTCATGCTGTAAGGATTGCTTCGATTAGATAACCGTACTTGGTCATCTTCAGAGCTAACCACACCATCCGGTCCGGCGTATGTACCATCATCTTGTCTGGCTCCACGCACGTCTTTATAAATCAACATACCCGGTTTTACATCTTCTTTAACGTTACCCATATAGGAAGTAATATTGTACTTGGCAAAATACTCGTCAATATCCTGATAGCTGCGGAACATACCGATACACTGCATACCCCAGATGCCTTGATCCAAACGATCACCCTTCTTATAGCTCTTATAAGTAGGCTTCTGATCCCAGTCTCTTACCAAAATCTCATTATCACTATACCCGGTGTTCAACTGAATTTTATACTTAAAATCCTTACCTATCTTGTCTCTCCATGTAGCAGACAGTTCGACACCATAAGTATTCAATTCTCCATAATTCACTTTCGCAGAATTAGCTCCCACTGTAGATGGAACAGAGGCATTATAACTAAGCAACATCTCACGGTTCCATTCATAGTAAGCGTCAATATTAAATGATAAACGATTATCGAGAACATTGAAATCAAGCCCCAAATTACCTTTATAAGATTTATCCCAATGAGCATCCCGATTGATTGCTGCATTGTTTTTATTCATTGTGAGGTGACTACCGGCATTGGCCTCTGTACTAGTGCCAAATACTGGCCCTTTATCCTTATCTGTTCCGTAAGTCTGCAACCATTGCCATGCTGTTGTATTATCACGACCGGTCAAACCAAAAGATGCACGCAACTTTAAGTAATCAATCCATGTAACGTTCTTAGTAAACCATTCTTCTTGTGAAACCACCCAACCAGCAGATACTGACGGGAAAAATCCCCAATAATTTTCAGGAGCAAACTTGGTGGAAGAATCCGAACGAAGCAGGAACTCCAGTAAATATTTGTTATCATAAGAATAATTCAAACGACCGATATAAGATAAATTACCCGACTCAAAACGAGTGAATTCTGTACTAGGAGTACTATTCCAGTCTACCGAATTAGATTGTCCTGTCGTAAATTCGTATGGGTTAGTAACCATACCGTACAAATATTCTGTTTCTGATTCAGACTTTTCAATGGAGAATAAACCTCCTACAGAATGTAGTCCGAAATCCCTATTATATGCTGCAGTAAAGTTCATCTGATAGTTATCCGAACGAGTCATGGAACGAGACAAATATCCAGTAATATCACTTGTACTGGAGTTAACCACCGGTTTTCCACTATTTGCCAAATAAAAACTAGTATTTTCAAATGCACTGTTATCCGCTCCTTCAATTGGAGTATACAAATGTTCTCCACTACCAGAACGAGTCTCCAAATAATAAAGATTATAAGAAGTACCATAATCATTTGTCTTATTCGTATTGACACTCTTCGAATAAGTAAACTTCAATTTCAGTCCTTTCAACCATTTATTCCATCCGAAATCGTATTCCAACCCGGCATTAATATTCATGTTTGATGTCATGTTTCGTTTATAGTCGCCATTATTCTGAAGTACATTGAAATTGTAATTCTGAATATTACTTACCGATGAATTAGTAGGACCGTAAGCAGCTACCGCATATTCACCCACATATTCGGGAATATAATAAGGATGTGTCAACAGCGTATTGTAATCTTTCTCTGCAGACGAACCTCCGACCTGATTCAGAGGAGTATTTTTCTTTCCATAATCACCGGAGACCTGTACATTCGCTTTTATCCACTTGCTGATTTTCACATCTACACCAGCACGGTAATTCCAACGATTGTAATCCAGCTTACCTAAGTTACCATCCTGATCAAAATAAGAAATTCCGGCAAAATAACTGGCTTTTTCAGTAGCACCGCTCAGGTTTACACTATGCTGCTGCGTCAATGCGGATTCCCAATATTTATCCAGTAAATCATAGTGCAAACTTTTCATGGCATTCAACTCATCCTGCTGAAAAATAGCTCTTAACGGATCAATACTTGTCTCCGTCGGGTCAGCCATACGTACTGCATTCCATAACTTGCCATACTCATACGCATTCAACATCTTAGGACGAGATACTTCATCTGTAATACCAAATGTTCCATTATATGAAATTTTAGGCGCACCTAACTTTCCCTTTTTTGTGGTTACCAGAATAACACCATTTGCTGCACGAGCACCGTAAACTGCTGCAGAAGCATCCTTCAAGATAGAAATACTTTCCACAACTGATGGATCTAAGTTGTTAAACGCTTCCGCACCCAAATTAGTATAAGTACTTCCCACTTTTACTTCCGTAGGATAAATGTAACCATCAATAACATACAATGGCTGCAGGTTGGTACCTCCCATTTCTTCCAACTCACCATTCTGACGAATAGTAATCGTAGCGTTTTGTCCCGGACGAGTATCACCTCCGTTTACAGAGATACCATTTGCCAAACCGCTCAATGTACTGGCCAAACTTCCACTTGAAATATCCTGAATATCATCAACGGGAACAGTGGCGATAGCACCAGTCAAATGCGCTTTCTTCTGCGTACCATAACCCACAACTACAACTTCATCCAATTGCTGCGTATCTTCCTTCAAGATGATCTTTGTCAATTTGAATGGAGCAGAAAAACGTTGTGGTACATATCCTATATAAGAGATTTCCACTTCCTTACCATCAGGAACATTCAATGTGAAATTTCCATCTAAATCCGTTATTGTTCCCACTGTTGTTCCTACAACCTTTATGGCAGCTCCAATAATAGGTTGCTCGGTCTCATCCAGCACAACTCCTTTGAATGTTTTAGTATTCTGTGCTATTGTCGGCAAAGCCATCACAAAAGCTAGAAGCAGGCTGATACTGATTCTATATATATTCTTATGTTTCATCTTTATCGTATTCTAGATTTATTATCTTTTTAATTTAACCAACGCGGGTCGCCACTACCATGAGCAAATACTTCGGGAGCACTCGGAGTAAAATCACCGTTTGCAGCATCAGCGAATCCCGGATCCACGCCATAAGCAGAATTGCTCTTATCACCATCCGCACGATTTGAAGTCTCATCCAGTGGCAATGCGCCATTGTACCAATAACAGTTATTTTCAAAAGTTGCAGCTACCTTTGTACCCTGCATTCTTATACGACGATTGAAATTTCCCGAAAATGAGTCAATAAACAAATTGTTCTTTGAAATTACCTCATTATGTGTCTGTGACCAACCATTGCCATTAAAACTCTGTCCGGAATAGGAGAGATTATAGAATGTATTGCTTATAAATGTCATCGATCCTCTTGACCAACCATCATAACTGGTTGTTTGTCCACCTCCATAACGTAAAAAACGAGAACCGTTTTGGTTATGACTATAAATCGTAGAGTTACTTATTTCGAAGTCTTTCACAATCGAACTGCTAGAGTTAAAGTTTATCAGGTCAGCAGCTTGATAGCAATCTATTACACAATTTCTGATTGCAAAATTTTGAATACCATACTTCTTTCCGTTAATGTGAACTAAGTATTTTCTAACAGCCTTGATATTGCAAGATTGAATAACCATAGGATTAGTTACTTTTCCATGATCGGTTCTCTTTGTATCCAATATCTCTTCCGGAACATCACCAAACTTTAAAAAAGCCCCATCTGTCACTACATCACAATCAAAGTTGATAAACTTCAAGGCTAATCCTCCACCACAAGTAATAATAGAAGCCGGAGCAGTGAATTTCACATTCGCATTCCCGCGTGTTTTATTTCCGCGCAACTGTACATTATTTACGCCAAAGTTCAAATCTCCTGAAATATAATACGTCCCTCCTGCTTCCAGTTCGAAAGCAACTTCTGTATCTTTTCCCGTAGTCACCGGATGTTCAGCAAAATATGTAGTCAAGTCTGTACCATTAGGAACAAGCGTTGCGGCAACAAGTGTAGACCAACTGATTTCAGTGGCGGAAACGGAAGCTGTATTATTCAACTTTTCATTCCCCAATGCTGCAATCTCAACCTTATAGTTCGTATCTTCTACCCAAGGACATACCACAGCTGTCCCGTCTACAATGCTGTCCTTCACTACAGCTACAGGATGGTCGGGGTCATCTACAATATACATAGAAAATTTGTAACCACCTGCACCCATAACAACCGACCAAGTAACTTTTACATTATTTTCAGTTGTAGCCAGTTTTTCAAAAGCCACATCCGATGCTTTCGGCGAATCCAATTGCGTATTCGTCACGCCACCGGAGAAAGTTTCTTCATCAAAACCATCTCCCGCACAAGAGCCCATAAATAAGATCATCGATAAACAAGCTATGCTCCCGACGACTTTCGTTTTAATCTTCATCATCTTACTCTTCATAGATTAAATTTTAATTTAAACAAAAATAATATATTATATCTTCAAAATCTAAAAGTTCTTTTAAGGAAAGACGTACAATCAAAAAATATGTACTCACTTAAAAGAATAAAAAAATAGATTTTGCTTTTTTTCTCTCTATCATATTAACTATATCATAATCTCCTCCTATCTTTACTGAAACACCTTTTTCAAATACTTAATATTCGTACCATAATTCTTTTTCACGTTCCGTACGTCATCCTTGTCACGCGAACGTTCTATCACCAGCCATCCACTCCATCCCATCTTATCCAGTGTCTTTTTCACCTTATTCATATCTAATCGTTCATTATAAGGTAAAGTCACTCCATCAGTATCCGTACAGTGAATCTGGCAAATCCTCTTTTTCCCCAGAATCTTCAGCTCCTTGCACAAATCCCTTCCATTCTCCAATGCATTTTGAAATTTAAAATAGATCTTGATTCCCGAAGAATTAATTTCTTTCAGCAGTTTCACATCTCCTTTAGCATCCAGTTGAGTTTCAATGCCGATAACTACTCCTTCAGAAGCAGCCATATCTCCCACCTCCTTCAAACGTTTTACAACTTCTGTTCGAAGTGCTGAATTCTTTTCCCATCCAGTTTCGATTCCCCCCAAAGGAAGAAAAGCTACTTTAGTATTCATTACTCTCATTGCATGAAGGCAGTCTTGAACCAACTCTTTATAATTAGCACGTTCCAGAAAAGACTGTCCGTAGAAACCGGACATAGCAATAGAAGAAACCTCTAATTGATATTTTTGAGCAGTTTCACGAAATAGCTGCTGAAAATGAGGTTCCCGCAATTTATTATCAAACATTTCTCTCTTGCCAAGGCCACCCATATCTAGTTCGACGCCGTCACCATTCAATTCGTGTACCAATTGAAATGAACCGATTTTCTGACGCTTCAGAATCATCCAGTCACATACAGCTATTTTATAACGTTGTTCCTTTTGCTGCGATCCGGCAATCGCTAATAGAGGGAAACACTCTGCAAGTATTAATATCCAAAGGATATGTTTGAATAAATTTCTTCTTGTTTTCATCTTATTGCCTACAATTTACATAGTAGACGTATGAAAGAGATTTTTGTAATCACCTATAAAACAGAGAATAACTATAAATGTGGCAGAGTATAGTCTAATGAAAATAAGATAATGACGGTATCCGGGAGAAATAGTGACGCTATTTTAGCCGGATACCGTCACTATCCCGAGCATATAGTGTCGCTATTTTCCGAGAAGTAACAATAAAAGTAAATGTAAAAAAATGGGCTGCCGGACCATAAGAAGTCCGACAGCCCTGTCAACCCAAAAACGATACCTATGAAACACTGTGTGTTATTTCAATTCAAATTTTAAATATTTGCCGTGAACAAGTTCATCATGTGTAATATGATATTTATTAAACTTTTGACCATTCAACAGTACCTTATCAATATATAAAGTTCCTGGTTGAGTGCGATTAGTTTCAATTATTAGCTCTTTCTCTTTATACCATTTCGGATCTAACCGAATCGTTACCTTATTAAAAACCGGAGTCGTCAATGTATATTCGGGTAGTCCGGGACAATCAGGATAAAAACCAATCATATTGAAAATAGCCCAGGAAGACATCGTTCCCGTATCATCGTTTCCTGGAATACCATCAGGTTTGGAAGTAAAGTACTTGTCTATTAAACGTTGCGTCTCTTTCTGTGTGCGCCATTCTTCACCTTTAAAATATGAGAATAAATGGGCATAAGCAATATCCGGTTCATTTGCCGGGTCATAAAGCCCTTCGTCAAAAACCATTTGTAGCTTATCAATAAAAGGTTTCTTCCCACCCATTAGTTTTGCCAAGCCATATACATCATGTGGCACATAGAATGTATAATTCCAGGAATTACCTTCATGGAAACCGGGATTCGGTTCAAAGTTTTCTCCTTGTCTCGGATTAAACGGACTGTAAAAAGTTCCATCCGGAAGAATCGGACGGAAAGTACCAAATTCTTTGCTATAATAATGTTTGTATCCCAGAGAACGCTTGTAGAATATCTCTGCATCTTTCTTTTTACCCAAAGCCTCTGCAAAGCGAGATAACGCAAAATCAGCAATATAATATTCCAATGCATGAGATACGGAATTGTCATACTGTTCGCGAAGAGGCACATATCCCTTGGACATATAATCATCATTATCAGGACGCATCAAGTTTTCCGCTCCGGGTAATGTAGCAGATTTATACATTGCTTCATAAGCCAAATCAACATCAAAATCACGCAAACCTTTCATCCAGGTATCTACAATTACCGGAATACTCGGATCACCTTCCATTGTCAATGTTTCCCTGCCATATAATTCCCATTTAGGCAACCATCCATGTTCGCGATACATATCGAGCATTGTACGTACCATTTCCATCTGACGTTCCGGATAAACCAAAGTCAACAATTGATGAACATTGCGGTAAGTATCCCAAAGAGAAAAGACAGTATAGCGATCTCCTTTTGTTGTCAAAATCTTATCACTTTCCATTGCCGGATATTCTCCGTTTACATCCTGCAAAATATTAGGATGAATCAGCAAATGGTAAAGTGCTGTGTAAAATACAGTTTTTTGAGCATCCGTACCACCTTCTACAGTTATACGTGATAAGTCATCATTCCATTTGGAGCGTGCTTCAGCATGAATCTGCTCGAAATTCTTTCTAGCCTGTTCACGATCCAGATTCAACCGGGCATTTTCTATACTTACAAAAGAAACTCCCATTTGTACTTCTACCTGCTCACCTTCTTCTGTGTCGAAGGAGAAATAAGTACCGATGTCATCTCCTGCTATTTCTTTTCCGTAGCGAGTATAAAGTTTATACTTTCCCTGGTCCGGATCCCATTCAGCCTCAACACCCGTCATCGCACGTTGTTTCTTCCAATACCCTGTTGCAGAAGGGTTCTTTTTAACCCGTAATACAAAGTAAATAGGAAACACAGCTTGAGGGTTATAACAGAATGTACCAAGCAATTTGACTCCTTCCACCTCACAATCGCTTACACGACGAAGCATGGCACCGCTCTCATTCGTTAATCCTTCACCTAAATTCAACAATATATGACTTTTTCCTTTTGGAAAAGTAAAACGGGCAATACCGGTACGAGGAGTAGCCGAGACTTCTGTTTTTACGTTGTATTTAGTCAGATAATTAGAATAATAACCCGGTGAAGCCTGTTCATCCTTATACTTACTACCATATTCCTTATAATCCACATTCAGTTCTCCGGTAGTAGGCATCAGCAATAAAGAACCTAATTCCGGACAACCGACTCCACTCAAATTTACATGAGCATATCCGGTAAAGAAACAGTTTGTATATTCATAAGGCGTAGACCACCACCGTGCGTCTTTATCATAGGTATTTTCAGAAGATCCCATCACATTGAAAGGAACCACAGACATCATACCATTTGGACAAATCGCTCCGGGATTGGTAGTCCCGAAATTAGTAGTTCCGATAAAAGGATCTACATAATCTATCAAAAGACCTTTATCCGTATTTTTTAGGGGAGGGCTTCCCCCTTCCCCCGCAGATGCGGAAAGAAGGGAAAAAGCAAGTGTGTAAGTTAATATAATACGTTTCATATCTTTATTAAATGATACTCGTTCGTTTCGTAAAATCGATAATCTCTTTTATATATCCGAAGGCCATACCTACCACAGTATCTGCCGCACCATAATAAACAGCAACACGTTCACCATCTTGCAAAGCAGCACAGGGGAATACTACATTAGGAACGTCACCCTGAAGTTCGTAAGGAGCAGCCGG
This sequence comes from Bacteroides sp. AM37-9, assembly GCF_003603455.1. Taxonomy (NCBI): domain Bacteria; kingdom Pseudomonadati; phylum Bacteroidota; class Bacteroidia; order Bacteroidales; family Bacteroidaceae; genus Bacteroides; species Bacteroides sp. AM37-9. Next base: position 11,286 of record NZ_QTNF01000029.1, on the reverse strand, counting down.
ACCTATCAGATATTCACGTGTACGGTAAAGAACTTTTTCCGGATGATCTTTATCCAATATGGCAGCTCCCATAGCGTAACGGAAACCATTACAAGTAGTGATTACACCATGATAGAACAGCAACCAGCCTTCATCTGTAAGGAAAGGAACTGAACCTGCACCAATCTTTGTACACTGCCAAGCGCTTTCCGGGAAAGGAGTCACTTTCATTACACAACGGTGTTCACCCCAATATTTCATATCCGGGCTATAGCTGATGTATATATCGCCAAACGGAGTATGTCCATTATCACTGGGACGACTCAACATCGCATACTTGCCATCGATCTTCTGCGGGAAAAGTACACCATTACGATTGAAAGGCAAGAAAGCATTTTCGCACTGGAAAAACTCCTTAAAGTCAAAAGTATAGGCAATACCAATCGTAGGGCCATGATAACCATTACACCAAGTCACCCAATAACGGTCTTCAATCCATGTAACACGAGGGTCGTATTTATATTCCGACTCAATCATTTCCGTGTTACCTGCTTTAAACTGAATAGGTTCATGATTGATATCCCAATGAATTCCGTCCTTACTAAAACCTGCAAAGATATTCATCTGTACAGCTTTGTTATCACAACGGAATACGCCTGCAAAACCATCCTCAAAAGGAACAACAGCACTATTGAAAATACTATTAGATGAAGGAATATGATAACGTCCGATAACTGGATTTTGTGAGTAACGCCACATAACGTCCGTACATCCGACAGGACGATCTTCCCAAGGAATTTGAATTTTATTCATAATCGTTGATTTTATATTATTTATTTTTTGAGTCATCATACGTGAAAGGTATGAAATAAGTAATCAGAAAAGCTGGAATAGTTGCGATTAACACATAGATAAAGAAATTACGATATCCTAATAAGTCACTAAGATAACCACTAACCATTCCCGGAAGCATCACTCCCAGATTCATGATTCCTGAAGCAAATGCGTAATGTGACATTTGATGTTTGCCTGGAGCAATCTGTTGCATCATAAACAACGTCAGTCCGACAAAACCAAAGCCATAACCAAAATATTCCATTGTTATACAAGTTCCGATCAGATATACATTAGTAGGCTGTGCAACTGCCAAAAAGGTATAGGCTACAAACGGAAGATTAAAAATACAGCAGAGAGTAAATAGTGTCTTTTTCAATCCGAACTTAGAGACATAAATACCTGCTAACAATGAGCCTAAAACGAAAGCAGCGGAACCAAAGATACCATTTAGCGTGCCGATCTCTGTCAACGACAGTCCTAAGCCGCCTACATCCCTTGAAGCACGTAAAAACAGCGGAGCTATTTTCATGATAAAGCCTTCTGCCAAACGATATAAAATAATAAAACAGATATAGTAGAGAATATGCTTTTTAGTAAAGAAGTTAGCAATGACTGCTACCAGTTCGTGCCCAACTTCTGATGCTGTTTTCTTCGTTGTTGACGGAACCTGTGTAGAAGGTAACATTTTTATATGATAAATACCGATCAGTACCATTATTGCCGCAATTACGCCGAAAATAATCATCCATGCAGATGAATACGCTCCTTTGTTAGCATCTATCGAAGCACCTTCTATTGCTCCGAAATGCTCTGCCAATGCTCCTGCCATAGCAACTAATCCTCCATTAGCAACCAATTTGGCTACATTATAAAAAGCACCTTGAACTCCGATATATTTTGCCTGATCTTCCTTGTTCAATTCAGCCATATATACACCATCACAAGCAATATCGTGCGTTGCTCCACTAAAGGCAATCACTGCCATCGTAGAGATACTTATGGCGAAAAAGTAATCGAAAAACAAAGAAAAGGCTACTACTCCAAACAATACACCACTCAATAATTCTGTAATCAATACGAAAAATTTTTTCGTCCGATACATTTCAAGAAAAGGACTCCACAAAAATTTCAGTGTCCAAGGCATCATAATCAGAGAAGTCCAGAATGCAATTTGCGTATCCGAAATTCCAAGATCCTTAAACATGAAAACAGAAACCAGATTAATAGCAATAAAGGGAAGTCCCATTGCAAAATAAGCAGTAGGTACCCAGCAAGCCGGGTTAATAGTTTTTCGTTGAGAAGCAGTTTTATTCTGTTGCATAAATCATAGTATATAGATGAAAAAATTCATTTTTCTGACCCATCTATATATAATACAACTAAAAGGGGGAAACTACTAACGTCTCCCCCCTACTTTTTTTATTTTATTATCACTTCGTCTATAAAAAACCACGAAGGATGGCCTACACCATAATGCCAGGTCGGACATTCTTTCGTTCCGGTGACTTCTACTTTCACATAACGAGTTTTTATCGGTTCGGCTGATTCAGCCTTGACTCCACGGAATTTTACCTCACCCGTACGTTCTTCCGGTAAATCAATCGTTCTCCAATGCGTATAATGTTCACCGTCTTCAGCGTATGAATAAACCACCTTTAGAGGAAAAAGAATCCAGGCCCCTATTTGATGAAGAAAATCTGTTTCCACACTATGTATCTCTTTCGCTTCGCCCAAATCTATAACGAATGCACCATCGGTTCCTTCCCAACCAATCCAGCTATCAACAAAGGTTGCTCCACCAAACAAACCGTCAACCAATGCGTTTTTTCCTAATGCCGCATATTTTCCCGTAGGAGGAATTAGATAAGTAACTTTTGCGCCCAAAGCCAAACTTTTTTCTTTTTGCGGCATGTAACGTTCCCTATACAATTTGCAATAGTCTACCGGTGAATTGGAACGTTCATTCAATGTAGGAACTTGAAACTCTTTCACGCGTTCCTCAAAAAGGTCTAACTTTTTATTGATATCTACCAAATCTTTTTCTGTCTCCGTTCGTGCTATTTCCAGTTCTGAATACTGAATTGGCAGGCGTGCCCGTTGAACTCGTTTTAAGAAATCTGGTTCTGCTGCAACAGCCTTTTCAGCCAAATCAAATAAATGATTATAACGACGCATCAAAGCAGGCTTTAGCATGCCATATTTATGTGATACGGGTGAATCATATATCCACAACCTCTGTCCACTACCGATTAATGCGCCTTCCATTATCTTTATGTACTGATAAAGATATGGCGCTGCTTCCCCATAATATCCATGCAGAAAATGTTGCATCAATGAGTCTACATTAACTTCTGGATTCCACATTAACTTTGACACTAAATAAGCGCGAAGTTCTGCAAAATCTCCTCCCCTGCTCCCTGCTATTTGAGAGAAATGCATGGTGGCATGATTCTTTTCGAAAAGACGGATATTGTCCTGTAAAATATGGAAATTAGGAAATGGAGCCAGATAATTATCAAAGTTAATACCGTAATCCCACACGAAAATATTATTGGTAATCTTAGACCATCCTTCCATGGCTTTCACAAACTCTTTTCCCGAAGCATTCTCCGTCAAAGTTACTTCACGGTCACAGTCAATATCACATAGCATAATATTCACATTCGGCAAAGGTTTCACATGTTTCGGAGGATTCATAGTATATAGATAAGCCAATGTGGAAAATTCTTTATCCGGGAAACGGGCAGCCAACTTATTCAGAAAAGTGATTATGCTTCCTGATAATGCTCCTTCATAATCATCAATTGCCTTACAAGCATCACACGTACAATTTGTATAATTACCATCATTCTGACTTACAGACATGATATGCTTATCTGGATTTGCTTTGAAAATAGAATCAACACGTTGAGCTACAATCTCAAAAACCTCCGGATTACTCAAACACCACTGACTGGCCTTTCCCGGGTGGCGTTTTCCTTTGAAGTAAGAATAATATTCCGGATGTTCTTTCCCATAAATGGATGAAGGCAGAAGCTTATCAAAAGTATGCACCCAATAACCGGCAGCAAACACTTCATTCGGTTCCTCTAAACGATTCCACCACTTATAAATAGAGTCTGTATGGATAGCATAACATTGTGTCTGACGGTAACGAAAGCCCGGATTCTCGACTTTATTAATGAAGGGTAAGTTCACCGTTTTTGAAGGGGTAAGAGAATATTCATTCTCTCCCCAATAATTGATACCCAAATATTGCTCCAATAAAGTAACAACCCCATATACAACACCGTTTTCTTTACCAGATATTTTTAGAATACCATCTTGAGTAGAAATAGAGAATCCATCCTCTGTTACTTCCGCCGAAGATTGACCACCAATGAGAATATCTCCTTTCCGAGGAGTTTTATCATTTTCAATAGGAAGTGCAACTCCCGAAATTTCAGTAAGAAAACGTTGTAAGAATTGCGCTGACGTCTTACTATTTGGCATCTTGTCCTGCACAATGATGCGAGCACTACTTTTGCCATCTTTTACGAGTGTTATTTGTGCTGAAACAGTACCACATACCACCAGCAAAACAGATAATAACCAATGTTTCATGTTTGTTAGAATTTAAGTTTATATGAGCATTTACTAGAAGTACAATTCAGGAGAATAAAGTTCTAATAAATTATGGATACTTTAACATATAAAAAAGAGGATATGCCTCTGCGACATATCCTCCTCTTTCAATGAATTATTAGCCTAAAACATTTTATTTATCAAATCGGATATTATGTTCCCACCTTTGAAGTGCACCATTAGATGTTGCATTGTGTCCGTTTCCTGTAGCATCTCTAAAGGAAGTGCCATCTCCTTCATCCATTGGCCAAAGGGCAATCAAATTAGGATTCTTAGGATTAACTTCAAAATACATATTGTTTGCGATCTCCGATTCTGTACGAGCTACTTTCCATAGGCGAACCTGACTCATAGCACAATTATTACGGAAATAGCTACCACTATCCACTATTTTCATAAAATCAAAGCGTACGCTTCCACCTTTCGGTGCAGGAGGATCAAAGAAGGTATCTTGTTTTCCATTCCTATAAATGGTAAGTGTTGTTCCATTATAAACGAAAGCCCAATGATACCAAGTGTTTGCTTCCAAATCACTGGCTGTTTGTTTTTGACCTCCCAAAGACTTTATCTGTAGATAATTGTAAGGCCTATTGGCATCTCCAAAACGGATATAGATTTCATGATCATTACTTCCGGAAGTGAAAATAGCCTGATTATTTATACTATAACCATCCATACGTACCCATGCTTCCAATGTCCATGCATCTACTGTAATTCCCCAATCCGTTTCAGGAAGTGTTGTTACATTTCCGGCATTACCACGTAATACAGGAACAGAAACATTCAAAGGCTTAGCTAATACATAAATAAATTTACTTTGAGCTTTTGATTTTACAATATTACCTTTTATAACATTTCCTAATGTAAGAGGAATGGCATAAGTAATACCATTAGTCACAAAATCATCCACATGAAGTCGATAATTAGCACTAATTTCACCTGCCGGAATTATCACTGTCGCATTCTTTGGAAGCATATCGGCTGGCAAGACTTCATATTCCGTACCGCTAGTTGCATTGTATTCAGCCAGTAATTCAGGAGAGAACTGGATTTCCACTTCCACATCTTCCATAACTTTTTGAGCTAAACGCACAACAACGTTAATGTCTGCACCATCATCCATGGTAACAGTAGTAGCATTGTTTGTACCAGCCGCATCTGTTATGTAAAGGCTGTTTGACTGTGCCTTGTATTCTGCATTCTCACATCCTATAAAAAAGAATGCTGACAATGCAATCATAAGACTTGATAAATAGATATATTTCATAATTTTCATTCTTATAAAATTCGTTTAATCATTATTCTTCGTTGGCAGCATTCATGCGATCATAGAAATTCCTATATATGTTTGTAATTCCCTGACGCAAGAAATAATATTCCGGTGAACCATCATAATCGCCCTTACCTTGTGCATAGTCAAAGCCTACACGATAAAGACCACATCCACCAATTAACTGGTCTATTTCATAAGGTTTTCCATTAACAGTATAAGTATTTTTATATACGTAGTTTGACATACCTAGGAATCCTCCTCCAGTATTAGCATACGATTCAAAATTCTCGGTAGCTATGGTTCTACGGACAATTTCATCCGGAGTAATAATCCCCTGTTGTATCCAATCATCCATATCACGCAACACGCCTGTCATTCTATAATCTGCCATTCCACCATAAGCTTGCAATACAAAATAGTCTACATAGTATGAAAGCCATTCTTTATCCATACCTGTTCGGATTCCAACCTCACCGTCAATCAAGAAAAGAAGGCGTTTCTCTGGCATAGGGCGATCTCCACGATCGCGGTTAGGATCCATAGCACCATGTCCAAACCAGTAGGAAAGTTCCTCGACAAAAATAGTTCTCTGTACTTTATTTGACCAAAGCGGACCAACTCCCATTCCACCACCAGGCTCATAATCCCAGTCATAACCATCATATCCACATTCAAGACAAGCTTTATAAATATCCTCTGCATAGGCTTTAATTGCAGGCCTCACCTTTTCCGGATCACTACTGGTTCCAGCTTCGTGATAAATTTCTTTATCCGGAAGGTCGTCGCCTACATTTTGAGAAAATAAGGTAACAACAACCTTTGTGCCTTTCACTTTTTGTACATATTCCATATCAGCCTTTCGCTCCGAAGTTAATTCAAATTTCGGATGCCCACCCCAGTTGGAAGCAATGGTTACAGAATCAGGCAGACCTCTCAAGCTATTTTCACCAGTAGGAGAAGTTCCTGTCCAATTGTCGAACCAAACGAACACTTGTGGAAGTCCCGGTGTTTCTTTCCACTTGCGCAAAGCAGCATAATATTCATCAGTTTTAATTGTTTGATTCAAATCAACATCATTAATAGATTCCACATCCGTACATCCAACGAAGAATATAGCGGCAAATGCAAATCCGAATGCATTTTTTATATGCTTTATATTCATATTCTATATTTTATCAGGTTAAAATTTAATTCTTTTTCGCCCACCACAAATCTGTAGCTCCGGTGTCCGGACCACCTAACATAGTTGCAATAGCTGCTTCTACATTGGCTGAGTTACTAGATTTTTCCGTTGTAGGATATGGTAAACGACGTACCATACGTTTACTATCAATATCACCGATATAACCAACAGAGCTTAGATTATCTCGCGCCGTAAACAATTCAGGATAACCAGTTCGGCGATAATCACACCACGCTTCGATTCCCAATGGATAGTTGGCAATCCATTTTTGAGTAATAATCTTCTGAAGTTTATTACTTCCGTTTTCCCATGCAACAGTAGGAACATCAGTAAATGAAATATTATTTTGAGAGTTCCATCGATCTGTATACCCTTGAGGAACAACTGTACTTGAAAGATAATCACCAATCTCTACGCCATATTGATTCATTGAAATTTGAATACCTTGTTCATAGTAACTCTTAGCTGCCGCTGTTCCACCTGCAATCCATCCTTGTAAAGCCGCTTCAGCTTTTAAGAAATAAGTCTCTGCCGCATAAAAAACTGGCATAGGAGAAGCATCTGTTACAGCTGGTTTAGAGTACCTTGCAGCACTACCTTCAACGCTTTTACTTGTATCTTTAATACCCATACGTACACCACGATACTCTCTATACGAAGTCGAGGTATTCATATATTTGCTGATACGTGGATCATTATATCCATTCATGTATGCAGAAAGTGTTGCATTGATAGCTAAATCACCCCAATCTGAAGCAATCCAAAATGGGTTATATGGCATAGATGGAAAAAAGGCATTATCATCATTAGATTCTATTACTCCGCCATCAATCGCTTCCGCCATCATTTGTTTGGCATATTCTGTATCTTCAGTATTAGAAGCGATACGTACGGCCATACGAAGTTTTAATGAGTTAGCGTATTTGATCCATTTGCTAAAATCACCATTATATATGATATCATATTCGGCAACAGGTACTTCTTTTCCTTCATTTTCCTGAACAAATGCCGAAAGTACATTGATACTACGTGTCAAATCATCAAACATATTATGATAGAGTGTTTTCACATCGTCATATGCCACTTGGAATTCTCCTTTTCCCATTTCAGAGTAAGGGATAGGACCATAAATATCAGCTACACGAAGCATAACACCGACCCGCAGAATAGATGCCCACGCATAAATATATCCGGTACCTCCTGTAGATTCTTTTATTGTCTGGAAATTCGGATAAAACTCTGTAAACATATCTTTATAAGGAACATCTACCCAGTCAGCACTAGGATTGAATGTTCCAAAATTAGTACCATTCCAAGGAGCAGTTGTTGCAAAATCCCCGCCATACTGCCCTACCATTTGTTCAGTGTGTTGACTGTTATTTTCCTGACAGGCATTCAATAAGCGAGTCATAGCCACAAACAACGTACCGACCCGTTCCGTCGGAGTCATATCTTCGGGATACACGTCTGTTGGATGTGTGTTTAATTCGTCAAAGTTTCCCGTACATGAAGCGAATAGCAGAGTAGTAGTGAAAGCTGCCACGCTTACAGTCTTAATTATATTGAATCTTTTCATCATTCGTTGCTTTATTAGAATTGTACTTTTATACTAAATCCCATGTTTCTCAAGCTAGGTTGCATGAAATAATCCACACCAGTATAGAATGTACTGGTAGATGACGCAACCAATTCAGGATCGAACGGTGCCTTGCAATATATCATGCCCAGATTATTTCCGATTAAACCTAATGTTACATCAGCAATGTTATACAACCACTTTTTAGGGAGTGTATATTCAAGACTAACCTCCTGCAAACGAATATTGGTTGCTTCATATACATAGTGGTCACCTTCACCAGTACCAGCCGCTACTATGCTGAGATAATCCTTAGCGGATACATTTCTGTTATTGATGGTTACTCCTCCAGCCTGACGAAGTTGTGCGCTATATTCGGAAACACCACAACGATCAAGGAAAGCTTGTGTATTAGATACAACCAAACCACCAAAACGTCCGCTTAACAATATATTCAGACGTAAACCTTTATAAGTAAATGAGTTTCTCCATCCTAAATTAACCTTTGGAAGCAATGAACCGATTTTCTTATATTCGGTTTCCACCATACTTGGCAAACCTGTCTTGGCATCCAAATAGATATAACCATTATTATCGCGTTTAAAGTCACGGTTGATATACAGGTCTCCCATAGAACCACCTTCTGTCAGGCGTACTACCGGTGAAGTAGAGCCTCCTAATCTTGCTTTGTCTACATAAGGCATTTCAATCGGTTCCCCCGTAATTCTGTTTGTAACACCATCAGCCAATCTTTTAATTTTATTCTTATTATAAGTAAAAGTAAAATTACTGGACCAACCGAAATCACGCCACTCATTTTTATATCCTAAGGCCATCTCTATACCTTGGTTCTGTACACTACCTGCTTGGATGTTAACAGCCGTATACCCAGAACTTGCCGGAAGAGGCGCAGCGAATGTTTGGTTACGTGTATCAGAGTTGTAATAAGTAATATCAAAATTCAATGTATTCTTGAAGAAACGCATATTCAATCCCGCCTCATAAGATTTAGTAATTTCTGGTTTCAAATCAGAGTTTGGATACAAGGATTCTGCTTTATATTGGTCAAGCTGATCATCATAAACATAACGTACCTTTGTCAAATATGGATCATAGGCATTACCCACCGAAGTGAAAGAAAAACGTGCTTTTAAGAATGAGAACCATTCAGGCAAATCAATAACTTCACTCAAAATGCTTGAAAGACCAATAGAAGGATAGAAAAACGGTTTATTTCCTCTTTCTGAAAGAGCCAGAGAAGAATCCCAGTCAGCACGTCCGGTGAGACTTAAGTAGAGAAAACTTCTCCAGCCTATTTCCGCATTGGCAAAAACTGATTGTGTCTGACGCTTTAAACCATCAGCATTTACTTTATAATAACCACTGCGTGTAAGGTTTTCGATAGTAAAATGATTAGTTACATTGTTCAAGTCTCCATGTAAAGAAGTCAACTCCATACGAAGATCCTTAATAGAAGCACCCAAATTGGCCGTTACATTAAATTCATTGAACGTTTTATTGAAGTTCGCCAATACATCAGCATACACTTGTCTGTCTAGACGGTTTTCTTCTTTATATCGCCCTTTTGGACCAGCAAAATTACCGACCGTACCTGCGTGGAATTTTTCGGTGTATTTACTTTCGGTGTTATCGATGCTCACACGTCCTTGTACATTTAGCCCTTCAATGATATTATATTGTAGACTAGCAGCCAATTTATAACGTCTTCTATCGTTCTCACGATTCATACGATTCATAATCCAATAAGGATTTTGAGACGAAACACCGCCTAAATCACCATATGGCCAATACTGAGTATTTACACCCGACAAATCATCATAACGTTCGTATACAGCTACATCAGAAAAATCTTCGCCACGTGGGAACAAGTACAAAGAAGTAAGCGGGTTAAAATACTGCCCTTGCGATACCATATTCTTATCGTTTTGAATAATATAGTTAGCACTTGTATCCAAAATAAACTTATTATTCAAGAAGTTGGTAGTATTACGGAATGAGAAATTATATCTATCATAGTCATTATTGGGCATAATGCCTGTTGCATTAGTTGTGGCTACAGAGATATAGCTTTGACTCTTATCATTACCTGTAGAGAGAGAAAGTGCATTGGATACATTGCTTCCTGTATTAAAAAAATTTGCAGGATCGTATCTCTTATCAGTTTCTAATCCCCAGCTCATCATTTCACCTGTCATATTACCATAAGTGTTTTGAAACTTAGGCATCATCATAGGATCACTGAATGTGGTATTATTACTATAAGTCACGGTTGTCTTATCAGCACGTCCCTTCTTGGTAGTAATTAATACTACTCCATTAGCTCCTTCATATCCATACAATGCAGCTGCAGAAGGTCCTGTCAACAACGACATGCTCTCAATATCATCCGGATTAATGTCAGCTATTGATTCACTGCTCGGTTGTGTAGCCATAGCTCCATCACCCCCGGAAGAAGCACGATTATACATTGGAATACCATCAATCACATAGAGAGCGTTATTATTCTGCGTAATAGATTTAGCACCTCGCATTACAACCTTTACACCACCGCCTGGACCTGAAGCACTAGAATTAATCTGTACCCCTGCTGCTTTACCAGCCAGTGCTCCCATAAAGTTAGTACTCTTTACAGTTGTAAGTTCATCCCCTTTCACCTGTTGTACATTATACGTCAATGCTTTCTCTGACCGCTTGATACCCAATGCAGTAACAACTACTTCATCCAATACTTGCGTATCTTCTCCTAGGGTAACTTTCAAGGGTTGTGCGTTGGTAAGTGTGATTGCTTGGGAG
>NZ_QTNF01000028.1:2207-80502 GCF_003603455.1 Bacteroides sp. AM37-9 | reverse complement strand
TGCATGAAGGGAATTGACTAAACTTAATCCCCCAAGAATTACAACTGAGCCAAAGCATAGCTTTTGATAGGCTAAAGCCATGCTTTTCTATGTCTAAAGCGCCGCTTTACAGAACAAAAACAACCTATATCATCTACGCAAGCTTAGAAAATAACGCAAAATATAATCCACCACAACAAACAACAGCTTTTAAGAAGCTCCTTCATCTCTAGATTCCTTATTCATAGGCTATTCAGAAGAAAGATGAAGGAGAGAATAAAAATAAAAAAATCATAGGCTGATTTAAAATAAATATCCCAATGATTGATTTTAATCATTGGGATATTTATTTTAAACACTTCGATGTTTATTATGAACTAGTCAAAAGCCCATCTTTTTTTCAGCATTTAATATTCAATTCATTCAAAACCTTACGTATTGCCTCAAATGTAGTAATACGAGTGGGAACCAGCGGCAAACGAAGCTTGTTCTCGATCATACCCATCGCATTTAACATTGATTTTACGCCTGCCGGATTTCCATCGACAAATAGCAAGTTAAATAATTCCGTAAACCGATGATGAATAGTCAACGCATTGGCAAAGTCTCCTTGAAGCGCCAAACGTGTCATGCGACTAAATTCACGAGGAAAAGCATTACCAATCACCGAAATCACACCAACAGCACCTAATGTTATGAGAGGAAAGGTAATACCATCATCTCCAGAGATTACATTAAAGTTTTCCGGTTTATTTTTAATAATATCATCCATTTGCGTGATATTGCCGGATGCTTCTTTAATAGCAACTACGTTATTGAAATCACGGGCAATCCGTAACGTAGTTTCAGCAGTCATATTTACTCCCGTACGTCCCGGAACATTATACAATACGATGGGGAGCTCCGTAGCTTCCGCAATCGCTTTATAATGCTGATAAATACCTTCTTGAGAAGGTTTATTATAATATGGCACCACAGACAATATCGCATCAACCCCTGTAAAATCATCGTTTTTCAATGTTTCTACAATAGCGCGAGTATTATTACCACCTACACCCAACAGAATAGGAATTCTTCCGTTAACGCGGTCAATTACCATCTTTTTTATGGTTTTCTTTTCTTCCTCGGTCAGAGTCGGTGTTTCAGCTGTAGTTCCCAGCACACACAAGAAATCCGCATTATTCTGCAATAGATAGTCCACCATACGCATCAACGCGTCATAGTCAACGCTCTCATCCTCTTTGAAAGGAGTAATCAGTGCTACCCCCATTCCTTTCAATTTAGTCTGTATCATGAGTTTTAATTATAATCTCTAATTTATTTAGCCGCAAAAGTACGAATATTTTTCTTATCTTACGATATAAGTTTCAGAAATTCGTCTTCGCTTAATATGGTTATTCCAAGTTTTTTTGCTTTTTCGAGCTTTGCAGGTCCCATATTATCTCCAGCCAGGATAAAACTCGTTTTCGCGGAAATGCTTCCAACATTTTTTCCTCCGTTTTTCTCGATAAGTTCCTTATATTCGTCACGCGAGTGATGGATAAACACGCCGCTGATAACAATAGACTGTCCTGCCAACTTATCAGTGTATCCACTCAAATCTTCCTCTGTACGATAAAGTTGCAGTCCAGCCTCCTTTAGCCTGTTAACCAACTCACGATTAGACTCATTAGCAAAATAAGCAAGTATACTTTGAGCTATTTTTTCTCCGATTTCATCGATACTTACCAATTTTTCAAGATCTGCCTGCTGTAAATCATCGATATTCTCAAACGACTTCGCAATCTTTTTAGCCACAGTCTCACCAACAAAGCGGATTCCTAAAGCAAAGATTACACGCTCGAAAGGAACTGTTTTACTTTGCGCAATTCCCGTTACGATATTCTCTGCCGATTTTTCACCCATACGATCCAAACCTTTGATATCATTAGCTGTAAGTTTATACAAGTCGGCCGTATTTTCAATTAATCCCAAGCGATAGAACATATCCACCGTTTCCGGCCCTAATCCATCAATATTCATAGCCTTTCGACTAATAAAATGCTCTATTTTGCCTTTGATTTGAGGAGGACACGCTGTTTCATTCGGGCAATAATGAGCAGCTTCTCCTTCATACCTGACTAATTTACTGCCACATTCGGGACAATTAACGATGAACCGAACCTTCTCACCAAGCATAAAACTACGTGCATCTTTATCAACCCCTGTAATCTTAGGAATAATTTCACCACCTTTTTCTACATAAACCATGTCTCCAATATGCAAATCAAGCCCCTCGATAATATCCGCATTGTGCAAGGACGCACGTTTTACAACCGTTCCTGAAAGCTGCACAGGATCCAGATTAGCTACCGGTGTGACAGCTCCGGTTCTTCCTACCTGATAAGTCACCTTATTCAAACGGGTCAACGCACGTTCTGCCTGGAATTTATAAGCAATAGCCCATCGAGGAGATTTAGCCGTAAATCCCAAATTCTTCTGCTGCCTCAAACTGTTCACCTTTAAAACAATCCCATCTGTGGCAACCGGCAGATTTTTACGCTCTACATCCCAATAATTGATAAATTCAAAAACCTCCTCTAATGTCTGGCACTTACGTGTCAAATCAGAGATTTTAAAGCCCCATTTTGCCGCTTCCTGAAGATTTTCATAATGTCCGTCACAAGGCAGGTTATCCCCCAGCAAATAATACAAATAAGCATCCAGTTTGCGGGAAGCCACAATAGAAGAATTCTGCAACTTCAATGTGCCGGAAGCCGCATTTCTCGGATTGGCAAAAAGCGGCTCTTCACGCGCTTCTTTCTCTCGATTCAACTCTTCAAACACTTCCCATGGCATAAGAATTTCTCCACGTATCTCAAAAGAGGCAGGATAATTATCACCATGCAATACAAGCGGAATAGAACGGATCGTTTTCACATTATCCGTCACATCATCCCCCTTTTCTCCATCACCACGGGTGACGGCACGAACCAACTTCCCATCTTCATAAGTCAGCGAAATAGAAGTACCGTCATATTTCATTTCACAACAAATCTCGAAATCCTCATTTAATGCCTTACGGACACGGTCGTAGAAGTCCGTCACTTCCGCTTCCGAATATGTATTTGCCAGTGACAACATAGGATATTTATGAGCCACTTGCGTGAAATTCTTGTTTAAATCGCTACCTACACGCATCGTAGGCGAATTTTCATCTTTATATTCCGGATGTGCCTGTTCCAAATCCTGAAGTTCACGCATCTTGTCGTCAAACTCTTTATCCGAGATTTCAGGAGCATTCAACACATAATAATTATAATTATGCCGGTGAAGTTCGGCACGCAATTCCTCTATTTTTTCCTTTATATCCATATTTCTTCGATTGTTTAAGGCAAAAATACATGTTTATCTTTGAATATTTGTACTTTTGCGAAAAATTAAAAGATTATGCGCATTGATATTATAACAGTTTTACCCGAAATGATTGAAGGATTCTTCAATTGTTCTATCATGAAACGAGCTCAAGATAAAGGACTTGCAGAGATACATATTCACAATCTGCGTGATTATACCGAAGATAAATATCGCCGTGTCGATGATTATCCTTTTGGAGGGTTTGCCGGAATGGTTATGAAAATAGAACCCATTGAGCGTTGCATCAATGCTCTGAAGGCAGAACGCGACTACGATGAAGTTATTTTCACGACCCCTGACGGAGAACAGTTCAACCAGCCGATGGCCAACAGCCTCTCGTTGGCACAGAATCTCATTATTCTTTGCGGACATTTCAAAGGTATCGATTACCGCATCCGCGAACACCTGATTACTAAAGAAATCAGCATTGGAGATTACGTATTAACAGGAGGAGAACTAGCAGCAGCGGTGATGGCGGACGCCATCGTACGTATCATCCCCGGAGTCATTTCTGATGAACAGTCCGCACTTTCCGATTCTTTCCAGGATAATTTGCTGGCAGCACCTGTATATACACGACCTGCGGATTATAAAGGATGGAAAGTTCCCGATATTCTCTTATCCGGCCATGAAGCAAAAATCAAAGAATGGGAACTGCAACAATCCTTGGAACGTACCAGAAAACTTCGTCCCGACTTATTGGGAGAATAAAATAAAGTGTAAATAAAAACGACGGTGAAGAATATGTAAATCCTCACCGTCGTTTTTATTTTGCCTTCAGTTTATAAAGATCTTACTGATAGCTAATCGTTAAACACAGACTTATTTTTCATCCGCTGTTTCCAGCCTGCTTATTCTTCCTTTATTCAAAAGAAAAATAGCATTTTTCTCGCAGACTTAGCGCGAATGGTTATTGTATGTTCCCAATTACACCTCAAGCGCACCAATAATTTCCTTTACAGACTTACATCCGTGTCTTTCCAGGTAATTATTTATACCATCTTCCACTTTAATAGTAACAGCAGGATCTATGAAATTTGCCGTACCAATCTGGATAGCTGTCGCACCTGCAAGCATGAATTCGACAGCATCTCTCCAGTCCATAATACCTCCTAAACCAATGACAGGAATATTTACCGCCTTAGCAACTTGCCATACCATACGCAATGCAATAGGTTTTACGGCCGCTCCCGACATTCCTCCTGTTATCGTTGATAAAATAGGGCGTTTACGTTCCGCATCAATCGCCATACCCAGCAATGTATTGATTAATGACACGCTATCTGCACCACTTTCTTCTGCTGCGCGAGCTATTTCGGTGATATCCGTAACGTTTGGGGAGAGTTTTACGATAAGTGTCTTTTTGTAAGCAGAACGCACTGCTTTCACTACTTCTGATGCCCCTTTTGCTGACACACCAAAAGCCATACCTCCTTGCTTCACATTGGGACAAGAGATGTTTAGTTCTATAGCAGGAATTTTGTCAAGTTCGTTAATGATTTCAGCCGTTTTCACATAATCTTCGATAGCAGACCCCGAAACGTTTACAATCATATTCGTTTGAATGTCTTTTATACGGGGATATATATGCTCTACGAAGTAGTCAACACCTTTATTTTGCAGTCCTACAGCGTTTAACATCCCAGAAGGAGTCTCTGCCATACGCGGATAAGGATTCCCTTCACGTTTGTGAAGAGTCGTCCCTTTTACAATAATACCACCTATTCGCGTTATATCAATAAAATCAGAGAACTCTTCACCATATCCAAATGTACCGGATGCCGTCATTACCGGGTTCTTCATTTGTAATTCACCAATGTTTACACTCAAATCTGCCATAGTAGTTTATTTATATTAAAAACAGGACCTTCTTTACATACACACAAGTGACCTTCTGTCGTATTTTCCACACAGCACAAGCATGCTCCGATACCACAAGCCATTGTATTTTCCAAAGAAACTTCACATTCTATCTGATTACTTTTGGCATATTTTGCCACAGCCACCATCATTGGTTTAGGACCACAAGTGTAAATCTGCTCAAATCGTACCTTATTTAATATAGAATGTTGAGTTACGTATCCTTTTTCGCCATGGCTACCATCCTCCGTAGTAGTATACACCTCTCCATATTTGGCAAACTCTTCCAGCTGCAACAAATCTTTGTCGCTACGGGCACCTAACAAGAACGTAGGTTTGTGGCCTTTTTTAGCCAATTGTTCACCTAAATACAACATGGGAGCTGTTCCGACACCTCCACCAACTAATAAGAGCTTATCAGAAGCCTCTTGAGGCATTGTGTATGCATTTCCCAGCGGAAGCACCACATTAATTGTATCACCAGAATTAGCCTCTGCCAGACGTCTTGTTCCATCACCAACCAGCTGGATCAGAAACCAGACCTCATTTCGCTGTTTATCTACAAAATTAATAGAAATAGGACGACGCAAGAATGTAGTAGGCGAACCGTCCACCCGGATTTCTGCAAACTGCCCAGGTAACATTTCGGGCAGTAATGACTGAGACGTCAATTTTAGCAATACATAGTTTGCATTCAATCTGATATTCTCGGTCACTGTCAGATCTAAAATAAATTTCTTCATGTATGGATATAAAAGTATAAATTCGTATTCCGGGTGCAAAGATACAGGAAATTGCTCAAACCACCGATTTTACTCTTTATTTTTCAGGCCTAAACGTCTCATAGGTATTATCATCGAAAAATATTCTTATTTCTGTGATTTTCCTGGCAGGCTTTTCTATATACCTAATCTCTTGTTTTACAATCTCTTTAGGGGCATTTTCAGCGTTTCTTAATGGCATTTCCTTGCGATTTTCCGGAATAGCCGACTCTTTGGACGAATTTATGAGATTCTCGTCGAATAAAGAAGGCAGATAATCGCTATTAGAAGAAGAAAAAGATGTCTCTTCTTCAGATACCATCATTTCGCCCTTTCCATAAAGCAACCATTCAAGATTTACATAGTCATACTTTTGATGAACCTTCATTACGACCTCTAAACTGGGTTTATTCCGATCATTTAAAATATGAGAGAGAGTAGATTGTTGTACTCCGATTGTTTCAGCAAAAACTCTAGGAGGAACTTTTTCTCTCTCCATTATCATTCTGATTCTGTCTTTTATTTCCATACTACCTTCTTTTTATTACAATTGTATGTGTTATGCACCTAATTCACAAAAATACATATTACATCATTGATTATACAAAGGTAAATATTTAGATTCACAAAAGCAAATTACAAATATAAAAATATTAATATCACAAAAATATACTGCTCTATACAAATCGAATATTACGTTTGTATATCAAACAAAAACAGTAAATACAAAGATATATCTTTAGTTGAATAATTATATATAAAATGCAGATATATAGATATATAACTGGTGTACATACAAGCCAAATAGAGTTATTCACAAATATACATACCACCTAAAAGAAACCTTTATAGTATAAATTGACATAACAACGCATATCACACTGAACTACAACTAAATAAGTAGATATTTCTTATTTGTTAATTGTCATACAACTACATTTGTATATGTAATATTAATATTGTAAACGCGTAAATACACTATTGTGAAGAACTCTTTTGGATCACATTTGTATTGAATTCACATTCCTATATTACACATTGGTAACATGCTAAATATACAAAAGTAAATATCGATAGTTGCAAAAGCAATAAAAGGAAGGAATCAACCCATACTTTACCAATGTATATTACTATTTTTGTCTAATCATCCTTTACAATTTTCTCTAAAAAGCAAATCCTTGCGATATTTCTGTACCAATCTCCAGATATTTATTTTTTTTCGATTCTAGAAGGCTTATTTTTTGTATAAACAAATGATATACAATAGTTTAATCCCAATAAAGTGAATCTATATTTCTATTAAACTAGAAAAAAATCATGCTGTAACAATCCAATATAGTCTGAACTATCAAAATGACATTAATGGGCAACTTTAGAAAAAGAGAAAATCTCCATTCTCACTATAAAATGGTAGCATCAAAATCTAAAATGCTTTTTTGATAAAACTCAAGGATCAGTAAACTTTTCTCGTTAAAAAATTCAAGCTTTAGATTTAATGAAAATGTATTTTCTGAAAAGATAGGGCAATATAAAATTAAAAAACTGTTTGTGTGATTAGCCAAACAGTAACTCTATAAAACGATGAAATAACTAAATTTATTTGTAAAAATAATCACAGAAAATAGTGAGAGGACTTTTTGAGATAAGTATAATTGCGGGAATATAAAAAAGACATATACTCCCCATTTCTATCTATGGTAAAAGTATATGTCTGATGATATATGTAATTCTTAATTCGACTTAATGCAAAATTTTAAACACCAGCTCGCGAAGAATATCCCCATCTGTCATAGAACTGTTTTGGACTCCTTTAGATTTTGCATCAGCATATCGTATTTCTCCAACAATTTGCATCGTCTTTACTCCACTATATTTTCGCATTGCCGCCATATAATCCCGAGCCTGCCATGGAGTTCTTAATCCTAGCATGTTTGCAATTCCTTGCTCTGATTTATCCGGCGCATAATAAGTCAACATCAAGTTGGAGTAAAAGCTAAATAATAGAGACAGCGTCATTTGGATTGGATTTGTTTTCGGATTTTCCTCAAAATATTTTATTATTTTGTTCGCTTTCAATATATCCTTTTCCACTAAAGCACTGCGCAATTCAAAGTTATTATAGTCTTTGCTTATGCCGATATTCTTTTCTATCTGTTCAGGAGTAACACGTTTTTGTCCAGCAGGTAAAGTGATAATCAGCTTTTCAAGTTCTCCGGTCAGACGACTTAAATCCGAGCCTACAAAATCAGCAAGCATAGAAGTTGCCTTCGGTTCCACATCAACCCCTTTTCGTTTCATATATGAAGCGATAAAACCGGGAAGTTGCGCATCTTTGATTTTTTTAGACTCAAACAATACACCTGTTTTTTCCACCTCGGCAGCTAACTTCTTTCTACGATCCAAAGTTCCATGCTTATGGCATATCACTAAGATAGTGGAAAGTAAAGGCTTTTGAAGATAATATGACAACTCCTCCATATTACGCACGGCCTGTGCTTCCTTAACGACTACTACTTGATGTTCTGACATCATGGGATAACGCTTTGCGGCATTTATAATCGTTGCCACATCCACGTCAGCACCATACACAACAGTCAGGTTGAATTCTTTTTCCGTTTCACTCAACACATTATCTGTTATGTAATCTGCAATCAAGTCGATATAATACGACTCTTCTCCCATCAGGTAATAGACAGGGCGATACTGCTTTGCTCTCAATTCCTTGAGGATGTCATCACAGGTCAATTCTTGTTTTGCCATATATATTTTTTCAGAAAGACCGGATTACCAGTCGAATTTCAAGTGTTTAACAGTTTTCTTTTCATCAATAATCATACGCAGAGAAGCAATGCCAATTTCAACATGCTCTTCTACATAATTTCTGGTCACCAAATTATCGCTTTTATCCGTTTTCACTCCATCGGGAGTCATTGGCTGATCAGATACCAATAATAATGCACCGGTAGGAATATGATTGGCAAAGCCACAACTAAACAGAGTTGCAGTTTCCATATCGACTGCCATAGCCCGTGTCTTTGTCAGATATTCTTTGAACGCATCATCATGTTCCCAAATACGACGGTTAGTGGTATATACAGTACCGGTCCAATAGTCGCGGCCTTTGTCACGAATGGATGAAGAAACGGCACGCTGCAACATAAATGCAGGCAACGCAGGAACCTCGGGAGGAAAATAATCATTGGAAGTTCCCTCCCCACGGATAGCCGCAATAGGAAGAATCAAGTCACCAAGCTGGTTTTTCTTGTCGATACCACCACATTTTCCGAGGAATAAACATGCTTTGGGGCGAATAGCACCCAGCAAGTCCATGATGATAGCAGCGTTGGGACTTCCCATACCGAAGTTAATCATTGTGATACCTTCGGCAGAAGCAGAAATCATATTTGCGTCCCTTCCTAAAATAGGAACATTAAACTGATTTGCGAAAATCTCGACGTACTTGTTGAAGTTAGTCAACAGAATATACTCTCCAAAATCCTCCAGGTTACGTTTTGTGTAACGCGGCAGCCAATTAGCTACGATTTCTTCTTTTGTTTTCATAATTATCTATTAAATTTGTGCTCCCAATAATGGGAACCATTATTTAACTTACAAAAATAATAAATGTTATCGTTAAACCTACCAGTATTCGACACTAAAATAAACGTACGAAACGGAAAAAATGTAATTTTCGACGTTATTCGTAAACGATATGTCGCCCTTACCCCTGAAGAATGGGTACGGCAACACTTTGTTCACTTTCTTATTGCACACAAAGGATATCCGACTACCCTTCTTGCCAATGAAGTAATGGTGAAGTTGAACGGTACTACCAAACGATGCGATACAGTACTTTACCGGAGGGATTTATCAGCCCGGATGATTGTAGAATATAAAGCACCACACATTGAAATAACGCAAGCTGTTTTCGATCAGATCACCCGATATAATATGGTACTGAAAGTAGATTACCTGATTGTCAGCAACGGAATGCAACATTATTGCTGCCGTATGGATTATGAACATCAGAGCTATACGTTCCTCCAGGATATTCCTGATTACCATTCTTTATAAAATAATCCGCTGTATTCGCCTTAAAAAACAGCATTGCCGACAAGAATAAAATAGCGTCACTATCCCCTCAAGATAGTGACGCTATTTGCCTACTATGGTGACGCTATCCCGAACAGATAGCGTCACTATACCAACTACCCTTCCAGACAGTCTTCAAACGGCTTTTTACTTCTGCGTTGCAGCATTTTTCCCACTACCATCATCTGCTTTCTTTTTACTGAATCGCTCTTGCAATTTCTGCATCAATTCGTAAAAATTAGGAATATAAATGGTAGCCAATAAAGTATTCATAGCCATACCAAACACAACAGCGGCTCCCAATGCTATACGACTTTGCGCACCTGCGCCGGTAGCGAACAACAACGGCATCACTCCTAGTACAAAAGCAAAAGATGTCATCAGGATCGGACGCAAGCGGACATGTCCCGCTTCAAAAGCAGCTTCCCGAATCGAATTACCTTCGGCACGGAAATCACGGGCAAATTCCACAATCAAAATACCGTTCTTTGCCGAAAGCGCAACAAGCAGAATGATACCGATTTGCGTATAAATACTGACCGGAGTTCCCATAATCAGACAGCCAATCATAGCACCCAATAATGCGACCGGCAATCCGATAACGGCTGCCACCGGGCTGGTCCAACTCTCATACTGTGCAGCAAGTACCAGGAAAGCAACAATTAGAGCCATCACAAGTACAATGGTAGTCGTATTTCCTGCCTGTGTTTCCTGATAAGCCACAGAAGTCCATTCATATCCAAACTCATCTCCCAGCTGTTCCTTAAATAATGCTTCCACTTCCTGTATGGCCTGCCCGGTGCTACTTCCCGGAGCAACGTTACAAGTCAGAGAAGCAGTCGAGTACATATTATAACGGTTTATTTGATCCTGTCCTAACTGTTCCTCCACTTTGGTGAAAGAAGAAAAAGGTACCATCTCTCCTGCCGCATTCGGCACACTTAGTTTCAAGACATCATCAATCACGCGCTGTGCCTGATCCCGTGCCTCAATCTTCACTTGATAGATACGTCCGAATTCAACAAAATCATTCACATAAGCCGCTCCCATATAATAGCCCAATGTAGAGAACACATCATTCAAGGCAATCCCCATAAACTGCACTTTATCACGATCAATATTCAAGAAATACTGCGGAACATTTGCCTGATACTGACTGGACACAGATCCTAAAGCCGGTTTAGAATGATAAGAAGCAAGCAACGCATTGATAGCTTGTTGCATTTCCGTCGGTCCCAGGTTACGCCGGTCTTCCAACTGAAGTTGCAAACCGCCGGAAGCACCCAGTCCCGGAATAGCCGGAGGAACCATCGCAAATACTTCCGCAGCCTGAATAGTCATATACGCTTCACCATTAAAACGGTTGACTACGGCAGCAGCCGTATGCTCCTTCCCTTTCCTTTCATCCCAGTTTTTCAGTACCACAAAATAAGTTGCCGAGTTGCTCTGCTCGCCGCCACCCATTATCGAGAAGCCGGAAATGCCAATATAATTCTTCACTTCCGGATAAGAATCCAGAATTGCATTAACCTTATCTCCCACTGCCTGCGTACGTTCAAGGCTGGCTGCAGGCGGAAGTTGAACAACAGCAATAAAATATCCGTCATCCTCGTCCGGAATGAAAGTAGACGGCCAATGCATAAAGAGCAATACAGCAATAACAGTCAAGGCACCGTAGGAAACAAGAGCCATTCCGGGACGTTGAAGCAACCATTTGACAATCTTGTCATACACTCCTTGCGTCTTGTCGTATGCCTTATTGAAACCTTTGTATATAAAGAAGTTAGAAGGTTTGCTCTTTTCAAGAAACAACGCACAGAGCGCAGGAGTCAATGTCAACGAATTGAAACCGCTCAACACGGTAGAAGCGGCAATAGTCAATGCAAACTGCTTATACAACTGCCCTGAAATTCCGCTAATCATCATCGTAGGAATAAACACAGCCAGCAATACAAGCACTACCCCGACAATCGGGCCTGTAATCTCTCCCATCGCTTTCGTCACCGCTTCGCGGGGGGAGTACTGCCCGGTTCCCAGTAACCTCGAAGCATTCTCCACCACCACTATCGCGTCATCCACCACAATGGCAACTGCCAGAATCAGCCCGAACAACGTCAGTGTATTGATAGAGAAACCAAATGCCGCCATCACGGCAAATGTACCAATCAACGATACCGGGATGGTAATACAAGGAATAATCACAGCCCTCCAATTCTGCAAGAACAGGAAAATAACGAGAATCACCAGCAAAGTCGTTTCAAAGAATGTGACCATCACTTCATCAATAGAAGCATGGATCACATCGGTCGTATCCAAAGTGACATTATACGAAACTCCTTTCGGGAAACTTGCCGCCAATTCCTCCATTTTAGCCTTCACTCCTTTGGATACATCCAGCGAATTGGAACCCGGTTGCTGGTAAATAGCAATGGCAGCCGTAGGTTTTCCATTCAATCGTGACACTACGCTATATGACGCAGAACCCAAGTCGATGCGTGCAATATCCTTCAGGCGAAGCATCGCTCCGTTCTGTTCGCGGCGGATAATAATATCGCCGAACTGTTCTGGAGATTTCAATCGTCCCTGGACATTCAATGTATACTGAAAAGCATTATTATTATCCTGCCCGATAGGTTGACCGATATATCCGGCAGATACTTCCACATTCTGCGACTGGATAGACTGATAAACCTGTTGCGGTGAAATATCCCGTATACGCATAGCCTCCGGATCGAGCCAGATGCGCATTGAATAGTCCCCAGCTCCCATAACATTCACAGCACCCACTCCGGACACACGTGTCAGCTGGTCTACTAAATTCAGTTTGGCATAATTAGTCAGATACAGGCTATTGTATACAGAATCCTGCGAAGTCATTGTCAGGAACATCACAATGTTTGAAGACTGTTTCTGCACAGTGACTCCTTGCACTACTACCGGTTCCGGCAGTGATGATTGCGCGATACTTACCCTGTTTTGTACCTGCACAGTTGCCATATCGATGTCCGTACCGACAGCGAATGTAATGGTCAGAGAATACGCTCCCGAAGAGGAAGAATTGGAAGACATATAAAGCATACCATCTACACCATTCACCTGCTGTTCGATAGGAATACCCACTGTTTGGGCAACAGTTTCAGCATTTGCCCCGGGATAAACGGCAGAGACCTGCACCGTTGGTGGCGTGATCTCCGGAAATTGCGCCACAGGCAATATATTGAGTGTGACCAGACCGGCTACTACAATAAGCAGGGCAAGAACAGTAGCAAATATCGGTCGGTTGATAAAAAACTTAGAAAACATAATATATAGGTTTAAAAGCAGCCTCTCCACAGCCTTCTCCCAAAGAGAGGGAGCAAGAAGTTACCTTTGTTAATTAATCGGTTTTAAGTACATCGCCTTTATTGATTTCATTTGTTAGTCAATCAGTTAGCAAAGGACTTTACTTTTCTCTCTTGGGAAGAGAATCAGGAAGAGGCTTTATCTTCATTCCGTCTCTGACTTTCATCAAAGCCTCTGTGACATACTGTTCTTGCGGAGAAAGTCCTCCCACTACCTGCCGTAAAGTGCCGTCGACCAACTGCCCTATTTCAATATGCCGGTAATGAACTATATTCGAATCATTTACAACATATAAATATTTACCCAACTGATCGGTCCCGATAGAACCTTCCTTCACCAGCACCGCATTTTTAGCTTCTCCATAAGGTAAAGTAATGCTTACATACAACCCACTCTTCAATATCCCTTTCGGATTATCAAAATTGGCACGAACCGTCAGCGTTCCTGTATTCAAATCTACATTGGGTGAAAGATAGTCGAGGGCAGCCGGATAAGTTTCAGTTCCCTCCTTTCCCAGTTGAACCATTATTTTCTGCGGAAGATTGGCTGGTAATTGCTGGTTATCCATAGCCATCGTCAACCATTGATTATCAGCTACATTGAAGTAAGCATACATCTGATTATCCTTATAAATAGTAGCCAATGTAACCGGCTGCAACGAGCCGCCGACATAACTTCCTACATCCACCGTCGCCTTACTGATAGTGCCATCAAACGGCGCGCGAACATAACAATATCCCAAGTTTGTACGAGCGGTACTCAAAGCAGCTTCCGCATTGCTGACAGCTGCAACCCCTTCTGCCACAGACGATTCAGCCTGAAGCACCTGTATCTGACTGACAGCATCACTCTTTACAGCCTCTTTCATACGGCTATAATTATTACGGGCATATTCCAGTTGAGCCTGGGAGGTTTTCAGTTCTGCTTCTGCCTGCTCCACCTTGTCTTTATACAAAGTAGGTTCAATGACAAACAGCAGTTGTCCCTGTTTCACTCGTCCGCCAGGAACATACGAGGTAGACTGCAAGGTTCCGTTCACTCGGGCCACAAGATTCACCGTTTTTTCAGTTGTCAGATAGCCCGGGTAATCTTTCGTCAAAGTAATATCCTCCACTACGGGGTTGGTCACGCTAATTTCCGGAGTGGGCATACCTCCCATCGCTCCTGTACTTTTCTTCTCCTTGCAACCTGTCAATATAGGCAGTGCAAGAAAGATATACATCAGTTTTTTCATATCTGTTAGGTTATATATTTTTGATTGATTTTTTTATTCTCTCCAACCGCCTCCCAAAGCCTTGTAGAGGGCTATCAGTTGCAAAAGTGAACTTCCTTGTGCCTGTACCAGCTGATTTTCGTAAGATAACAGAGAACGTTGCGCATCGAGTACGTTTTGGAAAGGAGAGAGTCCCTGCTTGTACAGTTCCAGTGAAAGTTTCAATGTCTCAATCCCTTGATTACGCACTTCCCGCAGGGCGACAATCTGTTTGATTGAATTCCGGTAGCCATTCATAGCGTTGTCAGTCTCCTGTACGGCAGTCAAAACCGTCTGGTTAAACTGATTGATCGCTTCATCCAGTTGCGCTTTCGCCAGTCGGGTTGCGTTCACCAACTGTCCTCCGCTGAAAATAGTCCAGCTCAATGACGGAGCGATTTCATAAGTCATACTTTTACTTTTGGTGAGATCCTTCAAATCACGGGCGGCATATCCAAATGATCCTTTCAAGAAAACTTTCGGCAACCAATCCGCTTTTGAGGCTCCCAGCAATGCCGCTTGTGCATTCACGCTCAATTCCGCACCTCGTACATCAGGCCGTCTCAATAACAAATCGACAGGTAGCCCCACTCCGATCGGTTCCATGTAATCAGGCAGTGTTCCGCCGGATTCGAGAACCGGACGAATATCCTGCGGATACATTCCCAATAAAACGGCCAATGTCGTTATATACTGACTGATACCCGCTTCCAGTTGAGGAATGGAGGCTTTCGTATTATACAACACAGACTTAGCCTGTGCCACATCGAGCTTGGCAACAAGTCCGGTATTATAGCGTACCTCGGTGATTTTCAGTACTTCCTCCTGCGAAGCACTGTTTTTCTTCACCACCTCAAGTTCTTGTTGCAATTCCCTTAGATTGATATAGGCCGAGGCTACCTCCGCAGCCAACGAAACCATAACACCTGTGTACTCTTCCTTACTGGCGGCAAAATTCTCTTTCTGTGCTTTTACCCGCTTGCGGATACTGCCAAAGATATCCAACTCCCAACTCATACTTAACGAAGCATCATAATAATGATCCGTTGTTTGAGGCAGCGAACTGGTATTTCCACTTGTTTCCTGACGGGTCCACCCTGCATTCAGTCCGATGGAAGGAAAGAAATTACTACGTTCTATCCAAAGATTGGCACGGGCAGCGGCTATACGGTTGATTGCCATTGCAACGGAATAATTACGATCTACTGCCAGAGCTATCAAAGAGTCCAGTTTGGCGTCTTGGAATGACTTCCACCAATGGTCATCCACCGGAAGTATCTGTTGAAACACTTCCCCGCTCTCTTCCCAATCGTTAGGGAGCGGAGCTTTCAAATAACGGTTTGCAGTCTGTCCAACCGCAGTTACAGTTGAAAGAAACATAAGGAGCGATGTGCCCCACACTCGTATACTCATATCAGTTCAGGTTTTTATGAAATGAAAAGATAACAACTAAAGGGTAAGTTTGTTTACCGGAGTAAAATTGGAGTAAAACTCCCACGCGACGCAATATTATTTTGAAGTATTCAATTTCCCTTTATACGGGCACTTACTAAAACAAAAAAAGCCCCGCATTGCTGCAGGGCTTACTTTATATATCAAAATAGTAACTTTACTTACTACTTCACTGCTTTCTTTATTCAGCAGTTTTTCTTCTAATAGCTCTTTTGGTAGTAGTTGCCGGAGCTTCTTCCACCTTGTGTTCGATTTGTACACCAGCCAATTCCGGGTCAATCATAATACGTCCGCAGTATTCGCAAACGATTACTTTCTTACGAGAGCGGATATCCAGCTGTCTCTGGGGCGGAATCTTGTTAAAGCAACCACCACATGCGTCACGTTGTACATACACAATACCCAATCCGTTACGAGAGTTCTTGCGGATACGTTTGAAAGACTGCAACAGACGTGGTTCAATCTTAGTTTCCAAGTCTTTAGCTTTGTCTCTCAATTTCTCTTCTTCCTGTTTGGTTTCAGAGATAATTTCATCCAGTTCGCTCTTTTTCTGCTCCAGGTCTTTCATCCTTTCGTTAAGAATCTGATCGTTCTTTGTCACTTCAGCCTCTTTTTCTTCTTTATCAGCAGAATATTCTTTGATTCTCTTTTCGCAAAGTTCGATCTCCAATGTCTGGAATTCGATTTCCTTTGTCAAGAAGTCATATTCACGGTTGTTGCGAACATTGTCTTGTTGTGACTTATATTTTTCTACTGAAGCCTTTGCTGTTTCGATTTCTACTCTCTTGCCGGCAATAGCAGATTTCAGTTCATCCACTTCAGCTTTGATCTTGTCGATACGGGTACTCAAACCGGCAATTTCATCTTCAAGGTCTTGCACTTCCAACGGAAGTTCACCTCTCAATGTCTTGATTTCATCAATCTTAGACAACATCGTTTGCAGTTGGAACAGTGTCTTCAGTTTCTGTTCTACCGTCAACTCATTCGGATCTTTTTTTGCTTCTCTAGCCATTTTACTTATAAATATTTTATGGGATTCGTATTTATTTTACTCAATTGGAGTGCAAAATTAGGAAATAAATCCCGGATTATGGAATAAAAAATTTCTTTTGTATATTGTTCGCTTTCGTAATGACCAATCTCCGCCATCAGAATATCTTCTTCGTGACCGAAATAATCATGATATTTAATTTCGCCGGTAATAAAAACATCCGCTCCCGACCGGATTGCCTGTGGAAGCAAAAATGCACCTGCACCGCCGCACAATGCCACTTTCTGTATCTCTCTTCCTTTCAGCTTGTTGTGACGCAAACATCCCACTTCGAATGTCTTCTTGATGCGTTTCAAAAATTCGAGTTCTGTCTCCGATTCATCCAGTTCACCGACAATTCCCGATCCCGCCTGCGACCAGTCGTTCAATAACGGATAAATGTCGAATGCCGGTTCCTCATAAGGATGGGCAGCCAATAAAGCCTTGATGGTTTCCGCCTTTTTAAAGGAAGGAAGAATCGTTTCAATCCTCACCTCCTCTTCGTGGTGCAGTTCTCCGATTGTTCCACAAAAAGGATGCGTTCCCTCTTTTGCCCGGAAAGTTCCCTCTCCTTTCAGATTGTAACTGCATGAATCATAGTCGCCTATATTTCCGCATCCGGCAGCAAACAGTGCTTCGCGTACCGCGTCAGCTTGTGCGTAAGGGACAAACGTCACCAACTTAACCAAGTTATTCTCTTTCGGCTCAAGCACTTTCAAATTCTTCAATCCGATTTTTTCGGCTATCTTATAATTGACTCCACCTTGTGCATTATCCAGATTGGTATGCGCCGAATAGATCACAATATCATTCTTTATTGCTTTCAATATACAGCGTTCCACATAATCCTTGCCCGTAATGGATTTATATCCTTTAAAAATCAGCGGATGATGAGATATGACGAGATTGTAACCCAACGCGATCGCTTCATCCAACACAGCTTCAGTAACGTCAAGACACAACAAAGCCCCTGTTGCTTCCGCTTCTGTCAATCCGATTTGCAGGCCGGCATTATCAAAGCCGTCTTGCAATGGCAGAGGCGCGAATCGTTCAAGGGCGCTTACTATTTGCTTAATTTTCATTATTTGTAGAAAATTTGGTTGCAAATATAATAAATAAAAAAGGAATAATCATACTAAACGATCGTTTTTTAGAGAATTTATCGTTATCCGTTTTCTTGAGACCACCGTAAAAAGATATCAAACACCACCCGAAAACTATCAAATAAGACCTAAAAACTATCCGATGATAGAAATTCCCCTAAATTCCGTCGGATTCTCCCCCAGCGGGATCGACAAAATACCTTAAACTTGCAACATCAAAATTTTAACAACGAATACTCACATTTTAAAAACAACACATATGAAAAGTTTAAGCTTCAGAAAAGACTTGGTAGGCGTTCAGGAAGAACTACTACGTTTCGCATACAAACTGACAACAGACCGCGAAGAAGCGAACGATTTGCTGCAGGAAACCTCATTAAAAGCATTAGATAACGAAGAAAAATATACACCTGATACAAATTTCAAAGGATGGATGTATACCATCATGCGCAATATCTTTATCAATAACTATCGCAAGGTAGTTCGTGACCAGACATTTATTGACCATACGGACAATCTCTACCATCTTAATTTACCGCAAGATGCAGGGTTTGAAAGTACGGAAAAGACATACGACCTGAAAGAGATGCACCGCGTAGTCAATGCTCTTCCGAAAGAATACAGAGTTCCGTTCGCCATGCACGTTTCCGGATTCAAATACCGCGAAATTGCAGAAAAACTGAATCTTCCGTTGGGCACTGTAAAGAGCCGTATCTTCTTCACGCGCCAGAAATTACAGGAAGAACTGAAAGACTTCCGCTAAACCCTAACTATATCTACATCAGTTTCAGATTAAACAATTGATTTCATTTTTCAGTTTTATCAATAGGCAAAAGGCAAAGAGAGTGTATATTCTTTTTGCCTTTTGCCTATTTTCATCGGACAAATATGGATAAAAATCAATGCCGGAATAAAAACTAATTATAAAATTCTGCGTAAAACTTCCGTTATTTATTGAAAATCTGTATTTTTACTTCCACTAAATAATAAATACGATGAAAACAATTCTGACTCTACTGTTGCTGATAGTTGTGACGGCCTCCTGTCAACTCAAAAAGAGTGATAATACGGAAACAGCTGTAGCCGAGTCTACAGAAATTGACAATGCCGAAGATTGCACGGCAGATACGGTCAAAGCTACTGCTATCTTCTGGATTGATAAGGCAGAAACCAAACACTGCAAAGAGTACGGCTTTCGTACCATCAAAGCCCATGTTCTTATTCGTGAAGATGGAAAGGTCGATTTGATGTCATTCGTCAAAAAACAATCCCCGGCTGTAGAGACGTACATACGCCATCATCTTTCCAAATTTAAAGTGTCGGAAAAGATGTTTGAAGGCGGATATGTGCAACCCGGAGAACAATTCGTGCAGCTTCGCTGCTTATGGGGAATGTTGAAAGGCAAGTAATCAATGTGCTCACAACCGGAGCTAAAAACAAAGATAACCCGTTGTCTTAGCGTCTATCTTTCGCTTTTCATCTGTACTTTGTTTTTCAGCGCATACCGTTCGTCTACCACCCTGTCGGTAGGAAAGAAAGTAAAAATAAGCCGCCACTCTCCTTCTTTATAGATAAATTTACGCCCGCTGGCTCCACGAAGAATTACTTTGTGCTTTTCCCGCAGGAACGATTCGATATGTTCCGGCATTTCAGTGCCGGATGCCGAAAACTCCACTGTTATAAAAAAATGCGGAATAGAAGTTTCAGCCACTTTACGGAATATCTGATCGGTAATTGTCATTTTCGGGGTTCTTTGGTTACCTCTAATAATTTCCCATATGCGTCAAAAGATCGGCGTGAAGCCAATGAAATAGTAATCATCAGCGACAGCATAGATGCCGTAAAAGTAATCACCATAATCATCATCTGATACTTGATGGCAACATTCGGACTACTTCCTCCCAGAATTTGTCCGATCATTGTGCCCGGAAGAGCAACCAATCCCATCACGGAAATGTTCGCAATCAGCGGACTGAAGGATTTAATAATGGCCTGTCGGATAAATGGAGCCTGCGCTTCCTGCCTTGTTGCTCCGTTCCCCAGTAAATAACGGTACAACTGTTGCTCACGTTTTAATCCGCTATAATACGTATTCAAAGCTATCACATTGCTCGAAAGCATATTACCCATCAGGATACCGAATATCGGAATAAAGTATTGGGCGCTAAATATATTGTCCAATTGAAGAACAATACCGATAAAGTACAAGCCTACCAGTACAACACTACAAAGAAATCCTACCGTAATAGGGATTAATAAGATACGACGTTTCAACTGGGTACGCACCAGTGCTGTCTGTCCGGCTACGAATATCATAATTATCACCCAAAGGAAGTTAATCCAGGGATTGTTCCATAAAAAGAGATATTTCAGATACATGCCGATAAAGAACAGTTGGATAATCATCCGTACTGTACCAATCAGGGCAGGTTTCAGTAGTCCCGTTTTAAACTTCCAAAGATAAAAGAACGGGATGGCAAGCAGAAGCAAGCCTATAAAAAGATTATAATATGATATATCAATCGTTCCCACAATGTATTCTTAACAATTCTATCCGATTCGTATTAGAGTTCTCTCCAATCGTTACAATTCTATTAAATAATGACAACCCGAAGCAAAATCCTTATCATGCGATACGGCCAGCACTGCTGTTCCCTTTTCCGCCTGTCGCCGGAAAAAAGACAAGACCCTACCGGTCGAATCGGCATCCAAAGCAGAAGTCGGTTCGTCTATAATAATCAGAGGTTTATTGAGCATAGCGGCTACGGCGAGCATGATGCGTTGACGCTGACCGCCCGACACTTCATTCACTCTCTTGGTATATAATTCATGTTCCAGTCCCAATTCATCAAAACAGGCAAAAAGCCTTTCTTCCGAAAAAGGGACAGAACGGTTCACTTTCAGTCCGAACGGGAGAGCTACCATCTCTTTCACCCATTCGAAAGGCAATGCCAATTCCTGGGGAATCCATGCAATCTGCCGCCTGACTGTATCAATAGTCGATTTATCCAGTACCATTCCTCCTATCCTGATTATCCCTTCTTTCAACGGAACAAAACCCATTATCGCATTCAGTAACGAAGTCTTTCCACAGCCAGATTGTCCTACAATACAGGCAGTTTCTCCCCTTTCCAATTTCATATTAAAACCGGAAACAAGAACCTCTGTCCCAAAAGCAATACAAATGTTCTCAATATGTAGCATTTAATCGTACCTTTTGAAAATTTCACCAAAAGTATAAAAAAACAAGGGCATACGTATCAAAATCCCTTTGTTTTCTTAGAAATTTTCTTAGAACGACATGTTTTGTCGTCACGTGACATTATCTTTGCTCTTGATAATTAAAATTAATACCAAATATGGGCAAGAAACGGGAAGGAATGCAACGAATGCTGGTCATTATCAATAAATTAAAAGGACCTCAACAGTATGTGCCACGTAAAGAATTGGAGAACTACGTGACACATCGCATGGAAGAACGAGATGGAACACCTGTAGACATAAGAACTTTGCAGCGAGACTTCAAAGATATAGAAGATCTATTTGGTATCCGCATCTGTTTTGATAAGAAACAAAACGGTTATTATATCAATGAGGAAGACGATTTGAAAAAGGAGCAGTACGAACGGCTTCTGCTAAACTTCGACCTATTGAATGCTTTGGACAAAACTTCCAACCTACACACCTATGTTCTTGCCGAACATCATCGACCAAACGACAGTGAATGTCTTCCGGCATTGATAAAAGCCATTAAATTCTTTCACCCGGTAGAATTCAGTTATATTTATGTACGTGAAGGAGACAAAGTACGCAAAAAGAAAGTCTTACCTTATTATCTGAAAGAAGACCAGCAAAGATGGTATCTCCTCGCCTATGACAACAACATATTAAAAACTTTCAATATAGACTGTATCCGCAATCTCCAAATCCTTTATGAGGAAACCTTCAAAAGGAATATGAATATTGATGCAAACAACTTATTTAAAGACAGCTACGGCATCTGGAATCAGACAGATATTCCAGTAGAAAATATTGAACTAAGCTATAGTGCATTAGATGGTAGTTTCTTGAAATCGATTCCTTTGCATCATTCACAAGAAATCATTACGGACAATGAGATGGAATTTCGAATCAGATTACGCCTTCGTATTACTAATGATTTTGTAATGGCATTGCTCTCACGTAGTAGTTCACTTACAGTAATTGAACCGTTACATCTTCGGGAACGAATACGGAGAATTTATGAGGAAGCAATAAAAAGACATTTATAATATAACGTTTAACATTAAAACTATGAATCTATTTAAAGCATTATTTGGTAGCAGTTTTTTTCAGCAAGAAATGAAACGTAATCAACAATATCGCGACAACTATGCCTGCTGCGATGATATTGACGTAAATATTGATCTTGCAGAAGAAATTGAAAACGAAACACAGAATGAAAAACTGGTTTTGTCTGACTATATACCTGAATCTTATTTATATGACAATGAGAATAGAGAAATGGATGATGAGATAGATTTGATAGAGTAAGAAACGAAGACTATACTTAAACCTAAAAAAAACAATACCCTAGAGTGTTATATTGCAAAATATATCTATATTTGCACTGTCATCATAAGCAATTATATGACATTACATTTTATTAGATGAAAGTGTTTTGCTTTTATCCTTATTCGGGAAATCTGGTAAATTTCAAAAGGAACAGGGATAACAATAACACTCATCACTTGTATTTTCGTATGTGTTACCTATGCGCATATCTATACAAGTGTGGGGTATTGTTTATTTGTTCCTTAGGTTTACCAGAACCTCCCGATAGATAAACAGACGACTCCACACTTTCTTTTTTATGTATAACCTCATTTTAGGGAGTCGAAATGATATTATAAATAGGATGTTTATGGAAAAAATTTCGGCAATTCCCAAACCTGAAATTGGAGTTAGAATTCTTCTTTCCCAAGAAGTTGGTGTAAAAAAACACAATGAAGATTTTTTAATTCTAACAGTACTATTCTGTTTATTCATGTTATGTTGGATATTTGCGTTTTTAAATTTTATAGGAATAGATGTTTAATAATATAAACTTTGATTATATGGAAAACAATAATGAAATAAAAAAGATTGATTCTTCAATGGTTGAATGTCCCTTTTGTAAGAATGTGATAGAAGCTCCTTCTAAACCGGACGTTATATTCAAATGTCCCAAATGTTATAAGGAGCTTATTACTTATGATAAAAGTAATGAGCCTACACTAAATTATTCACAAAATTCCACAACTCTCAATTGTAAAAATATGTCCTTAATTTATTGTAAAGATTGCGGGAAGCAAATATCAGATAGTGCTTCAAACTGTCCATTCTGTGGTTGTTCACAAAATAACATCCCATCTAATAATAACGAAATTAGTCTAAGTTATCTGTTCGTCAGCTTCTTAATACCACTGATTGGTCTGATTTTGTGCTTTACTTCATGGAATCGCCATGAAGGAAAAACAAAATCTGCTTTGATAGGTACATTAGTCGGAATCATATTTACAGCAATACTTTATTCTATTATCTAAACATATTCATTCTCATGAATAATTCTGATAAGTTCATTTTATTTAGTATCATAGTTATAATAGGATTACTAATCATCTGGGGTGTTTCTTTTCAGAAAGATTATCTCCCTGAATTCAATCCCAATGCAAGTGAAGAACAAAAGACAAACTGGATTAAGGCAAAAACAAAAGAATATATTAAAAACAATTTGTACAATAATGAAGAATATATAGCATTAAAATGGGAAGGAAGTGGTTATACTGATGATTTAGGTCATACAACTACGTATAGCACTTTTCATATACCTTCCGTTGAATGGAATACATTGCGCCTTTCACATACATTCAAAATAATCAATAAAAAAGGTTGTGAATCTCATTATTGTAAACATATTGAATTTGACAAAAAAGGGAATATTACAAATTTTGTCAATCGTATTGATGGAGAAGATTATACAGGGATAGAACAAATTACAGGTATGATACAAGGTCCATTAAGAAATAGTAATAACGAGGAGCTTATAATATGGGGAGAGGATATAGTAAGAAAACATATTTCAGAAAATCTGAATAACTCACAAAAATATATTCCTATAGAATGGACACTATATACAAAATTAACTTTAGAACGAAAAGTCTTTGATGCGTTGGATTTTACATTTTCTTCTATTAAACAAGTTGCTGATTTTCATCCTAACTGGATACACGCAGCATTATGTATTGAGCATAAATATATAATAGAAGGAAGAGATGGATATAAGCAAACAAAGCACAGCGTATTCATAATATCTCCCAAAGGAAAAGTTAAAGAAGTTTCCTACGGATATTTCTCTATTAGTAAAAGTGCAGAGGAACAGTACAAGCTATTATTTACCAATTTTTATTGATATAGAATTTGTCATGCTTTAATATTATTGTTTATGAGAAAGTATATTTTTTTATTCCTGCTTTTATGTTTTACAACAAATGTTTTAGGACAAAATACGGAAAGTTCTCAAACGGAACAACATCAATTAGTTGAATGGTCAAAAAACTGTATCAAGGAGTTTTTCAATGCAGTATCATTATCGGATACTCTCATTCATGAACCTATTGAATGGATCTTAATTGTGCAAGACGCACGTTATCCCATAAAATTGAAAATGGAGGAGCAAAAAACAGACACACTTCGCGGTTGTATAAAACTTCTTGATAGCAGAGGAGTGTTTGACCAATATTTTGAAATATCAGAAGCCCCTGATGCATTTATAGCTGTATCATTGGTTCATAATATAAAATCCAAACGTACAGGTTTAAAAGTAGAATCAGGTGAAATTACATTCGTTCTTGATAATAAAGGAAAGGTATTGGAAATCAAGGACTATGTTAGACCTATGGCAATACGCCAAATGACGACAATGCTAGTGCTTGATAAGACAAAGCAACTATTAGCTGAAAACTTAGGTAAGGATATATTAAAGTTGGAATGGAAATTTCAATCTGATACTCAAAACTGGGTATTAGAAAATGATAATAAAATTATTTACCGATTGACACCTCTTGAAATTATCTATTTTGCTCAAAAATTTATGAGAAAAAGAAATTAGATTTATTTCTATTCAATCAATAGTTCGTTAAACATTTCCTTAACACTTATGCTACGTAAAGAATTGGAGAACTACATGACACATCACATAGAAGAACGAAAACATAACTTTCATCATTAAACTAATTTTATTTATATGAAACCAAGAGAATATGAAGAGTATATCCGAGAATTATTCAATAAACAAGGATATACCACTGAATTAACTCCACAAAGCGGAGATTATGGAATTGATATTTTTGCCACAAAAGGAAGGGAAAAGATAGCGATTCAAGTAAAAATGTACGGAAACTCTAGAAAAGTAAATAGAAGCATGATAATGGAGTTACATGGTACAAAAGATTATTTTGGATGCAATAAAGCTATTTTAGTTACCAATGGAGAAATCATGCCTGATGCTATAGAAGTAGCCAACCGTCTACAAATAGATTTGCAAATAATTGATTATCCTGACAAAACAACCAAAACAGCAGAAGGTACCCTTTATTCATCAGCCTCCCCCAAAAAAGTACAAGATATAGAATCTAAGAGCTCAAACATTTTTTTTACCAATGAGGAATACACGTTCGATTCCATTTGGGAAACATACATTATGCCACTCAAAGGGAAAACTTTGTATAATAACCGAGGAAAAGAAAATATAATCACAAACGTAGATTGGGCAGGAATAACAAGAATAACCTCACAAGGAAACCCAGGTAAAATTGAAATAGAACATTTCAAAAATGCCATTAAAATACTATTAAAAAAAGGAGAAATCACTCGGGATTATATCAACCAGAATTGCGTAAAACGAGCTTCTTCCGGTATTGTATTAATCTTGTCACAAGTACCATTCTTTAAGTTGGATGAAAACCCCTTAAGACTTACTTTTAAGTTGAAAGAATAAGTTTTACTTTCAAAAATGACAGTATCATACCTTGAAAAATGAACTTTAAGCGTAAGCACTCAGCCTGTTTCCTCTTTGATAAAATGAGATATTCGATGCGAAGGTTACGGACAGTGAAAGTGTAAACTACGAAAGTGTAAAGAAGCGATTTTCCCTTTTTTCTTTCATCGTTTAATGTAAAGTTTTCCAATTTTGATTTATCTTTGCCTCACTAATTAATTCAAGAAAAGTTATGATACTGAACGAAAGAGATGCCCGTCATGAGCATGTATTACAAGTAGCCCGCCAGATGATGACGGCTGCGCGTACTGCTCCGAAAGGAAAAGGAATCGATATTATCGAAGTGGCCCTAATCACGGATGAAGAGATTAAACAACTATCGGACACTATGATAGCTATGGTAGAAGAACACGGAATGAAATTTTTCCTTCGTGATGCCGACAACATCTTAAGTGCCGAATGTGTTGTATTGATAGGAACACGCGAGCAGACACAAGGCTTAAACTGCGGTCATTGCGGCTTCACCACCTGCGACGGACGTACCGGAGGAGTTCCCTGCGCATTGAACAGCATAGACGTAGGTATCGCCATAGGTTCCGCCTGTGCTATGGCAGCCGATTTGCGTGTAGACACACGTGTGATGTTCTCCGCCGGGCTGGCAGCACAA
Source organism: Bacteroides sp. AM37-9 (assembly GCF_003603455.1). Classification (NCBI taxonomy): domain Bacteria; kingdom Pseudomonadati; phylum Bacteroidota; class Bacteroidia; order Bacteroidales; family Bacteroidaceae; genus Bacteroides; species Bacteroides sp. AM37-9. The sequence goes on along the minus strand of NZ_QTNF01000028.1, from coordinate 53,551 downwards.
CGCCTGAACTGGCTGAAAGACTGCAAGATGGTAATGGCCATTCCTGTAAGTGCATCTTCTAAGAATCCGTTCTTTGACCGGAAGCCAAAGCAAGAAACGAATTCATAATAATACGTAATGATGCGTAACAGGCACACTGACGACTGACGCAGACAATAAACTGATTTTATAAATAACCAAATAGATAATAGTCTAATGGGAATCATGGTTGGACTTCCCAGCCCAAGTGGCTCGGAGAAAGATTTGCAATTGAATTTCGGCAAAAACATGACCGTGCAGGTAGAAATGAGAGCCCCTCATTTGCCCGCCGAATGGCATACGCAGAGTGGTATACAGTTGACATGGCCACACGCCGGTACAGACTGGGCATACATGCTGGCAGAAGTGCAAGAGTGTTTTATAAACATAGCCAGGGAAATAGCGAAGCGAGAGTTACTATTGATTGTCACCCCCGAACCGGAAGAAGTGAAAAAACAGATAGCCGCTACCGTCAACATGAACAACGTCCGCTTTCTGGAATGTGCCACCAATGACACATGGGCACGCGACCACGGAGCCATCACCATGATAGACACCGGCACCCCTTCCCTGCTCGACTTTACATTCAACGGCTGGGGACTGAAATTTGCTTCCGAACTGGATAATCAAATCACCAAACAAGCGGTAGAAGCCGGAGCCTTGAAAGGCCAGTATATAGACCGCCTCGATTTCGTTCTCGAAGGAGGCTCCATCGAAAGCGACGGAATGGGCACACTGCTCACTACCTCCGAATGTCTGCTGTCTCCCCAGCGGAACGGGCGACTGAACCAGGTAGAGATAGAAGAATACCTGAAATCAACCTTCCACCTGCAAAAGGTTCTTTGGTTAGACCACGGCTATCTTGCCGGCGACGACACTGACAGCCACATCGACACTTTGGTACGTTTCTGTTCTACCGACACCATTGCTTACGTAAAATGCGACGACAAAGAAGACGAACACTACGAAGCATTACTCGCAATGGAGGAACAACTGAAAACATTCTGCACCTTAGCAGGAGAACCCTATCGCCTGTTAGCCTTACCGATGGCGGACAAGATCGAAGAAGACGGCGAACGCCTGCCCGCAACTTACGCCAACTTCCTGATTATGAACGAAGTTATTCTCTACCCGACATACCATCAGCCGGCAAATGACCAAAAAGCAAGAGAAGTGTTACAACAAGCATTCCCAGACTATCAAATAATCGGAATAGACTGCCGTGCCCTGATTAAGCAACACGGTTCCCTGCATTGTGTCACCATGCAATACCCATTGGGAGTTATAAAATAACGAATGAATCAACCAAGTAATTATTCATCATGAAAAAGATAAAAGTCGGAATCATCCAACAATCCAATACCGCAGATATTCGGGTCAACCTGATGAACCTCGCAAAGAGTATCGAGGCTTGCGCTGCTCACGGTGCGCAACTGATTGTGCTTCAAGAGTTACACAATTCACTTTATTTCTGCCAAACAGAAAACACCAACCTGTTTGATCTGGCTGAACCCATTCCCGGACCATCCACAGGCTTTTATTCCGAGTTGGCAGCCGCCAATAAAGTAGTCCTTGTCACCTCTCTTTTTGAGAAACGTGCCCCCGGACTATATCATAACACCGCTGTTGTGTTCGACCGCGACGGAAGCATTGCGGGTAAATACCGGAAAATGCATATTCCCGATGATCCGGCTTACTACGAAAAATTCTATTTCACTCCCGGAGACATCGGTTTTGAACCCATTCAAACCTCTTTAGGAAAGCTGGGCGTACTGGTATGCTGGGATCAATGGTATCCGGAAGCTGCCCGCCTGATGGCACTGAAAGGTGCGGAACTTTTAATTTATCCTACTGCCATTGGCTGGGAAAGCAGTGACACGGACGACGAAAAAGCCCGCCAACTCAACGCCTGGATTATTTCGCAGCGTGCCCATGCCGTTGCCAATGGTCTTCCTGTTATCTCCGTCAACCGTGTAGGACACGAGCCCGATCCTTCCGGACAGACAAACGGCATCCTATTTTGGGGAAACAGTTTCGTAGCAGGACCGCAAGGAGAATTCCTGGCACAAGCCGGAAACGATCATCCGGAAAACATGGTAGTGGAAATAGATATGGAACGCTCGGAAAACGTCCGCCGCTGGTGGCCTTTCCTCCGTGATCGCCGGATTGACGAATACGAAGGACTTACCAAACGCTTTCTCGATTAAAGTTCAATGCAGAAGTTCCCCAATAAAGTTCACTCCCAAAGACATAAGAGAGGATATTTATAAATATCACAACAAAAAAGGAGCTGTCTAACGAATTCTAAATATTGAAAATCACCCACGCTACAGATAGTTATAGCGTGGGTGAAATTATTAATAGGGACTTGTCAGACAGTCCCTATTATATTTATTATGTGGGAAATGTCTCTGCTACAATAAGGAAATAAGAAGGGCACAGAGTCAAAATCTAAATTTAAAACTCTGTGCCCTTTCTATATATTATATTTAATAACTATTTCATTGAAAAGTTATTTTCTTGTTGGCTAGGAAATTAGCTCCTCCATAAATAAACAATCCCAGAAATTGAGCCAGATATTCATTCATGTCCAGTCCTTCTACCAATAAGATAAGAAATAAAAACTGTGCGGTGTAAGCCACGGCAAAAGCAGAACAAAAGAGCAGTATCTGTTTCCAGATACTATTCTTTTTATTTTCTACAGGGAATATCCAGTATTTGCACCAGATAAAGTTATGGATTTGAGCTATCAGATACGCTGTTATATTAGCCACCATATAGTCGCCGTCAAATGACATTTCTTTCATCATTAACCATACAACCAACGCCATAATCAAAGCGTTCATTGTACCGATGACTATAAAACGGAATATGCGTACAGATTCTTTCACTCGCCCTCTTTCAAATCTACGATCAAATTCAGTTCATCAAGCTGGCTCTGGTCGATTGCAGAGGGTGCGTCCAGCATTACATCACGTCCGGAATTATTTTTCGGGAACGCAATACAGTCGCGTATAGAATCCAATCCTGCAAACAAAGACACCCAACGGTCGAGTCCGTATGCCAAACCACCGTGAGGAGGCGCACCATACTTAAAGGCATTCATCAGGAAGCCAAACTGTGCCTCTGCCTTCTCCGGAGTGAATCCAAGAATCTCGAACATCTTCGCCTGCAATTTCGCATCGTGGATACGGATAGATCCGCCGCCAACTTCCACACCGTTGATTACCATATCGTATGCATCTGCACGTACAGCTGCCGGGTCAGTGTCCAACATCGGAATATCTTCCTCTTTCGGATGAGTAAACGGATGATGCATAGCCATCAGGCGTCCTTCCTCTTCGCTCCATTCGAACATCGGGAAGTCAATCACCCAAAGGCAAACAAACTTATTCTTATCACGCAATCCCAGTTGAGCACCCATTTCCAGACGAAGCTCGCAAAGTTGTTTACGTGTTTTCATTACATCGTCGCCAGACAGAATCAGAATCAAATCACCCGGTTTAGCTCCGAATGCTTCTTTCATTTGCTGGAGCACCTCCTGCGCATAGAATTTATCTACACTCGATTTCACCGTTCCGTCGGCTTCCACACGGGCATAAACCATTCCTTTCGCACCAATCTGCGGTTTCTTTACAAATTCGGTCAATGCATCCAGCTGCTTGCGGGTATAAGTCGCAGCACCTTCGGCACAGATACCACCCACATAAGCCGCATTATCGAATACAGAGAATCCGTGACCTTTCATGATATCCATCAGTTCCACGAATTTCATGCCGAAACGCAAATCCGGTTTATCGCTACCATAATATTTCATGGCGTCCGCCCAAGACATACGTTGGAATGGTTCATTCAGTTCCACACCACGAAGAGTCTTAAACAAATGTTTAGCCATTCCTTCGAAAGTAGTGATAATATCTTCTTGCTCAACGAAGCTCATTTCACAGTCGATCTGTGTAAATTCCGGCTGACGATCGGCACGTAAGTCCTCGTCGCGGAAACATTTCGCAATCTGGAAATAACGGTCGAAACCGGAAACCATCAACAACTGTTTTAAGGTCTGCGGAGACTGCGGAAGTGCGTAGAACTGTCCCGGATTCATACGTGACGGCACCACGAAGTCGCGTGCGCCTTCAGGAGTAGAACCGATCAAAACGGGCGTTTCCACTTCGATGAAACCCAGACTATCCAGATATTTGCGAACTTCAATTGTCATTTTATGACGCAGTTCCAAATTGGAACGTACAGCGTTACGGCGTAAATCCAGATAACGGTATTTCATGCGGATATCATCCCCCCCATCCGTGTTATCTTCGATAGTGAACGGAGGAGTCATGGCAGTATTTAGTACGTTCAGTTCGGAAACAATGATTTCAATGTCTCCGGTAGGAATGTTTGCATTCTTGCTGAAACGTTCATTAACCGTTCCTGTCACTTGAATGACGAACTCACGTCCCAATTTATTAGCACGTTCACAGAGTTCAGCATTAATTTCTTCATTAAAAACCAATTGGGTAATTCCGTAACGGTCGCGAAGGTCAATGAAAGTCATCCCTCCCATCTTACGGCTGCGCTGTACCCATCCGGACAGCGTGACTTGCTTGTTTACATCAGAGATTCTAAGTTCTCCACATGTGTGCGTTCTAAACATATATTTTTTATTTAAACGATTATCACTCGCGTTTTTATTTTGATCGAACCAAAACTGCGCAAAAGTACGCAATAATTTGTAATTCGGTGTCAGTAATCCGTTATTTTATCAGACTTTCTTTGTCAGCTTTTTCAATATTTTCTTGTTTCTATCTGTTATATTGTCGACGATGGCTTCATTCATCAATTTGATACCATTCATATATTCCTGCGCTCTTTGGAGCACATTGGCTGCGTCCTTTTCCGATGCTCGTGGCACTACCACGCGCAATCCTCTTTGAATCAGTTGAATATTTACATTGGCATCCGTTTCCATGGGGTCACCATCAAAATGCACGACGCCCGGAGTAGTCCGGCGGATGCACAACTGTTTGCAGCGGAAAGTCTTGATACGGCTATTCTGATCGATTGTTTTATTGAATAATTGAAAGGCCAATGAAGGAACGTCCAATACGGTGAACGGTTCGAGAATGGTCACATCCAGCAAACCATCTGTCAGAGTGGCTTGTGGCGCGATATAAGCATTGTTTCCATATTGCGACGCGTTTCCGCAGGCAATCAGGAAGGCTTTATACTTGGAGACTCCGTTTTCCGTTTCCAGTTCATACGTTTCCGGCTCATATTTAAGACTTTCCTGCAGGGTTTTCTCCAGATAAGTCAATAGCCCCCGTTTACCGGCATGCGCAAACTTCAGACTGACAAACGCGTCGAATCCCACTCCGCAAGTGCAGAAAAAATCTGTACCGTTGATCTTACCATAATCTATCACATCCATGCAACCTTCGTTCAGCACTTCCAATGCTCTCTTCGGTTCCATCGGTATATGCAGATGCCTCGCCAGTCCATTGCCCGATCCGCAGGGAATAATTCCCAGTGCGGTATCAGTATGCACCAACGAACGAGCTATTTCATTGATCGTTCCGTCCCCACCGATAGCCACTACTATATCTGTTTTCTCTTCGGCAGCTTTGGCAGCTATTTCTACTGCATGACCGGCTCTTTCCGTATACACTACTTCCCAAGAGTATCTCGCCTTGTCTATTTTTTCGTCCAGCAAGTTAAGAATCAATTCTTTACTTTGTGTTCCCGAAATAGGATTGACGACGAATTTTATTTTTTTCATTCTTTCGTTCATGCTATTCTTGTCGATTGTAGACGACAAAAGTAATATAAATATCTTAAATTTTAATCTATTAGAGGTTTCTAATCATACGAGAGCAACTTTTTTCTCTTAAAAAGAACAGATAAAAGCAAATTTTGTTATCTTTGCCCCCTGTTTTTAAACACTTGTTAAGATAAAAGGATGTAAGATCGTCAGCGAACGATCTGAGTATGAGTATAAAAATTATAATTCATGGGATTATTACAAGAGAAGTTAGCTAAGTACGACCTGCCACAAAAGTTTATGGCACAGGGCGTTTACCCATATTTCCGTGAGATAGAAGGAAAGCAGGGTACAGAGGTAGAAATGGGCGGACACGAAGTGTTGATGTTCGGTTCCAATGCATACACTGGCCTTACGGGAGATGAAAGAGTGATTGAAGCAGGTATCAACGCCATGCATAAATATGGTTCCGGTTGCGCAGGCTCGCGCTTCTTGAATGGTACGCTTGACCTGCACGTTCAGTTGGAAAAAGAACTGGCTGCCTTTGTAGGCAAAGACGAAGCACTCTGCTTCTCAACCGGTTTTACGGTGAATTCCGGAGTTATTCCTGCTTTGACAGACCGCAATGATTATATCATTTGCGATGACCGCGACCACGCATCTATCGTAGATGGCCGTCGTCTCTCCTTCTCTCAACAATTAAAATACAAGCATAACGATATGGCGGATCTGGAAAAGCAACTTCAAAAGTGCAATCCGGATTCAGTGAAACTAATCATAGTGGACGGTGTGTTCTCTATGGAAGGTGACTTGGCAAACTTGCCCGAAATCGTACGCTTGAAACATAAATACAACGCTACTATCATGGTAGACGAAGCTCACGGCTTGGGCGTATTCGGAAAACAAGGACGTGGCGTCTGCGACCATTTCGGTCTGACTCACGAGGTTGATTTGATTATGGGTACTTTCAGCAAGTCACTGGCTTCTATCGGCGGATTTATCGCTGCTGATTCTTCTATCATCAACTGGTTACGTCACAACGCACGTACTTATATTTTCAGTGCATCCAACACTCCGGCTGCTACTGCATCTGCTCTCGAAGCTCTCCACATCATCCAAAATGAACCGGAAAGACTTGAAGCATTGTGGGAAGCTACCAACTATGCATTGAAACGTTTCCGTGAAGCTGGCTTTGAAATCGGTGCAACAGAATCACCTATCATCCCTCTTTACGTACGTGACACGGAAAAAACGTTTATGGTTACCAAATTAGCTTTTGATGAAGGTGTATTCATCAATCCGGTTATTCCTCCGGCATGTGCACCGCAAGATACTTTGGTACGTGTGGCATTAATGGCTACTCATACAAAAGATCAAATAGACCGTGCTGTAGAAAAGCTAGTTAAGGCATTTAAAGCATTGGATCTTTTATAATCTACGAAAAATATATCACTCATTATTGGGTGAATAAAATGAAGTCTGACACAAATCAATGTGCCGGACTTTTATTTTATCTTATTCACTTTTGAGTACTTCTGCTGGATTTTGCCGGGCGGCTTTCCACACGCGCCAGATGATGCTTAAGAAAATGACAAGGCCCATTCCTATAAATATAACTGCATATAACCACCATTCCATCGGTGTTTGCTTTATATAATTTTCAAGCCAATGCTTCATCATAGCATATCCTAGCGGAAAAGCAAAGAACGATGAAAGTACAAGTAAAAATAAATATTCTTTAAAGAATAGATTCAAGATTATTCCTATATTGGCTCCATTTACCTTGCGTATAGCTATTTCTTTACGACGTTGCTGACAGGATAAAGTCACTAACGAGAATATACCAAATACCGCAATTAATATACAAATAGCAGAAACCACACTCAACAGTTTGCACAATGTTCTCTCTGATTTCATGTAAGCGTCGTAAACTTCTTCAATATTAGACAACATCAATTCTGCATTTGGATTAACTTTATTCACTTCCGCTTTTATCTTTTCAGAAACAATATTCCAAGTTCCCTCTTTCACTTTGAATATAATACCTCCTCTGTCTCTACTATCTGGTAAATGAAACATAGCAGGAGCTACCGGATGTATTGGAGCATTATATGAAATATTTTTAATAACACCTTTCACTATACATTGCTTTCCTAATTTTCCCATTTTCTTTCCAATCGGTTGTGTCCATCCGAAAGCTTTCATAGCAGCTTCATTTATAACAACCATATCTTTTCCATCCTTTTCATCCAGCATACTTCCATTCAACACCTCTACTCCAAAGAAATCGGCATAGTCCTGATTAATCGTTTCATCTTCCAATTCAATATATTGTTCACTATCAGCGACCTTTCCATCCCATTCCTTTACCCTATATATTGAATAAAACATCTTAGGAATAGGTGTATGAAAACCATTCAAACATTCTGATACCTCTGGTATCTGACTTACAATTTCTTTGAAAGGGATATTTTCAGAGCAATAAACAACTGCTCCTACATTATGCCGTTCTATTCCAAGTTCTCTAGTATTTAGTAAGAAATGAAGTTGCATCATCATTACCAGAGTACAAAAAACAAAGCCTATACCGATAAACAGCTGAAATAAAATGCTACTCTTATAAAACCAGCCGGAGAGATGAAGATTGGATTTCTTGTTTATATTACTAAGTAGAGTTCGCCTACTAATATATCTTATAAGCAGAGATGCAAAACCAACTGTTACAGCAATCAATGATAGTATATAAACAAATATTTCGATATAAAAAAATGAAGCACCCTCATTGATTTGTGACAAACGTTTAAAAGTCGGCAGGATGAGTTCTATCAATACCAACCCTATTCCTGAAGATAAAATTAGTAATAAGACAAGTTCTGTAAGAAGTAAAGTGAGTAACCCACCATTTGATGAACCATTGACTTTCCTCAACGCTAACTCACGTTTACGCATCCGGATACGAGTTATCAACATTGTTAAATAATTACATATTCCACAAATTATCACCAAACCGCTAATACATGCAAAAAGACGAATATGATTCAACTTCACATTCACATCTTCCCTCGGATGACTACTCCGCAATGTGGATAATGGAGCAATAAGCGTAGAATTTGGATATTTATGACCATCTTGTTGTACTTCATATTCTGACAACCTCTGTTTCAATGCTTCTATATCACAGTTGGGATAAATACGAAAAAGCGTTTGGCATCGTTGGTTCCCCCAATTGGGGTTTGTATCATGAAATGGCAATAATATATCAAATGAAAACAAAGAGTGTCCTTCCCATGACTTTACAACTGCAACGATTATTTTTTCTTCGTTACTTTCCTCTAAAATCAAGTGTTTACCTATCGGAGATTCTTTCCCAAATATTCGCTTTGCCGTATTTTCTGTTATAGCAATTTCATCCTTTTTTAGCTGTAGATGGTTATCTCCATCCAATACTTTAATATTGAACATTGAAATGAAATCTGAATCTACCTCTATACGTCGTACCACAAACTCAACATCCTCATTCTTAATCTTTTTTTCATTCCAGTCATAAAAGATACGACATACTTTCTCTATCTCCGGACAATTCTTTGCCAGATAATCAGCTAGAAAACTAGATGAATTATAGGTAAATCCGTCTCCATAAAGACGAAAGCTACTGCCTGCCAGATAAATGCGATCGGCTCCCTCATGAAAATTATCATACGTCATTTCATAACGTATCCATAATACCGACAGCGCAAAACAGGTAAAGCCGACTGCTAATCCGATAATACTAACAAGACTTTGTGTTTTATACTTTATCAGATTACGAAAGGCTACTTTCAGATAGTGTTTTATCATGATATTGTTATTTTATTATTCATTTTTGATAACTTCCGCAGGATTCTGTCGGGCGGCTTTCCATATGCGCCAGATGATGCAGAGTAAAATAATAACTGCCACTACAACGAAAATCCCTACATATACCCAACCGTTAATCACAGTTTGTCTCACATACGTTTCAAGCCACTGCCTCATAACCACATATCCCATTGGGAAGGCTATAACAGCAGCAATAACCAGCAACAGCAGGTATTCACGGAAGAACATCTGCAAAATATGACGAATTTGCGCCCCGTTTACTTTACGTATGGCAATCTCCTTTTGACGTTGCTCACACGATAGAGTGACCAATGAAAAGATTCCGAATACGGAAATGAGTACACAGACCAATGACACGAAGCTCAATAGCTTCATCAGTGCATCTTCGGAACGAAGATATTTACCATATTCCTCCTCCTCGCTAAACAACCGTAAGTAAGCATTGGGGAATTCTTCTTTGTGGAGTTTTTCTATAGCTTCACGACATTCGTTCCAAGTCCCCTCTTTGAATTTAAAAAGGATACCGGCACGATTCAGGAGATATTCTTGTGCTTCGGGGCGTTGAAAGGCAATAAGTCCCGGCTTACTTGTCGGAGAACGATAACTAAAGTTTTTCACCACTCCGACAACTTTGTATGTAATGCCCTGACGACTGTTGGTGTTATTGCCGAAAGTCTTTCCTAGAGCATGTTTCCATCCGAATTTCAGGCACGTACTTTCATCAACCACAACTTCATTCTGCTGGCTCTTTTCAGATATAAATTCACCTTCCAGTAATTTCAAATCATAAAACTTAAAGAATTCCTCCTTTGCCGGCATTATGCCAACAAGTAGTGTTTTTTCTGTCACCTTGGGCAGCCCATCCCAATTTGTTATTTCTGCATACATCATCGGACCGGTTGGAATAATTGGAAAGTACGCAGGAGGTAAAGTTTCTGTTACCATAGGGAGAGCTTTTATTTTCTCTGCCCATTGATAAATGTCTCCATTCCACAATGCCACATTAGCTACATTATGACGCTCCATACCTAAATCCGTATTTTTCAGGAAATGTAGTTGTTTCATGATGACAACCGTGCAGAAGATAAAGCTAAGGCTAACCATCAACTGTACGATAATACCTATTCTGCGGAATAAGTACGGACGGGCAGTAGCAACATTTCCTTTGATCGTTTCCTGCAATGTTCGACGACGAAAATAGGACAATGGCATCAGTGTAAACAGAAACGACAGGATAATTACTGCCAGAAGATATACCAAGATTTCTCCATAATATGAGCTGGGCTCTATTTGCGTAAAGTTCAGGAACCGGGACATACTCATCTCCACCAGCAGCAATCCGCTGAACAGAGCAATACATAAAAGCAGCAATAACTCAATGGCAAACTGTACAGACAAGGCTTTATTGCTTGCCCCATTCACCTTACGAAGTGCCATTTCACGGTTGCGCATACAAAGGCGACTGATAAAAAGCGTCAAATAATTGAATAACGAACAAATAATCACCAGTCCGCCTGCCAAAGAGAAATAGAATATATAACTGAAAGAGATAACAACATCTGCTTTATCTACATAATCCGAATAGCGCAAAGCTGACATCCGGGTAATCAACAGATCGGAAAGTTCGCTCTCTTTCTCAATATCGTTGATGCGAACGGTGCTCATTTTTGTTCGGAATGCGTCTATATCTGTTCTTTCGCGTACACGAATAAATAGCTGCTCATTCGAACTTCCCCACCGAGGAGAATGTCTTGCCGGAGCCAGTATATTATATGGAATATTGGAATGGTTCGACCATCCGCTCACGATTGCTCCTATTTTACATACGCGTCTGCCTACTTCCACTTCTTTCCCCAATGCATCCTCTTCTTTGCTGAAGAGCCGCTTTGCAAATTCTTTGGTGATAGCCACTTCCTGACCATCGCTTTTCAGGAAGTTGACAGTACCTTTCAATAATTGTATATCAAAAAAGTTCATGAAAACAGAATCTGCATCAATCATTCCGACCTCCTGTTCTGTTTCCTCCAAACGGAATTTTACATGATGCGGGGTAAAAGCGGTTGCAGCTTCTATCTCCGGCATTTTATCTTGCAAATATTCCATTAAAGGATATGGAGTAAATTTACTTGTACCGGGCTCATTGGCGTAATGCGCACGTACCATATAAATGCGGTCGGATCCTTTATGGAAGTTATCATAAGTCATTTCATAACGTATCCATAAAGCAGATAGTGCGAAACAAGTGAAGCCGACTGCCAGTCCAATGATACTGACAAGGCTTTGTGTCTTGTATTTCATCAGATTGCGAAAGGCTACTTTCAGATAGTGTTTTATCATGATATATTCTTTATCGACAACTTATGTTTACATACTAACTTCAGTCACCACCTGTCCGTCAAACAGATTTATAATGCGGTCGGCATAACCGGCATCATGTTGTGAGTGGGTCACCATGACGATGGTGGTTCCCTCATTATTCAGTTCGCTCAACAATCCCATCACTTCTTTACCGTTTTTGGAGTCCAGGTTACCGGTCGGTTCATCAGCCAGAATCAGTTTAGGGTTTGCCACGACGGCACGGGCAATAGCGACGCGTTGCTGCTGACCACCGGAGAGTTGTTGCGGAAAATGCTTGCTACGATGGGTGATAGCCATTCTCCCCATAGCTGCCTCTACCCTCTTTTTCCGTTCGGAAGCAGAAATTCCCATATAAAGCAAAGGCAGTTCTATGTTTTCGTATACATTCAACTCGTCTATCAGATTAAAGCTCTGAAACACAAACCCTATCACACCTTTGCGAAGACTGGTACGTTGCGATTCGGTATACCGGGAGACTTCCGTTCCATTCAGGTAATACTCCCCTCCTGTCGGGTTATCGAGCAGCCCCAAAATGTTGAGCAATGTTGACTTACCACAGCCGGAGGGCCCCATGATGGCTACAAATTCACCTTGTTTCACTTCGATACTGACGTTATTCAACGCCCAAGTTTCTACTTCTTCCGTTTTGAAAATCTTCTGTAAGTTAATGGTCTTAATCATAACTGTATTGTTTTAGAATTATATTTTTATTCGTTTTTGTGATGTCTTTCAGGATATATTCCAGTGCCTGCACTTCGTACAAATCATCCTGAAATGTACGTACTTGGGAGGGAATATTCTCCGGCAGCACTTCACGACGGATAGTCTCAATCCATTTAATTACTTCTTTTTGCTGTTCGGGATAACATTTCACATAGCAGTGCCCTACGTATTCGGAAGAATCATAAAGCGTGAAAGCAAATCCGCCATTATGATTATGTACATCTGTCTGAAAGGGGGCGCATACTCCACAGACGGTAAAATCACTGGTCCAGTCGTAGAAGTTCATTCCGATGATATCTCTCTTTTGTCTTTTCTGCCAAACTTCATCCATTACGAGATCCTTTTTTGTCCGGATCGTCCTACCCTCCGTCATCGGAATGTTCATGAAGGTGAAGAAATTCAATGGTACACACATTACATTGATATCAATCCAAGAGTTATCATTTCCCTTCTCCGTCATTAATAAGTTTCCGGATACTCCGTGAGTATAGGATATGTCAGATAACAAAATATCTTTCACACCGGCATGCTGCCTGAAACGTTCCACCATTTCTAGTTTCTCTTTATTCTCTAGGAATGAATAGTCCAGCGGTATACTAAGAATCGCTTCCACTTCGCCCATAGCCCAAGTACGAAGTTCTTCGGATAACGCTACTTGTGTACCGGAAAAATAATCCCCAGTCTGTTCATTATAAAAATTTAGTTCTGCTATGCGGGAATAATTATCAAAACAATGATTGGTGGATTCTACAAAACGGCTGCAATACATACATACGCTGAAACACAGTAGTCCTACTGCCAATCCGATGACAGAGATTATATTCTGCGCCTTGTACTTCCACAAGTTTCTAAATGCTACTTTTATATAATGTAAAGTCATAAATTATATGTGTTTATTTCAAAATCAACTCTTCTGCATCCCCAAAGGTATCATATCCGGTTGTAATTACCCAATCTCCCGACTGTAAACCTTCTACTATTTCATATTGCTGCGGATTTTGGCGACCAATACTCAATGGCACACGGACTGCTTTTGTCTTTGATGTATTTACTTTGTAAATCCATTGTCCGCCTGTAGACTGGTAGAAGTTGCCTCGCGGAATAATGAGTGCTTGCTCCGGCTGTCCCAATTCAATCTGCACACGGAAGCTCTTGCCAACTCGTACATTATCGGGCATATCTCCTGTAAAGACAAGATCGACATCAAACATACGGTCTTTCACTTCGGGAACCACTTTTGTTATTTTCAGCGGATATTTGTTTCCCTGATAATTCACTGTAGCCGGTAATCCGGTGGTGATCCTGTCAATGTAATATTCACTAAGTGAAGTGTGGATTTTGTATTGGTCTAATACTTTTATTTCAGCAATACTTTCACCAGAGGAAACCTGTTGCCCCAGAGTGACCTTTACAAAACTAAGCTGGCCTTTCAAGGGAGCTGTAATCACCAAACTATTCAACCGTTCGCAAGTACGTTCATACTTCTTCCGTTCCCGCTCCCGGTCGTTACGGATCAGTTCCTTGCGTATCATCGTAACGGCAGAATCATGCCGCAGACTCTCTTGCTGCAGGGCTGCATTTTTCAGTTTGTAGCCGTATTCATCTTCTGCTACCTGCAATTGAGCCTTACTCTTCACGCCCATCTGGAATTCTTCGCGGTCGAGAGCGATGCTTTTTTTCAGGCGTTCCAATTCGTAGTTGTTGGTAAGGGCTTGCTGTTTCAGGTTCAGACTTTTTTGTTCCATTTCAATCTCCTGCTCCTGATAGGTAATCATTTGCTTTTCCCACTCGTCGCGCTGGTCTTCAATACTACGAAGCAAATCGGGATTGGAAAGAACAAGAATAGTGTCTCCCTGTTGAAGCAAACTTCCCTCTTCACCGACAATTCTTTCCACACTTCCTGCTTCACGGGTATTGATCTTGATGGTTAGTATAGGCTGAATGAGCCCTTCCACGTCCACATATTCCATGAAATTAGACACTTTTACTTCTGCAATCTGTATATCTTCGGCATCTATCCGCAGTTTTCTGGGACCTAAAGACAAAGTAATCACATAAATCAGGAAGGCGACAAACAATATCCCTCCTATCAGATAGTATCTGTAACGAATGTACCACGGTTTCTTTTCTAATTTTATATCCATGAAATTATCTGGTGTTTTACAAGTTTCTACTAGCTATGATTCAATTTCTATTCTTTACTGACTTTTCGTTGTTCTCTATTCAATCAGCAGATGATAGTCTTCTGTCAGCATCGTATTTCGCTCAAAATCATATAGTGTCATGCTACGGAGTGTGTAATATAAACTCCAATAATTATATAAAGCCGAAATATAGTTACGGCGAGCACTGTCTTTCTCTGAAATGGAGGCATTCAAATCAAGAATAGTAGATTTACCTAATAAGTAGAGTTTGCGTGCCACTTCGCTTCTTCGTTGGGCTGTTTCATCTGTACGGGCAGCGATGCGGACACGTTGCGTTTGCAGATTGAATTGTTTGACGAGTTTACGGACGTTCAGTTCAAAGTCTGTCCGGCTCTGTTCTACTTGTGTGTACACCAAATCACGATTGGAACGGGCTACTCGTACCTGTCCTTTTCCACGCCCCCAGTCCAGGATAGGAAGAGAAATGCCGATGCTCACGTATTGCTGGTCCAACAAATTTCGATAAGCTTCGGGCAGTTTGTCAGCAGTCTGCGTCAATCCGAAACGGAGATAGATATCTGCTTTCAGGCCAGCATTGGCACGGGCTTTCGCAACTGCACTCTCACTTTCCAGTTTGCGTCTTTCCATCGTCTGTATGTCCGGACTGTTTTCGTAAGCTAAAACCAGTGCTTCATTCAGGTTCACACTGAAATCCGGAACTTGGGGACTGACAAGAACACGCAGCTCCCGGTCTTCGTGAATACCGAGATAGGAACGGAGTTCCTGCATACAATTATCCATCTCAATACGGGCATTCATGCGATTCGTCTCTTCCGTCAAACGGTTGAGTTCCAGTTGTAGCATTTCATTTTCTGTGATGGTACCTATATTATAACGGCCTTGTGCATAACGGTAAAGTGTATCGGCATTGGCATAATTAAAGGAAGCAATATCGTAATCGCTTTGGGCAGTGGCCAAGGCAAAAAATTTATGAATCGCATTGGCTGATACGAGTTCGAGTGTCTCTACGTAGCTTTTCTTTGCCTCCTGATAGCGTACAGGTTCTATCCGTCTATCCCATTTCAGGCTATTGTAGCCAAAAAGAGACTGGCGATAACCTATCATAATAGGGGAAGTCTGCCATGAGTATTTATGTTCGCTGAATAAATCCATACGTTGAGCAGAGGTTTCAAGAAAGAAAGAACCACCAGTCCAGGATAAATTCTGTGAAAGATCCAAGGTTAAATCCGTATTCAATAAATTTTGTTCGACAAACTTTACCGAACCGTCTCCCATCGTTATCTTATTAATGGCACGGTTCAGATTAGGATCGGATGTCAAACTTAAAGACGGTAGATAATTGGCACGATAATATTTATAGTTCCAATATGCAGAACGGAAACTGTGACGTGCCGTTTGTGCATCGGGAGATTCCATACGGGCCATTTCTATGACTTGCTTCAATGATAACTCTGTAATTTGATTTTGAGCAATCAATAATTCTGTCGACAATAGTCCGAGATATATGAAGATTAATTTCAGATTCATTCGTTGGCTTTATTTGTTATTCATCATTCAAAAGATGTGCCATTTGCATAAATCACTATCATTCAACAATTTATCAATATCCATTCAGTTGATTGTGTGTGCATATACGCACAAAATTAGTGCGCAATCGCACACACAACACATGAGATTTATCCATATCTTTGCTCCCGGAATCTAATAGATTATAAGATATGGAAGAAGTGAACAAATTAGGAAAGATACTTATAGTAGATGATAACGAGGACGTGCTCTTTGCTCTCAACCTGTTACTGGAACCTTATACGGAAAAAATAAAAGTAGCTACTACCCCTGACCGTATCGAGTATTTCATGACCACCTTTCATCCCGATCTTATCTTATTAGACATGAATTTCAGCCGGGATGCCATCAGCGGACAAGAGGGATTTGAAAGTCTAAAGCAGATATTGCAGATTGACCCACAGGCTATTGTTATTTTCATGACTGCCTATGCAGATACAGACAAAGCTGTTCGGGCCATCAAAGCTGGTGCTACTGATTTTATTCCCAAGCCTTGGGAAAAGGATAAATTGCTGGCTACGCTGACTTCAGGAATGCGATTGCGTCAGTCACAACAGGAAGTCAGTATTTTGAAAGAACAAGTGGAAGTTCTTAGCGGTCAGAATACTTCGGAGAATGATATTATTGGAGAATCATCTGTTATGCAGGAAGTGTTTACCACGATAAATAAACTAAGTAATACAGATGCCAATATACTAATTCTCGGAGAAAACGGTACAGGCAAGGACGTGATTGCCCGACTAATATATCGTTGTTCTCCACGATACGGCAAACCTTTTGTCACGATCGACCTGGGAAGTATCCCCGAACAATTGTTTGAAAGTGAGCTGTTCGGCTTCGAAAAAGGCGCTTTCACCGATGCCAAGAAATCGAAAGCGGGACGAATGGAAGTAGCAACCAGCGGGACTTTATTTCTGGATGAAATTGGCAATCTATCACTTCCTATGCAATCCAAATTACTGACTGCCATCGAAAAAAGGCAAATCAGTCGTTTGGGAAGTACGCAAACCGTTCCCATTGACGTCCGTTTAATCTGCGCCACTAATGCTGATATCCGTCAGATGGTGGAAGACGGGAATTTCCGTCAGGACTTATTATATCGTATCAACACGATTGAAATACATATACCTCCACTCCGTGAACGTGGCAATGACATCATCTTGCTTGCAGATCACTTTCTGGACCGTTATACCCGTAAATATAAAAAGAAAATACACGGACTGACCCGGGAAGCCAAAAACAAACTGCTGAAATATGCATGGCCCGGAAATGTAAGGGAACTTCAACATACGATAGAACGTGCCGTAATTTTAGGAGACGGCTCCATGCTGAAACCTGAAAACTTTCTTTTTCACACCACGTCCAAACAGAAAAAAGAGGAAGAAGTGGTACTGAATCTCGAACAACTAGAACGACAGGCCATTGAGAAAGCACTCCGAATCAGCAACGGAAACATCTCCCGTGCTGCCGAATATTTAGGAATTACCCGTTTTGCATTATATCGCAAACTTGAAAAATTAGGTTTATGAAACGATTTGAGTTTAAAGTAATTCTGCACATCATAGTTATCTTTCTACTTTCCATTAGCAGTTGTCTGCTGTATCAAAGGCAGTTATGGTTCAGTACTACCGTCTGTATTCTCCTTCTAATAGGCGTCGGCATACATCTCTACCGAATACAGTTCAAACAAATCGCCTTATTACGGCAATTAACGGATGGACTCCGATACAACGATATAACGCAGAATCTTCATCCTCCTTTTAAAAATAAAATGATGGATGAGTGGGCACAGGAACTATCTAATGCATTAAAGGACTTTCGCGGAAAGCTATTGGCAGAAGAAATCAAGCATCAATATTACGAGAATTTATTGAATAAAGTAGATACCGCCGTACTCGTAACCGATGTAACCGGGCATATCGAATGGATGAATCAGGCAGCAGTCACTCATCTGGGGCAACTATCACAACTTCCGGAAGTTCTTCAAGAGGCTTCTACCAGTAATGACATATCCATTATTCGCATCGAGCAAAATGGCATCGTTCTGGAAATGGCAATTTCCTGCACCACATTTGTCACACAAGGTGCGTTCGCCACACAAAGCAAAAAGCAACGGCTAATTAGTTTAAAGAATATCCATTCCGTACTGGAACGAAATGAAATGGAAGCCTGGCAAAAGCTGATTCGTGTATTGACACATGAGATCATGAATTCCATCACTCCTATTATCTCTCTTTCGGAAACATTAAGTGAAAGAGGAATCCCCGAATCACTCGGAGAAAAGGAGTATTCTATCATGTTGCAAGCCATGCAGACTATTCACAGAAGAAGTAAAGGATTATTGGGATTTGTGGAGAATTACCGGCGACTGACACGTATTCCGACACCTGTCCGCACCAAAGTATCTGTTGCCGAATTGTTTACGGACTTAAAGAAATTATTTCCGGAAGAGTATATTCATTTCGAAATGCCCGCATCCGATTTATATTTATATGCAGACCGTGCACAGATAGAGCAAGTGCTTATCAACTTATTAAAAAATGCCCGCGAAACGTGCGAGCGGAAAGCAGATAAAGAAATACAAATAAAGTTTTTCTCTAAAGGCAACCCGACATTAGCGATATCTGATAATGGTGAGGGAATTCTACCAACTGTTTTGGATAAGATTTTCGTTCCTTTCTTCACTACCAAAACATCCGGTTCGGGTATCGGATTGAGCCTGTGCAAACAGATCATGGCTTTGCATGACGGAAGTATCAACGTAAAATCTGAATTAGGGAAAGGAAGCTGTTTTATTCTTACTTTCCCTAAATGAGAGCCACCAAAAGTCTTCCGGATCCTTTAATACGATGGATTAATCTGGGCAGCAGAGGATAAATCATCCTCTACTGCCCAGACTATTTGTATCCGGATTTAACTCCTTAACAGCTTCTTTGACTGCTTTATGAGTCGGCTTGCGATATACTTCCGCCTGTTGAACGGGGACAATCTCATTCACCATTTTTTCATATCCTTTTTGCTCTAACAAGTGGACTTCTTTTTCACCTGTTTCTTTTTGTTTTCTTGTTTTCATAAGGCTTTTCATTTTAAAATTCTTATTTATAGAACAGAAAACATTGAAAGATAGTTCATACTCACAAATTATTCGTGTACAAAGAAACCACACCCCCAATATACCACTATGGACTTGTTCATTCCGATACAAGATTTAAATTGAATAGTTACATAGTGAAAAAATATCCATCATGCTATCATTCATTTTAATAGTATTCTCATTATCAAAAGAATAAGTATGATAGATAGCTTTAAAAAAGGTATCTATCATACTTTTATTGCAAAAAAACGGCTATCTATCATGCCTATACTTTGTCTATTTTTAGTGTAGTATTAGGTGAGATTACCCATTTAAAGGCATAGGGATACACGTTTTATAGGATGATAACCTGTATTTGACAGCTTAATAATCTATTGGGAATGGTGGTATTTATATAGCCCACGTATGCAGGCTGTACAGCCCACACCTGCAAACTGTACAGCCTACAGATGCGGGCTGCACGGTTTACAGGTGTGGGCTATAAACTTATCGCCATTAAAGTTGGATTATTAAGCCGTGATCATCGGATTTATACGGATTCATTGCAACAAAAACAAGCTATCTTATGCATATAGGGCCTTTATTCGACTATTCTATTGATGATAGACAACCTGTTTTTGCTGGTAAAAGTATGATAGATACCTTTTTTTAAAGCTATCTATCATACTTATTCTTTTGACAATGAGAATACTATTAAAATGAATGATAGCATGATGGATATTTTTCACTATGTAGCATTTAATTCAAATCTGTGCTCTAATGAAACAAACTTTTGAGACGGTTGCCCTGATTTATGTATACCTTTTCTATAAATATATAAATTAAATCATATATTTGTGCTTTCATTCAACTCATCCTCTTATTAAATTATGAAAGAAAACAAATACGACAATAGCGATTTCTTCAGTCAATATTCTCAAATGTCCCGCTCGGTGGAAGGCTTGAAAGGAGCCGGAGAATGGCATGTATTGCAGAAAATGCTCCCCGATTTTGCAGGGAAAAGAGTTTTAGACTTAGGCTGCGGATTCGGTTGGCATTGCGTCTATGCGATAGAACACGGAGCGACACACGTTACCGGAATTGATATTTCGAAGAAGATGCTCGAAGAAGCCCGGAAAAGGAATCCTTCTCCATTCATTGAATACCAATGCATGGCTATCGAGGACTTTGATTTCCAGCCGGATACTTATGACATTGTCATCAGTTCGTTAACCTTCCATTATCTCGAATCTTTTACGGATATATGCCGGAAAATCAATAACTGCCTGACTCCGGGAGGCACCTTCGTCTTCTCCGTAGAACATCCGGTATTTACAGCCTATGGCAATCAGGAATGGCATTACGACCAGGACGGGAAGCCTATCCATTGGCCGGTAGATCGCTATTTTACGGAAGGCAGGCGCACAGCAATCTTTCTGGGCGAAGAAGTTGTCAAATACCACAAAACGCTGACTACGTATATAAACGGACTCCTTCAAACCGGATTTGAGATATGCGAACTTATAGAGCCACAACCGGACGAAAGATTGCTGGATACCATCCCGGGCATGAAAGATGAATTACGGCGTCCGATGATGCTTTTGATCTCTGCCAAGAAAAAAAGTAAAGACGCAAAGCTATGAGATTCAAGGCATTGAAAAATAATAGATAAAAAACATTCGTTTAGCTATTGTTAATTAAAAAATACTCCCTATCTTTGCACCGCTTTTGAAAAGAACAACCCTTCAAAAAAGTAGCGGGGTGTAGCGCAGTCCGGTTAGCGCACCTGCTTTGGGAGCAGGGGGTCGTGGGTTCGAATCCCGCTACCCCGACTACAAAGAAAAAGGGAGTTCGGTTAAAAGTTTTCGGGGTGTAGCGCAGTCCGGTTAGCGCACCTGCTTTGGGAGCAGGGGGTCGTGGGTTCGAATCCCGCTACCCCGACGAAAAATTCAAGTCAAGAAAAATTGAATGGTGTTGAGCTGATACAGTTTGTATCGGCTTTTTTGTTTGTGCAAAATAGACCCAATTATACCCTATTTTGGGGCAAATAAAAGGGATAATTCTTTGAACTATCTTTGAACAAGTTTTTCTATTTGCACCTATTTAGTGGAAAATAAAGCAATTTCCCGCCAATTTACCCCGATTCAAGCTGTTTAATGCAATTTTAAACATTTAAAAAACATTAAAACAGTATGGCAACATTTAAAGCAATCGTTTTCCAAACAGGAAGACATATAAAACAAGATGGAACATCAAATATAAAAATCAGAATCTATCATAATAGAGAATCCCAGTATATAGCAACCAGCTACTATATCCGCCCAGAAAACATGGACGACTCCGGCCGGATCCTACCCAACGTACCTAACAGTGAAATGATAGAGTACGAAATAAATGCGTATATCCAAAAGATCAGGAGAGAGTATTTGAAGCTAGGACAAGAAAGAACCCAATTTATGTCATGTAAGGACTTAAAAGAAGAAATAGAAAAATCATTAGTTCCTGATGCCGAGTTTATAGATTTTGTAGAGTTTACTCAAAATATAGTAATTCAAACGGAAAAGAGAAAAACTGCCGAATGGTACAGATCTTCTATCGATACCCTATGTTGGTACATGAAAAGAAAAAAGATAGATATAAAACTTATCACTTCATTCATGCTGAATAAGATGATCAAAGACTTATATCACTCCGGACCTGCCGGCACACCTTTAGAACCAGGCACGGTAAGCCATTATCTTAGGGGAATAAGAGCATTGTATAACAAGGCAAAACTCTATTATAATAACGAAGACTTTGATATTATAAGGATTCCTGGCGACCCATTCAAGAAAGTTGAAATCCCGGAGTATCGGAGAAAACGAAAGAATATAGATACCAACACCTTATTAAAAATCCGAGATTTTCAGTCTGATAAGAAATGTACTAATATGGCTCGTGATGTTTTTATGATGATGTTCTATATGATGGGAATCAATATCAATGATTTATATAGCATGTCATGTGAACGTCGTGGAAGGCTGGAATACACACGTTCCAAAACAAAAACGCGGAACAATCATGAGCAAATACCGCTTTCGATAAAAATAGAACCGGAACTCCGCATCCTCCTTGATAAATACACAGAGGGTTATTTCCTCTCCTACTTTCATACCAACTATTGTAACTTGAATAATTTTATGCGGGCAGTCAATAATGGGCTGAAAGACATTTGCATGAACTTAGAACTCGATTTCAAGATCACCACGAACTGGGCGCGTCACAGCTGGGCCAGCTTGGCACGCAACAAGGCTGGAGTTCCTAAAGCTGATATTGATTTCTGCCTTGGTCATGTGAATAACGATTATAAAATGGCCGATATCTACATTGATATAGATTATAGTATTTGTGATAAAGCAAATCGTGCTGTTTTGGACTTATTGCAAAAAAAAGAAGAAAAAAAGACCTGAAACGTTTGCAAAAACAAAAACTCTCTATATATTTGCAACCAAAATGGTGTTGAGCTGGATAAAACAATGATTTTATCCGGCTTTTATTGCATATATATGCTTCAATTGTTCATATTACTGAAACTCATCTCATTTTTACGCTATGCGCCACAAAACAATGACGCATGGAAATTACAGTTTCAAAAACAGCTTTATTAGATAAGCTTAAATCAATCGGGCGAATCATACAGCCCAAAAATTCAATACCGGCCTATGACAACTTTTTGTTTGTCGTCGATGAATTTGGTATCATCCTAGTTACAGCAGGAGAAGAAGGCGGGCGTATCTCTACCAATATTGACGGTAAAACAGACTTTACTGATCGTTCTTTTATGGCTAATGCCAAAACATTACTTGATGGATTAAAAGAAATCCCGGAGCAGCCATTAACTATTCATCTCTACGAAAAAGAATTGGTAGTCAAATATGCTAATGGAAAGTTTTCTATACCTGTTGAAAAAGGAGATCAATACCCGACAATGAGTACAGATAATACTGCTACCCCATTACTTGTATCAGGAAATGACTTACTATATGGAATAAGGCAAGTATTGTTTTGCAGTGCCAATGACGAATTACGTCCGGTACTGAATGGAGTCTATTTTGATATAGATTTAGATACTATCTCATTTGTTGCAACAGACGGCACCCGACTTGCGATGATTGAGAATCCTTCCGCTTATACGCGCAAGGAACGGGCAGCCTTCATCCTGCCAAGTAAATTTGCCAAAGTCCTTTCTAATATTGTTCCGGAAGATTGCATGGAAGTAGAAATATCAGTAAATCAGACTAATATTTTATTTGAGTTTGATTCATACCGTTTAACCTGCCGCATGATTGAAGGCCGGTTCCCTAATTATCGTGCTGTTATCCCTCAAAAGCAACCCAACCGTGCAGTATTGAAAAGAACCGATATTGTATCAGCCTTAAAACGCGTATCTGTTTTCTGTGATGAAAACTCTTCTCTGGTGATACTCAAGTTTTGTCCTGGTTCCCTTAAAATTACAGCCCATAATTTAGACTTCTGTAAATCAGCTGAAGAAACTGTTGCTCTACGAACTGGTTGTGATATTGAAATTGGCTTTAAGAGTAGCTTTTTAATCGAAATGATAAACAATATTCCCTCCGAGGATATTGCTATTACTATGAGTGACCCGTCGAAAGCCTCAATTCTTACTCGCTGCGATGAAGAAGTTCGTAGCTTGACTTATCTATTAATGCCTTTATCAATTAATTATTAATGCTATGGGAAAAGAATATCAATCACCTAAACAGGTTATTCAATCATATTTAGAAGAGCGAGCAAAGCGTGACCCTCTCTTTGCTACCTCCTATGCAAAGCCAAATAAGAAAATAGATGAATGCTACGACTATATCATAAGTCAGGCAAAAAAACGCGGTGGTAGCGTTGTATGTATGTCTGATGATGAAGTATTCGGATTAGCAGTTCATTACTACGATGAAGATGATATCAAAGTTAGTAAGCAAAACAATTATAAGGTATCAGCTGGAAATGTGAAAAAAGAAGCATCTACAGAACAACCAGAAATTAAAAAGTCTGCTTCTGCCCCTAATAAGCGTAAAGGGATGAAAAAGCAAATACCTTCCGGACAATTTTTATTATTTGAAGACTTATGAAGCCAAGAACGAAATTACAGCTTAGAGTAGCAGGTTTAAGTAGCCAGCTGCCTAATATTGAGAGTTTGATGATTGACTGGGCTAAGAATGAGTGTTTGAAACATATAGGATATGCAACCAAGTCACGTATTATCTGTATGGAGTGCGGCCAACGCTTCGCTCCGGAACTTGTAAAACGTAAACGTGCTGTTTGTCCTCATTGTGATACGTCTTTGAAAATAGAACAGTCGAGGAAGCGTATCAATAAACAGACAATGTTTATTGGCAAGGCAGAAATTTGTGAGGAATTCCAAGTTATCCGAAGTTTTGAATTGATTGCTTATTACCGGGCAGAAACAAAGCCTCGTTATTATATTCGTGAGATACTACAACATTGGATAAAAGACGACGGTAACCGGGAAGTAGTAGCTCGAGCCAATAATATGGGCTTCAATGGCTGGTGCGGAGAACTGGAGATACGGAATAAAGTTGTTGGATCGTATTATTACAATCATAACAATGATATTTACTGCGAACGCTATCATCCGGCCTCCGTCTTTAGACCTAAATATATTCAAATGGGTATAGATTGTAAATTACGCGGTATGTCATTTCTTACTGCCGCCAATACAATTCCCCATTCTCCCAAGGCTGAAACACTTCTAAAGGCAAGACGTTATGAATTAATAGATTATTTCGAGGGACACCGCTATAAAATTGATAAGTATTGGCCATCTATAAAAATTTGTCTTCGTAATAAATATCAGATTAAAGATGCTCCAATGTGGTTTGATTATTTGGAACTACTAGATCGCTATCACAAGGATCTTCATAATGCTTTTTATGTTTGCCCTAAGAACTTGCGTAAAGCTCACGACTACTATGTAGCCAAGCGTAAGAAAGAACAGGAAAAAGCTGAAAAAGAACGACGGGAACAAGAGATGCTAAAGCAAAAAGAAGCTATTAATAAATTCCTCGAGCGAATAAGTAAGTTTCAAGATTTGGTTATCACTGATAATCAATTGACTATTATACCTCTAAAATCTATCGAAGATTTTAAGGAAGAGGGAGATAAAATGCATCATTGTGTATTTACTAATGAATACTGGAAACGTGAGAACAGCCTGATTTTGTCAGCTCGTATTGAAGATAAACGCATTGAAACGGTTGAAGTCAATCTAAAAACATTACGTGTCGTTCAATCTCAAGGCGTCCTTAATCATGATACCAAATATCATGACCGTATTATTGGGCTCGTAACAAAGAATATGAACTTAATACGTCAAAAGCTGACGGCATAAAAAAGATCTAAATATGGCAAGACCATTAAAACAGGGACTGGATTATTTTCCTTTAGATACAGATTTCTTATCTGATAGGAAAGTACGCAAGATAATAAATGCTTGTGGCCCAAATTCCGTCACTATACTAATTTGCCTGCTATGTAATATCTACAAGGATAAAGGGTATTACATCGTGTGGGACAAAGAAATGCCTTTTGATATTGCTGATATAGTCGGGGTATCCGAGGGCGCTGTAAGTGAAGTCGTGAAGAAGGCCCTACAAGTGGAATTATTCGATAACACCCTGTATAGAAAGTTCCATATTTTATCTTCCCGTGGTATTCAAAATAGATTTAAAAGCTGCACTTCAAAAAGGAAAGATGTTGAAATTATCCCTGATTTTTGGATTAATGACGCCAATAACTCGATTAATGACGTCAATAACTCAATAAATGTAGGTGATAATGAACAAAGTAAAGTAAATAAAAGAAAATCTTCTCCCCCACATATACGCGTGGGAGAACTTTTTCCGGCGGATAGCTTCTTCGATAAGTCCTTAGATGATTGCTATGCTGAACTTAAATCAAATCAATCATGGGCGGAAACAGTAACGATGAATACTCGTTCTTCCGGCTACAATGACTTTACACTAGAAGCTTTTTACGAGTATTTGAAGCAGTTTTTCATGGAGCAACAGAATAAAGGCGAAACAGCGAAGTCTCCCAAAGATGCTATGTCCCATTTTGCTAGTTGGTTGAAAATTGAGCTTAAAAACAAGAAAGATGAACGGAGAACTAATAAAAACAGAACTGCAGGTAGTGCTAAGTCCGTCACAGATTGTCCAGAAGACAGCAATCAGAAAGGAATTAACACCGATACAGCAGGCCTTACAAGCTGGATCGACAGCCTCTCAATTGGTCGCTGAATGGAGCGGTACAATCGCACAACTAAACTGTAATGTCTCATTGTCAGATGTGGCTAATGCAGAGAATATACCCACTTTGGCAGACGTAAACAGGAGCTTTAGCAACTCAACATCAGTAGAGATCATTACCGAGCATTTGAAATCTGTACTGAGATATGCCGGTGTTGAGTTGACTAATGCCCAGCTGGCAGAAACAGCCCTGTCCATACTATCTAGCTACTGGTACCTGAATTTAGCCGAGTTATGTATTTTCTTCTCCCAGCTAAAGAACGGCAGCCGCGGACAATTCGTCTGGGGATCGAAGATCAATAATCAAGCGATTATGGTAGCACTTGTCGAATTTTGCAAAGACAGGCGACGCGAAATTGAGCATAGAGAAAATGAACTTGTACGAAAAAAGGCTGAAACTGGCTATGCCCGTAATGAGAACTTGATTAAAGATATCGTAACGGGAGTTCAAAATACCAGAAGAGAACGTGAAAAAGCAAAACAGGACTTCAAAACCTTCTGTGAGCTATTTCCATATCTGCCTGATAAGTATGAGCCCATGGTACTTTGGAAAGCATGGGGAGGCAATAAAAAGGCTCTACGTAAGATTTACGGTGAAAGTATTCCTCCTCCAGATGTAGCCGAAATGGATATCGGGATGTATTTGTGTAATTATAACATTGCTAAAACTAAAGAAAATGAGAGTTAAAGTATTGACAGTAAAACAGCCGTGGGCCTCATTGATCGTTCACGGTATCAAAGATATTGAGAACCGGAGTTGGCAAACAAATTTTCGTGGACGTGTACTTATACATTCAAGTGCAAAGGGAGATATTGCTAAGTTTGGTTGCTTACAGCCAAGCCAAAGATTAAAGGTGCTCAATACACCTATGAGCCGTATAGGTTTCAACGATCTTCCTTTTGGCTCCATCATCGGTAGTGTAGAGATTGTAGACTGTGTGCAAAATCATCCCTCAATATGGGCGGATAAAGGTGTTTCTCACTGGGTACTCACTAATCCCGTTCTCTTTGAAAAGCCAATTGAAAATGTAAGAGGGAAATTAGGATTATGGAACTATGACTGGGAGGAAACAATATGAAATACAAAGTTACAAGAGTTGAGTTAATAGATAGCATTTTAAACAAGTCCGTAGTTAACAGAGTACAAGATTTAACGGATGATATCGAAGTATATCGAAAAGAATTAAAAGAGGCACATAGATGTAAACGTGTGCTTTTGGTGTACGAAGAACTGCAAAAATAAAAGCGGCTGGCGTAATTTCGCCAACCACTCTCATAAGCACAAAGCTTATAGCTATTAGGAACAGCAAATATATAAAATCTTTGTGCTTATGGCAAGTAAAGCAGTAAATAATTACATAACAAAACGTTACGAACGCTGGCTTGATTACTCTTTGTATCATTGTGGGCTTGCCGGCATTCCTGATGAAGCGACAGATGTCTTGAATGAGGTTATTTGTTCGCTCCTTCAAAAGAAAAACAGGTTGCTGGACAAACTACTTGAAACAAAAAAAAATGGCTATACAGAGCTTGATTTCTTTGTTTTAAAGATGATAAAGCTAAACGCATCCTCTCCTACTTCACAGTATAGGAGTAGATACAAGCCCCTGCCTGTGGACGATAATGTAGATTATTCAAGGCTGGATATTGAAGATATCCCGGATGAATCAGAAGATAGAAATACTGAAATACTAAATAAACTGCATTTAGTAAGAGATACGTTTGAAAGCCTTGATTTAGGTCCGGTAGCAGCTCGTGTTTTTGAGTTTCATTTCTTCCAGGACGGTAATTTTTCCGACTGGGAAGGTCCGGAAACATTGAAACAACTATATGAGATTTATAACGGAGTGCAGGAACTTATTAGAAAGAAAATAGCCGGGGAAACTATATTTTAGTGAAAATTCCTTGGTCATGGAAGAAAAAGTAGAAATTAAGATTGATCCCCGGAACTATCGTATCCATGGGGACGAAAACAAGCGGCTTATTCATAAAAGCCTCGTTGAATGTGGAGCCGGTCGGTCCGTATTGGCCGACCGTGACAATGTGTTAATCGCTGGAAACGGCGTGTATGAGGAAGCTCAAAAGTTAGGTCTCAAAGTGCGTATTGTAGAGTCTGACGGAACGGAGCTCATTGTTATTAAACGCAAAGATTTATCTACGGAAGATGAAAAGAGAAAACTGCTAGCCTTGGCAGATAATCATACTTCCGATACTTCTCGTTTTAACTTCTCTGCTATCGTTGATGATTTTAATCTTGATATGTTAGGTGAATGGAATTTGAATATTCCTAACTTCAACATTGATGAAGATAAATTGGACGATTTCTTTAGTGGGAGTACTCAACCAGCTTCAAAAAAAGAAAAAGTGTTGATCTGCCCTTTCTGTGGAAGAAATGTATATGAAAAGGAGGATGACGATGAATAAACGAGTTATTACCTATAATCAAGTAATTGGTTTTCATTCCTATCCGGATGCACCTCCTTCATGCATTTATTTATCAGCACGGCATCGGCACGTATTTGTAATACGATGCAAGTTCGAGGTTTCAGACAATAACAGAGAAATTGAAATTTATACGATGCAGAAAAAGCTAGAAAGCACTTTGCAGAATGAATTTGGATCACCATGTGAATTTGGTTCATATTCATGTGAAGATATTGCGCAATGGCTTCTAAATCGTTTTTCTAGTATGAATGAAGTTGAAGTATTGGAGGATGATTTCGGTGGAGCCGCTATTCAAAGATAATCTTAAAGTTCATTTTGCAGGATGCGAAAATCTGGATAAACTAACGGCACTTCATACTGTAGGAGTAAAGTATTTCCTTTTTACATGCTATCCATTCGTCAAACAAATGATTAATGGCAAGCTTTCAAATAAAAATAGAAATAATATCATTCCTTCATTAGTATCTTCTCTTGGTGAGCATGCAATAATGGATTCCGGACTGTTTACTTTAATGTTTGGAGCAAACAAAGGAAAACATGATGAAGAATTCTTATACACTTGGATGTTGAAGTTAGTCGAATTTGTGAAAGAAACAGGATTCACTGGAACATGTGTTGAAGTTGATTGCCAAAAAATTCTTTCCCCAGAAATTGCCTGGAAATTCAGAAAAGAGATGAAACGTCTTCTTCCTGATAACAGGATAATCAACGTTTTTCATCTAGAAGACGGAAAGAAGGGACTTGATCGCTTGATAGACTTCTCGGATTATATTGCAATAAGTGTTCCAGAGTTGAGAATACATAAGAATCGAACCTACAAAACAGATGTTGCCTATCTGACTAGATATATCAAGAAGAAAAAGCCTCAAATTGATATACATCTGTTGGGATGCACCGAATCCAAAATGTTGAAAGAGAATAGCTTTTGCACGAGTGCTGATAGTACAACTTGGAGTGCTATTGTAAGATGGCCGAAACTTCCATTTGTCATTAATGGGAAGAAACTAACAAAACACATTAAAAATTTAGATGAATCAAAGTTATTAGAATTTTATGCAGAAAGTATCGATCAATTAGTAAAAAAGTATCGATTCAATCCTCGCTCTAAACCCACTTTGGCAAAAATTTGTTTGGCCGGTGAGTTATGTTTGCACGAATATGATTATTTATTAGGTAACCAAAGATGAAATTATGTACATAGTAAAAAAGCGTATTGAGATTTCAGCTTCACACAGTTTGAAGCTATCCTATGAAAGTAAGTGTCAGAACCTGCACGGGCACAATTGGATTATTATTGTTTGGTGTCGTGCAAAAACACTGAATCAAGATGGTATGGTAGTCGATTTTACACATATCAAACAGAAGATCCAGGACAAACTAGATCACAAAAATCTGAATGAGATTCTTCCCTTCAATACAACTGCGGAGAATATGGCAAAATGGATTTGTGATCAGATCCCGGGATGTTTTAAAGTAATGGTACAAGAATCTGAAAATAATATTGCGTGGTATGAAAAAGATTAATGAGATTTTTTACAGTATACAGGGAGAAGGTTATCGTACTGGTACTCCTGCTGTTTTCGTTCGTTTCTCTGGATGCAATTTGAAATGTCCCTTCTGTGATACACAACATTCTTCCGGAAGAGAAATGTCGGATGAAGAAATTATCAAAGAGGTTTGCTTCTACCCTACCCGCTTCGTTGTTTTGACCGGTGGCGAGCCGGGATTGCAGGTAGATCGAGAGTTTATCAATAAGCTCCATCAGGCAGGGAAGTTCGTTCAGATAGAAACAAACGGGACAGTTCCCCTTCCTATCGGCATTGATTGGATTACTTGCTCACCGAAAGAAGGAAGCAAAGTTATTGTTGTCAATCCTCACGAAATAAAAGTCGTCTATACAGGGCAAGATCTGTCAACCTATGAAGCCATGACAGCTGCAGTATATTATCTGCAACCATGTTCCTGTCAAAACACAGAAGAAGTTATTAACTACGTAAAAGAACACCCAAAATGGAAACTAAGTCTACAGACACAAAAGATATTGAATGTGCAGTAAGAACAATCCTATCGTATATTGGTGACAATCCAGAACGCGAAGGATTAAAAGGAACACCGGAACGCATTGTCAGAATGTGGAAAGAACTATTTCGCGGATATGATCCTGAACAGGCACCGAAAATAACGACTTTCCCCAATGGTAAAGATGGATTATCCTTTAATAGTATAGTTGCAGACTCTGGTAACTACTACTCAATGTGCGAGCACCACATGATGCCTTTCTTCGGAAAGTATTGGTTTGCCTATATTCCTAATTCGGAAGGAAGCATATTAGGCATCTCAAAGATTGGCCGCGTTATCGATTATTGTGCAGCCCGCTTACAGGTACAGGAGAGACTAGCTCAAGATGTCGTTACGATGATAGTGGATGCACTCGGAAAAGAACACCCACCGTTAGCAGTTGGTATTATTATGGAAGGAGAACACTTGTGTAAAACCATGCGTGGAGTAAAAAAACAGGGAAAAATGCGTTCTTCTTTCTATTTTGATAATGGAAGGTTGCCTGAACTGAGGGCTGAATTATCACAATTTGCTAGTTTTGGTTAGTTTATGACAGAGAAGAAGAATCCGGCCGAGAAGAAAAAAAGAGGGCGTAAATCAGAGTACAGAATAGAGTATGCCGATCAAGCTCTAAAGCTTTGTTTGTTGGGTGCAACAGATAAAGAGCTCGCCGAATTCTTCTCTGTTTCAGAGCAAACCTTAAATAAATGGAAAAAAGACTATCCCGAATTTCTTGAGTCCCTAAAAAAAGGAAAGAATATTGCGGATGCGAACGTTGCATCTCGGTTATATAATCGTGCTATCGGTTATTCCTGTAAGGCAACAAAATTTGCAACATCCGAAGGAAGAATAACAGACTCAAAAGAATATATTGAGCATTACCCACCTGATACGACAGCTGCTATATTCTGGCTGAAGAACCGGCAGCCGGAGAAATGGAGAGACAAAAAAGAAGTTGATGCAAATGTGAACCTTGGTGATGAATTGGAAGGATTGAGTGACGAACAACTACAGGCTATAATTGATGGCAAAGAAGAAGAGTAAAAGACAAATATTGATTCGTAAAGCAAAGGCTGCTACCATACTCCGCAAACGAATAGCAAAGAAAGACTTTTGGGCGTTTTGTTTGTACTATGATCCGAAGTTTTTCTCTAAACGTCTGTTCCTAAAAAAGGTCGCAGAAGCGTTCATGCGTGTGTATGAATCATATTCTGCCAGTATAATCTACCGTCTTGCTGTCAGTATGCCGCCACGTGCCGGAAAGTCTTATATATCTTCTCTATTCATTGCCTGGATGTACGGACACTTTCCGGAAGAGTCAGTTATGCGTAACTGTTGTTCGGATACTCTCTATAATAAACTATCATACGATACTCGAGATGTTGTGAAATCTAGGCGTTTTAAAGAAATATTTCCCGATATCCATTTAAAGGGTGATAAGCAGAATGTCAAGAGCTGGAGTGTGGAAGGCGCTCGGCAGGTAAGCTACTTCGGTGGTGGTGTTGGTGGTACCGTTATTGGATTTGGTGCGTCAATGCTCGCCATGACGGATGACTTGTACAAGAGTCTGGAAGATGCATTATCGGATAATAACAATGAAAAGGTATGGTCTTGGAAGCAGGGTACGCATGACTCCCGTATTGAAGGAAGCTGCTGTATGATTGATATTGGTACTCGCTGGTCCTCTAATGATGTCCTTGGACGCATGGAAGAAGCCGGCAAGTACAATGAAATCATTCGTATTGCTGCGCTGGATGAGAATGATGAAACTTTCTGCGCCGATGTTCATACTACAGAATATTACAAGGAATTACGTTCTGAAACAGACGAAAGTATTTGGATGGCCGAGTATATGCAGGAACCGTTCGAGGCCAAAGGGTTACTATTCCCCAAATCGTCTCTCATGCGCTTCAAACTTGCCGATATTGCAGGGAAAAAACCTGATGGAACACTCGGAGCCTGTGATACTGCTGATAAAGGAGATGATGATTTCTGCGCACCATTCGCAAAGGTGTTTGGTCCAAAATACTTCATTACCGATATTCTTTTCACTAAAGATCCTGTCGAAGTCACAGAACCGCGCCTGGCGCAAATGGTTATTGATACAGAGTGCGATCAACTACGTATTGAATCAAACAATGGCGGGCGTATATTTGCTATCAATGTACGCAAACTTGTTACTGCTAAAAAGAAATCATGTATGATTCAAGCCCGGGCAACAACACAGCACAAGGAAACACGTATCATCATGAAAGCTGGCTGGATAAAGAAGCATTGTGCTTTTCTTGATGAAACAGAATATTCTAAAGGATCAGACTACGGTCGTTTCATGAAAGCGTTTACCAGTTACAAGCGCGAGGGTGATAACGCTCATGACGATGCTCCGGATGGCATGACAATCCTTGCAGAGTTTGCAGAGTCACTTGGCTTGAAATTTAAGAAGCAAACTCGTAAGGTAGGACGCGGATAAGTTCCTTTCTGTGTATATTTTAAGAGAAAAGTATATGCCAGACATTAAGGATATTCTGAAAAATGAAGATTTCGGTAGCATAGTAGGTGATTTATGCGTTGATACCCGTGAAAATCGTAATCCTCGTGAATATATGGAGGAATACAATGGAGACAGAACCCGTCGTAAAGAATCAGTTGGGTATCGGGAGCCTAAAAAGATTGCTGTATATTCAGATACAGAAGTAGAAATTGACCCCGAAACAGGAGCCGAAAAGCCAAAGAGACTAGAAGACAAGACTGTCGATGTAGCTAAGGTCGTAACCAACCTACCTAAAAAGATCGTCCGCACATCTGTTGCTTTTTTGTTCGGCGGTGAAATGACTATCACAGCAGAAGATTCGAACGACGGATTTGATGAATTTAAGAAAGTCTATAAGCGAAAGCTCAAGATGCAATCGGTATTGAAAGAGTTTGCTCGCAAGGTGTTGTCTGAAACCAAAGCAGCTATTGTATTCTATCCGGTCACTAAAGATGATGGAAAAAGCCAGTTGAAGGTTAAGATTCTATCTACTCCCAAGGATAGTAATGTCGAATGTGAATTTTATCCACACTTTGATGAAGACGACGATATGGACGGCTTTATCTATAAGTACAATGCAGAAGTCAATGGCCGTACTTGCGAATGCGTGAAAGTCTATACGAAAGATGTTATCTACTCCGGTATTATGGACGGTGTTTGGCTAGTGAAAAAGATAAAGAATCGTTTTGGCAAGATTCCGGTAGTATATGCTGAAGTCGATTGTCCGGATTGGGAAGATGTCGCTAATTTGATAGACAAGAAAGAAATGAGACTTTCCCGCCTATCAGATACTAATGACTACTTTTCCGAACCGATACTGAAAACTTATGGTTTGGCTAATCTTCCGAGCAAAGAAACTGTAGGCAAAGAGTTAAACTTTACTATGGAAGTAGATGCGGATACCGGTAATACATATCACGGTGATGCAGATTACTTAGCATGGCAACAGTCCTGTGAATCCGTAACACTTGAACTTAACCAGTTAGATGATGCAATACATTCCGGATCTTCAAGTCCTGATTTATCTATGAGTAAACTAATGGGGCTTGGCAACCTTAGTGGTACCTCACGTCGTTTTATGTTGATTGATGCAGAGATTAAGGCATCTGAACAAATGGAGATATTCGGCCCGGCAGTTCAACGTACAGTGGCAATAGTTCAGGCTGGAATGGCTAATATTACGCACACTAAATATGCATCGCAATTAAAAGATAACTACATTGAGGTTGAGTTTGGTAGTATCCTCCCACAAGATCTAGCTGAAGAACTCAAGAACCTTGAAACTGCTTCTCAATTCAATAGCAAGGAAACGATTATAAAGAATTCACCATACACTGACGATGTGGAAACAGAATTGAATCGTAAGAAGCAAGACGAAAAAGAGACTGCACAGAATAATTCATTTATTGGAGCAACTTTATAATCTATGCCCGGACTTTCTTTCTACGATAAACAACATATACAGAAAATTGCTGCACAGCAGGCCGTAATAGCTAATATCTTTAATCAATTTATTCTTTCTGTTTCCCCGTATCTCCATAAATGGTCTGATGCGGGGAAAAATAACGTATGGATACGTAATCAGAGAATAGAGAGTGCAGTTGACCGGGAACTGCTGAATCTTGAATCAATGCTATATGCTAATATCTCTGCATTTCAAAAGGACGGTTGGGAACGAGCAGAAAGAAAGAATGATGATTTTATTTCCCAGTTCATCAAGGGAATGTCTATTTCCAGTGCAACGAAAGATGGTATGTTCGCCCATAGCTTATCTGCATTTGAAGCGCTAAAGAACGATATAGATGCTAACGGATTCAAGTTATCTGATAGAGTTTGGAATATTACGCAACAAACGAAATCGCAACTCGAATTCTATCTTGATAGTGGCGTAGTTGCCGGACGTAATGCAAACGGAATCAGTAGCGATATACGGCAAATTTTGCAAAATCCCCAAAAACGCTTTCGCAGGATCCGGAATGAGAAAGGTGAATTGGTATTATCACAACCAATGAAGAATTATCATCCAGGACAAGGTGTTTATCGTTCAGCATATAAGAACGCTCTCCGGACATCTGCTACAACTACGAACATTGCTTATCGTAGTGCGGACTATGAACGTTGGAGCAAACAGGACTTCATATTAGGTATTGAGATACATCGCTCGGCCAATAATCGAGGACCGTGCAAGATATGTGATGCGATGGTAGGTAAATATCCGAAAACATTCAAGTTTACAGGCTTTCATCCTTTTTGTATCTGCTTTGCCACTCCTATCACCATGGAGCCGGAAGATTTTGCTGATTTCTTGCTGAATGATACGGTTCCGCAAGGTCAGACTATTACGGATATTCCCCAGGCGGCAAAGGATTTCGTCAGCGAAAATAAAGATGGATTACAATCTGCTTTCTGGTACAAGGATAACTTTACCAATGATGGAGGACTACAAAGAGAAATAGTTTCCCAACCTATTACGAATGAAGTTATAAAGGTTTCTAAACGTATCAAGACTGATGCAGAGAAAAATGATATTCAAAAAAGATGGGAAGACCGATTTGTAAGAAACTTCAACCAAGCCAAAATAGAACAGAAGATTGGTGTAAAAAAAGGCAAAGAAATGACCTTCGAAGAAGCTAATGAGTTACGGGGAAACATTAATTATGGAAAAGCAAGCGAATATAGTGTAAATTGCCAGTCTTGCGTAGTTGCTAATGAATTGAGGAGACGTGGATATAATGTTACAGCTCTACCAAATCTTCAAAAGACAGGGAACATTCCATATGAGTTATCAATGCGAACCAATTGGGTATGGATCGACCCCAAGACTATGGTTATGCCTAAAAAACAGACTGCAGGAGGCATATATGATATAACAAGATCGGGAGCTTTAAAAAGCAAAAGTATAAAAGAGTTAACCAAAGAATTAGTTGAACTAGTAAAAGAACCGGGAAGATATCATATTGATTTTGCTTGGAAAGGCAAGAATTCTGGGCATATTATTACTCTGGAAAAATTACATAATGGAAAAATAATAATATATGACCCACAAACTGGAAAGATGAAAAACTGGAGAGAATTATCAAAGGAAATAAGTTTGAGATATGGAGTTAATGTATTACGTGTAGACAATTTGTTGGTTAATACTGATATTATTAACGGAATAGTGAAAAAATTATAGTAATGTATCTACATGATCTTTAGGCATGGAAGTCATTCCCATTATATCTTCTGATTGAGTATATGGTGCTAACGTAGCAACACTATCTTTAACAAGGATAAAGCGAGGATAACCAATACAACATCCTGCATCTTCTTTCCGGGATACTGTATATGCTAAATAGCCGTTCCATTCTCCATAATAGGAAACTTGATCGAATCCATTTTGAAGAGCGAGTTCTTTAGCTTTCTTTCTATATTCTTTCTTCTTATTATCCATGTTGCAAATATAGTCATTGATTCCGGAATAAAATATATAAGCAGGAAAAATTTACTCCCCTTATATTTTAATAGAAAATCGTTATGACAATCATTGATGCAATTAAAAAGGGCTTGAAAGCCGCAGGTGTAAATGAAAAGTACGCTGTAAAGGTTCAGAAACTCTTCAAAATCGAAAAGGAGGATGATATTGATACTTATATTGCCTTGTTCAAAGACAATATTCTTCCTGATCTTGAAAACACATCCGCAATAGAAAAAGCGAAAAAGGATGCTATTGCCGAGTATGAAAAGAACAATGGTTTAAAGGATGGTAAACCTATCAAATCGGCTAAAAAGACTAAGAAAACAGTAAAATCCGAAGACGATGATGAAGAAGACGATGATGAAGACTTCGAAGATTTGCCCGCATCTGTAGTTAAGCTATTGAAAGCCCAACAGAAGCAAATCTCCGAGTTGACCGTATCGGTATCTTCTGTCGTATCAACAGTCACAACTTCCACGAAACAGGCATCAGCCAGAACACTATTTGCAGATGCAAAACTCCCTGAAAAGTGGTTTAACCGTATTGATGTCAATTCTGAAACTTCTGTTGAAGATCAGATTAAAGAGTTGCAAGAAGAATACGCTGAAATCAGACAGTCGGTAATAGATGATGAGGTCGCCGGTGGCGGTTACAAGCCTAATTCCTACAAGCCCAAAGAACGTTCTGAAAAAGAATGGCTAGAACTTATGGAAGACGAAGAAAACTCAAATAATGGAACTGCCAGTCTTGGCCTCGATGAATAATAACTAATAATTAAAAGCTATGTTCAGAAAAAAACAAAAAGAATTTCAGTATGCTCCCGGAATCGAAAAGATTATTGAGGACATTCAGGGCGGTGGTACTATTGCCCGTGCGGAACTGAAGGGAATCATTGATGAACTTCCTCCGCTTGTTATGGTAGGTAAGGATGCTAACGGTCTTTATCATACTGTTAAGACCGGAAGAATTACGGCAGTTGCGGATGCTGATGCAGTAACTATTCAAATAGCAAAGAATCATGTGTTTAAAGTTGGAGAGGCTGTTACTGTTGGTGGTGCCTTAACTGGAGCTGCTGATGTAATCTCTGCAATCGACAAGACCAACCCAGGCTACGATACGATAACCCTTGCTGGACCAATTGGAGCTGCAGAGATAGGTAATGTATTAGTTCTTGTTACTGCCAAAGCTGATGCCAAAGCCGCCAAGTTCAAATATGTACCAGAAGTTATTACAATGAACAAGGTTGATGTAACGGTTGCTAACCAGCAATCAGGACTTCTGGTACGTGGTACTGTAAATGAGGCAGTAATGCCCTACCCTATTGACGAAGCAATGAAGGCATTGCTTCATTTTATCCGTTTTGTGTAATCCATTAATTCATAATTATGTATGGAAAGAAGTTTAATTAAACAAGTGAACCGTAAGAATATGGGTGCCCGTCTTAACTCGCGTAAAGTTAAGCCGGTATTCTTCCCTAATTTCTTTGGTGTAAAACAGAAGAACTCTCTGAAATGGGAAACTCTTACTGGCGAAAAAGGTGCACCGGTTATCGCTGATGTTATTTCATTCGATTCTTCCGCACCGCAAAAGAAACGTGAAGTTATCGGCAAGATGTCAGGTGATATCCCTAAGACTGCCGTAAAACGCGGTATGAACGAAAGCGACTGGAACGAATACCAGCAACTTAGCCGGGATTGTGAAGGTGATGCAGACTTGAAATCAATTCTAGACCTTGCTTTTAAAGATCAAGACTTTGTATATAACGCTGTTCGTGGCCGTTTCGAATGGTGGTGTATGCAATTGATGTCTAAAGGTGGCTTCATTCTCAATTCAAGCAATAACAATGGCATTGTTACCGAAGAATTTGTAGGCTGTGGTATGCCTAATGAAAACAAGAAAGTTGCTGCTGTGGATTGGTCTAAGTCTACAACGGCCGACGGCTTACAGGATATTGAGGACACTGTGGTTGCCGCTTCTGCCGAAGGTGTTACTATCAAATACGTAGTAATGCGCAAAGACAGATTTGCTCTATTGAAGAAGCAAAAGGCTGTTATTGAAAAGGTAAAAGGCTGGATCAATCAGAAAGAAAAACTGACTATCTCCAAAAAGGTTATCAATGAATACCTTGCTGCCCAAGAGAATACGGAAGGTGTCCAGATTGTTCTTGTAAGTCCGTCTGTTCGTATTGAGAATGCTGCTCATCAACGTACTACTGTAAATCCATGGGAATCCGCTAATATTTGTTTCCTGGAAGATTTACAGTGTGGCGACATTCAGCATGGTCCTATCGCAGCGGAACATTCTGTTGAATACAAGAAGAAAGCTACAACGCTGAAAAAAGACTTTGTTTTCATCAGCAAATGGTCTGAACTGGAACCGTTCAAGGAGTGGACTAAAGCGGAAGCCAACGCAATTCCTGTAATTAATGATCCTGATGCAATGTACATCATGAAAACTGATGGCCAAGCATGGGAAGAAGGTGAAGATACTGAAAAAACAGATGAAGAGTAAACTATATGGCAACAATCAGAGAAACAATACTGGAATATCCTTCTATTGAGGATATGGAAAGCTTCTTAGATAAGGTAGTCTTCGTCAAGCGGGGCATCAACCCCGAAGCGGAATGTACTACTGAAAACATGAAGCAAGTTGGTCTTTGTGTCGCTGATACGTACGCCATGTTAGTAAACTCACAGGATTTCAGTGAGAATAAGCTTTCTATCACTCATCCCCGTTCTTTCTATGTCCAGACTGCAAAACAACTGTATATAGAAAACGGGGAGCCGGAGAAAGCCGGTAAACTCGGGAAACGAATCATTATCAAAGGAAAGGCTGGTAACAGATGGTAAAACGATATCCACATACAGCGATAGTCACTATCGACGTTAACGGAAAGACAGTAAACGGTGAATGGGTTCCGGGGAAACCGATTGAAATATCCGTTCCCGGACGTTATGATCCTGTAAGTGATGGTACTGTTGTCTATAAACGTAATTCTGCTGGTGATGAAGCGCAAGTACATGGCTATTTTTACACCAAAATCCAACCGCCGGCAGACAGTAAGTTTTTGCGTTTGAAAGTTGATTCCAAAGGCGTAGATGTACCAATTATTTGTTGGGAATCTTATCAATCACATTCAATTATCAACGTATGAAAAATGGCATGACTCCCCTATTCGACCAACATTCACTAGAACGTTGGTTCGATCACTTTCAAAGCAAAGCAGAAAACAAGATACTTGTATTGCTGCAGGCAGGAGGTGAAAAGTTTATCGATATAGCTCGCCAGAACGGCTCATATAAGGACCAGACTGGCAATCTTCGTTCATCTATCGGATATATAATTGCGAAAAACGGAGAAGTGGTTGCAGAGAACTTTACTGAAAGTGAAAAAGGAACTGACAAGACAACCGGTAAGTATAAAGGGCGTAGGCTTGCAGAAGAAGTATCTCTGTCTCATTCCGGTGGTTATGTGTTGGTTGGTGTTGCAGGAATGGAATATGCGGCTGCCGTGGAAGCTAAAGGATATGAAGTCGTTTCAGGGGCTAATACGCAATGTGAGAAGTATCTAAGGGATACGTTGAAATCAGTTTTTAGCAAGATTTGATTATGGATGAATTTGACGCTGTAGATATAGTTTATAATGCTGTGGCCGCTGCGGGCACCGATGTTATGATTTACAAAGACAAATCGGAAGCAGGCTTGACCAATGAACATATCGTTATCAATCATCTACAATTGAATGAACTCGACTTCATTAATAAAGTGCCTATTAACGTCAACATCTTTGTCCCTTTGAATGAAAATGGTATGCACCAACGTCAACGCATGAAGGAAATTAAGCGTAAGGTGCGGAAGTCGCTTGATTCAATCAATAGTAATGACGGTGTATGTAAAGAAGTGACAATTCTCTGGAGTGTTCCAATGCCGGACTTGAAAGAGAAATTCGCTTGTACAAATATTAGACTAGAAATTTTAATAGATCAATAATTATGACAGGAGAAGTAAGACCTATCGCTATGGGCGTAGGTAAAATTAAATTTGGAACAGTCGGAGACGGTGTTCCAGGAGCGGACCTCAAAGATTTTCCTCTTCCGACAAAAGGAAGTGTAGTATTCAACTTTGCGGATCCTAAAGAAGTAAAAGTCGAAACGGAAGGAAGCGATGAACCTTTGTATGTTGAATTTGTAAAAGATACAACAGATTACATCGAGCTCTCTATTCCTACTCCTTCTAACGAAGTACTTAAAGAGTTAGCAGGTGGTGAGATTGATACAGCTGACGGAAGAAACATCTGGAAGAAACCAATCAACGTTCCTTCTATCTCAAAGACATTCCAGTGTGAAACATTACCCAAAAACGGTAAAAAGGTAGTTTATACCGTAGTTAATGGTAAGATTACTTCTAAGATCTCACAAGCTCCCGGTTCCGAGCAAGCGGAGTTGTTACTTGTACGTGTATATATGCAGGCAGCTATTACAGCTTCCGGAGAAAAAAAGGCTGCTTTTATGCGTGAAGTTATAAGCGTGTCTGAAAGCGGAGAAGCCCCGGCAAATCCAGCAAATCCCGAAGGCGAAGAAGTAGTAGAGTAAAAATGGTTTCCTGTGTAGCTTAGTTGGTTAAAGCACTACATTAGTAGAGACCGGTGGTTCGAATCCACTCACAGGAACAAACTATTTGAAGGATGGAGCCGAAAGTATTAAAGGTTAGTCGCGAATAACTGGACATATTGTCAGGAAGTACAACTGACTAGGCTCCTTGATGAAATTTATGAGTATAAAAAACTTATTCCAACAAGAATCTGATTCTGTTACAGAACAACCTGTAAGAATCCCATTTGATTTCTCTAACCGAGATTCTATTCCTAATGGAAAGGACCCAGGTAATAGTATTGTAATAAAACCAATTACCGTCCGGACATGGTTTAGAATTCGTCCGCTTCTTCTTGAAATTGAAAAAGAAGATATTGATAGGATGATTGTAAAAAAGGGAGAGCTGCCAGAAGATTTTCCCAAAATTATGGATAAGTACGGAGAACTGCTTCTTGATATCGTATGCTTAGGTATTCATAATAAGCCAAGTGATCCGCCAAAATGGTTTAAACAAGCTCTTGCAGACAATTCCACATGGGAAGATATACGCATATTATTCAATGCAATTATATATCGAATAGGATATCACCCTTTTTGTACCTCTATCACGATGCTTCGGAACGTGAGCCCATTGCGAGAGACGGAGATAATAGCCGCTCGGAAAAATCTACAAAGCTGGAAGGATACAACCAAAGTAGATTCTTAGTTATTGTAAAAGAAGCTCTAGGATTGACTTTTAATGAGACGCTGGATAGTAGCTATGGATTAATAGAGATATTACTTCAGGAGTACTCCTTTGTAATGAGGGAGCGAAATAAAACGACAGATGAGGACGGAGAAGTCGAAGGACGAGACTATGAATGGATAGAACTACCAAGTTTTGATAATCCAAACGAAAAGATCCGGATGAAAAGATATTATGATATTAACGGGAAGGTCAAAAGATAAAGTAATTTGCCATTGTGTTTATATATTAGGTTAACTGTTTTTTTATTAAATTGATTTAGAGTTGTTTTTGGTCCCTTGTGTCTGTGAAGATACAGGGGATTATTTTTTCATTTCTTGAAGCATCTGATTGAGAGAAGCATTATCCTGCTGTAGATTTTTAATCAATCTTTTCTGATAAGAGAGCATCCCTTCAATTCTTCCTTCACTCTTCCCTTTCTCGTAGGCAGCTTTAATCTCTTCTTCCGTATAG
This sequence comes from Bacteroides sp. AM37-9, assembly GCF_003603455.1. Classification (NCBI taxonomy): domain Bacteria; kingdom Pseudomonadati; phylum Bacteroidota; class Bacteroidia; order Bacteroidales; family Bacteroidaceae; genus Bacteroides; species Bacteroides sp. AM37-9. Next base: position 10,434 of record NZ_QTNF01000028.1, on the reverse strand, counting down.
CTACTTTTATTCGCTATGGATACGTTTTCATTTTCCTTGGTCATGGCGCTAATGAATAGTGATTTATATATTATAGAAAAAGGCTATCTCTCCCCTTTTATTCCGACCAAGGAACATAATCTTTCAAATGCTTTGGGACTATGTAGCAAAGGGAATTGATAGCCTTATATTGTAATTCTAGGCTTATCAACTCCCCAAAGCATTTATAAAAACTGTTCCTTGGTCTTAGAACACTGCAAAGATGCTTATTCTTCTTGAAATAGCCAAATTTTGGCTCCTCTTTATATTTTAAGAATAAATGCTATATGAGTATTCAGAACAAAGATGGAGCGTTGTATTTCGCAACAGGCATAGATAATTCAGGACTATATTCCGGGCGTCAGGAAGCGATGGGAATCATTAAGGCAATGGCCAGTGAAATTACCGCTTTCGATGTATTCGGTGGGATCGGCATTAGTGCAGGTATCGCATTTGCCAGAGCTGCCAAAGGTGCATACGACTTTGAAAAACAGTTTCAACAAAGCATGAAAGAAGTTGCTACTCTTTCAAATGGAATTAAAGGCAGCTTAACGGATTACATGAATCAAGTTATGGAGATAACTCGTACTATTCCCGTTGAAGCAAACGAAGCAGCCAAAGCTCTCTATCAGATCGTATCTGCCGGACATGACGGAGCCAACGGAATGAAAGTGTTGGAAGCATCCGCAAAAGCTGCTGTTGGTGGAGTAACCGATACTGCTACTGCAGCTGATGCTATTACAACAGTTCTAAATGCTTATAAATTGGATGCTTCTAAAGCCCAGGAAGTTTCGGACCAGTTATTTACCACCGTTCGATTAGGTAAGACTGATTTTGGTCAACTAGGCAAAAGTATAGCCCAAGCAGCACCTATTGCTGCATCATTTGGCATTGATATAAAAGAAGTCCTGGGCGCAGTAGCATCAATCACCAAACAAGGTGTTCCCACTTCGGAAGCAATGACGAAAATACGTGCTGCTATCTTAGGTACAGCCAACCAGTTGGGAGACGCTGCATTCAAAGGACGTACTTTCCAAGAAGCATTACAACTTATTTATGACAAAGCAGGTGGTTCATCAACCAAAATGAAAGAATTGTTGGGTACCGATGAAGCACTCCAAGCCGCTTTAATGCTTACTGGTGAAAAGGCCAAGGAAGCAGCTTCCGATCTAGACGAAGTTAATAATTCTGCCGGTGCAGCAGAAGCAGCCTTTAAAGAAATGGCTTCATCTGCCGAAAATCAAATGAAACTACTTGGAAATAATATAACAGCTACCCTTCGTCCCCTTGGAAAAGAGATTTTAAAACAAATATCAAGTGCCGCACAATCAATAAATAAGGCATTTGATAATGGAAATGCACAGGAATCATTAAAAACTATTGGTGCCCTAATAGTTACCGTTACTACGGCTCTCGCTGGATATAAAGGAAGTATTTTGGCTGTAAGTACCGCTAAACAAGTACATGCAACAGTTACAGCTATTGTTAACAAGCAGCGGACTGTTGAAGCGGCTAACTTGGTATTGACTAAAGGCATGTATGCCGTTGAAGCTGCAATGATTGCCAAAAACACATCTGCACGTGTTTTATTGACAAAAGCTCTCAAAGCCCAAACGATTGCACAATTAAAAAATGCAGCAGCGATGCTAACCAACCCTTATGTGCTGGCTGCCGCTGCATTTGCAACGCTCGGTTACGCAATATACCATGTGGTAACGGTTGAGACAGAAGCTGAAAAAGTACAGAGAAAATATAATGAAGCATGCAAAGCATATACCGAACAAGCTGATAATTTGAAAAAAAGTGCTACAGATTTACTTTCAACGATACGCGATGAGACTTCTGCAAATTATGAGAAAGTCATAGCATATAATAAGCTTCAAAGCATTATGCCAAATATTTTTAAGAATATGGATATTGAAAAACTTAAATTGATGGATATCCTTTCTTTAAATAAGATGATCGCAGAAGAAGTTCAGAGACGTGCACGAATTGGAGCACAAACCAAATTGATTATGGCTCAACGTAATTATGACTCAATTCAGGCTTTAATTGCTGAAGATTCAAAACGTGGAACTTATTCCGGACAATATGACATACAACTTGGCAGGGCTAAAATAGAAGTTGATGCAGCTCAAAAGGTTGTAGATAATATTGCAAAGATTCAAAAACAAGCGAAAGAAGAAGATGAAAAAGAAAAGGAAAAGTCGGAGATTCAAAATAAAGCCTTTTGGACCAAGCAAAAAGATGATGCAACGAAAGCACTAGATTCAATAGCTTCGGCTCAAAAGAAATTGATGGATGCTGGAAATTTCAAAGGGATTGATGCTACTGTCGTTACTGCCTACAAAGAAAACATCAAAAAGCTAAAAGAAGCAGAGAAAGAGTTAAAAGTTTATGATTCATTTTCCAAGCAAGATGATAAGGCACAAAAATTACGTGAAGAACAAGAAAAATATAAACTCCTGTTAGAGAAACAGAAGTTTGACCAGGAACGAATGAAAGAAGATTCAGCAAATGAACTTGAACAGATTGAAATCAATAAACTTAAAGAAAGCAGTGAAAAGGTTCTAAGGCAAAGAGCACTCAATCATCGGCTAGAATTACAGGCTATTAAGCGCGAAACCGAGGATAAGAAACGGAAAGTAATAGAAGATGCACGAGCTGCTTTTGAAATCAATCCTCAAAATAAAAAGAAGGTTTTTAATGCAGATGTTTTCATCAATTCAGAATCTACGAAAAAACTGTTTGCTTCATTCGATAATATAGCAAAAGAAGCTACAATCGCTACCAATACAAAGTTTGATCGCGGAGATGATTTATCTGACCTGTTGAATCAGTATCAGGATTATACAGACCAGCGTCTTGCGATTGAACGAAAATTTAATGAGGATATTGCAACGTTACAGGAACAGCGTAAACAAGCTACGAAGAATGGAGATACAAATCAGGTAGAACAGATAGACCGTTCCATTGCTCAAGCAACGAAAAATAAGGGAATGGAGTTAATGAAACTGGACTACGATAAGTTGAAAGAATCCCCAGAATATGTTCGCGCCTTCGAAAACTTGAAAGAAACTTCTTCCGAAACTCTTAATTCCCTTTTAACGCAATTAGAGAATGCAAAGAGTACAGCGGCACAAGTTCTATCTCCTGATCAACTTCGCGAATATACGAGTACAATTCAATCCATCATGGACGAATTGGATTCCCGTAATCCGTTTCAGTCATTATCTGATAAGAAGAAAGAACTAGCGGAAGCTGAAGAAGAGCTAGCCAATGCGCAAATCGAGTTAGAAAATGCTCGGATAAAAGCCGAGGCTGTGAAAGGAGGTGCTAAATTTGAGAATGGGATCAAATCCTCTAAATACAATCCGGAAACAGGTAAAATAGAATCGACTAAAGCCTATTTATCCGAAGCGCAGGCCTTGGAGCAAGTTAAAAAGAAAACTGAAAACTACAACGCAGCAAAAGATAAGGTTGTCAAGAAAGACAACCAAGTTAAAAAGGCAGAGAAAGAAGTCAGAGCACAGATATCAGAACTAGCGGACACAATAGATGAACTTGGAAAAACGATCGGTGGACCTGCTGGAGAAATTATCTCTTTGATTGGTAATATCGGAGCATTTACAATGACTGCTATGTCTGGCGTTGAATCAGCAGCAAATACATCAGCGAACGCTATTAGTACAGTTGAAAAAGCGTCTGTTATTCTTGCGATCATTGGCGCAGCAATGCAGGTAGCAATGAAAATCTTTGATTTGTTCGGAAAAGACGATACAACGGAGAAATACGAGAAAGCGAAAGAAACGTATGAGTCTTATATCAGTATTCTTGATAGAGTAATCGAAAAGCAACTGGAATTAGCTGAAACTCTTACAGGAGATAATGCCAATGCAGCCTATGAAAAAGCGCTTAAAATGGTAAAATTGCAAAGTGAAAATGCTAGGGTTTTAGGACAACAGTATCTAAATTCTGGTGCTTCTGGAAAATCACACTCGAAGGGATATAGTGAAGTTGAAGATATGTCCTGGGAAGGTTGGAAACAAGCAGCGGACACACTAGGAATGTCTATTGATGATTTCAAAAAGAAAATGGGCGGACGTATGACCGGTCTATTTGATTTGACAGATGATCAACTTGCAAAGCTTCAGGAGAATGCAGGCATATTTTGGTCACAACTAGATTCCGATACACAAAAATTTGCCGATCAAATAGCAAATGGTGTCGCAAAGGTTGCGGAAGTATTAGAACAACAAATTGCTGATACGACTCTTATTGATTACAGTTCTCTCCGCTCTGACTTCCAAGACTTGCTTACTGATATGGACGCCGATAGTGCTGATTTTGCAGACAACTTCGAAGAATATATGAGAAATGCCATTCTTAATTCCATGCTTAAGGAGGATTATATGGACCGGTTGATTGAATGGAGGGAAAAGCTATATAATGCAATGGATGATGGTATGACCGAGGATGAATATAATGCATTGAAAGCCGAAGGCCAACAGATTGCCAATGAAATGAAAGCTAAACGCGATGCATTATCAGAAATATATGGTTTTGGCAAAGATGATGATGAAGAACGTGAGGCATCAAAGAAAGGATTTGCTTCTATGTCGCAAGACTCTGCAGATAAGCTAGACGGTAGTTTTGCTGTTATGATCTCTCATACATATTCAATTAATGAAGGTGTAAAGCATCTCCAGTCTAATTCGGATAAAATAGCGGAAAAACTCGCATATCTTTCAAATTTGGATAAATATATGGGAGAAATAATGAAATACAATGATATTGTTATCACTTATCTATCTGATATAAGCAGCCATACAGCACGGCTTGAAGCGATTGAAAAAGCCATAGAGTCTATAAAACTGGGTATTGATACATTAAACACAAAAGGCATAATACTGAAGCGATGAAAGGACAATTACTAATAGATGAATTAGATATGTATACCAAACACGGTATTTCAATTATAAAGGGGAGCTACAATAATCTTGTTGCCTTCCCTACTTTGAAAGATCCGGAGAAAAACGACTGGCCGGAGGAAGACGGACAAGAATTTGATCTTTCTGTGGTTGCCCTAGACACAAGCGAAATTAGTATAGAATTTGGCTTTAGAGATGACTTGGGATTTGGTGGATTAATAGCGCTCCTTTCCGATATGGGATACCATAATTTCCGTTTTCCGATTCTTGGTAAAACATATCGTTTACGTTTGTTATCACAGAATAGCTATACAATTTATCCTAGACTTGAAATAGCGAAGATAGTTTTTGCAAACGATTTTCCTCATGAAGTAAATTATGAATATCAGGACCCTGTTAATTCTATCGCTATGCCAAAGGGTTATGAAATAGACAATAAAGATTTGTCCGATTATGGCGTAATAGTTCTTCCAGGTAGTAATGCCGAGATATTGAAAACTCCGGCAGTAAAAAAGAACCTATTGCAGAATTTCAAACGTCAAGATGGAGCAATCTATGACGGTGAAGTTGTGAAATTCCAAACCAAAGAAGTATCTCTCAAATGCCTGATGCGGGCCGGGACGATTGAAGCGTTCTGGCGTAATCGCAATGCCCTACTCTATGATCTCACAAAACTGTCTGCTAAGGTCGATGATGAAGGATATGAGTATTCTGATGCTGAACGTATATTTTATTGTGATGAGTGGAGTGAAAGCTATCCTTGCTATTATAAGAGTTGCCAGACAAACAATTTTCTTCTTAATAATGGGGTATGGTGGGAATTTACCTTGAAACTTGTATTTACTAGTTTCCGGATTGGAGAAACAGACTTCCTGCTTGCATCCGAAGCAGGAGAATTTATCATAACAGAAGATGGAATATTTTATATTGACTTAAAAAATTATGCCAATTAAAAAGAAAAAAATCAGCGAATTAACGCTTGCTGATAGCATGGTAGGATTGTACACTATTGGCGTTAAAATGGTGAATGGCGTACAAACAAGTGTAAAAGTTAGTCTTGAATTCATAAAGAAAGCCTATGATGACGTAGTTGCAGCAACAAAGAAGGCCAATGACGCAGCAAAGGCGGCCGATGATTCCCGAACCCAAATAGAAGCGAATGAAGATACTCGACAACGCAATGAAGCTACTCGTATCGATGCTGAAAGAAATCGTTCAAATGAAGAACAAGCCCGGTCAGCTGCAGAATCAGTACGTATCATAAATGAGAATACCCGTAAAGCAGAGGAAGCAGCTCGTGCGACCGCTGAAGGGCAACGTGTATCTGCAGAACTTAGCCGCGTTGAAACAGAAAATAAACGAGTGTCAGATGAACAAACACGTAAAAGTAATGAAGATGCACGTAAGACCGCTGAAACAGGACGTTCTTCTGCAGAATCGGAACGTGTGAAGGAAGAAGACAAACGAAAAGCGGCTGAAACAACACGTTCTACAGCTGAAACAGATCGCGTAACAGCCGAAGATGAACGAAAAGAAGCCGAATCCACGAGAGAAACGAATGAAACTGCACGTGTGATAGCCGAAGATAATCGCGTTACTGTCGAATCTGAACGCGTATCTGCTGAAACAGACCGTAAATCAGCGGAGACAGCCCGAGTATCAGAAGAAAACAAAAGAAAGTCCGCTGAAACAGAACGTAAATCAGCGGAGACAGCCCGGGTATCCGAAGAAAATAAAAGAAAGCAAAATGAAGATACCCGCAAAGCTGCAGAAGATACTCGTTCCTCAAATGAGACTAGGCGTGTCTCTGCTGAAACAGAACGTGCAGAAGCCGAATCCCAACGTAAGTCAGAGTATAGCGGTATTATACAAGAAATGACATCTGCTACAGGAGATGCTACCGCACAACTAGAACTTGTAAAAAAAGCTACGAATGATGCAAATGCTGCCAAAAACGCATCAGTTGAACAGACTGCTCTTGCAAAGAAAGCTACTAATGACGCTAACGCAGCAATTATAAGTATTAATGCTGCCAAAGAAGAAACCCAACAAGCAACAGAAGAGGCTAACGCTGCCAAAGTTGCATCGGAAGCCCAAACAGCTTTAGCGAAAAAAGCTACTGATGATGCTAATACAGCCAAAAACGCATCAGTAGCGCAAACAGCTCTTGCTAAAGCTGCCACAGATAGCGCAAATGCGGCAGCACAGGCCGCCAATAACGCAGTTTCTGGAGTTGATGCTAAAGTAAAAGCTGCAGTGGATGCACTTGTAGCTGGATCACCGGAAGCCCTCGACACGCTTATTGAATTGGCTAATGCCCTTAATAATGATCCGAACTTCGCCGCTACCATGGCAACAGAGTTAGGGAAGAAAATCAACGTTTCCGATATTGTCAACAACCTAACAAGTGGTGGTACTGGCAAGGTCCTTTCTGCCGAACAAGGGAAGGTTTTGAAAGCAGCTTTGGATACACATAACCATGCAGGAATATACGAACCTGTATTCTCAAAAAATACAGCTTTCAATAAGAACTTTGGCACAACTTCCGGAACTGTTTGCCAAGGAAATGATAGTCGACTAAGTGACGCACGTACACCTAAAGCGCATACTCATAAGAAGTCTGAAATAAGTGATTTTCCAACTTCTATGCCAGCAAGCGATGTGCCTGCATGGGCGAAAGCTGCAAGTAAACCATCTTATACAGCTTCCGAGGTTGGTGCGTCCCCGTCGAATCATACTCATACAGGGGTCTATCAGCCAGCAGGAAGTTATGCAGCGAGTTCGCATAAACACGAAGCAACGGATATTACTCCGGATAGTACTCACCGCTTTGTTACTGATGCAGAAAAAAGCACTTGGAATGGTAAAGCTGCAGGTAATCATAACCACGATTCAGCATATCAACCTAAAGGTAATTATGCACTGTCTTCACATAAGCATACAGCAACAGATGTGACCGAGGATGCTACACACCGATTTGTAACAGATTCTGATAAAACAAATTGGAATGGAAAAGCGGCAGGAAACCATAACCATTCAGGAGTATATCAACCGGTTGGTAATTATGCACCTGCTTCGCATAAGCATGCAGCGTCAGAAATAAATGAAGATGCCACACACAGGTTTATGACGGACGAGGAACGGGAAAAACTGGACGGAATAGCGGCAGGAGCTAATAATTACTCTCATCCGGCTTCTCATCCTGCATCAATGATTGAAGAAAGCACGTCAAGAAAGTTTATGACCCAAGACGAAAAAATGCTACTAAGTTCTCTCGG
>NZ_QTNF01000028.1:0-2190 GCF_003603455.1 Bacteroides sp. AM37-9 | reverse complement strand
AAGTTCTCTCGGAACTAATGCAATTCAATCATCTGGTCAAAGTTTCGGACAAAATTCATATATTAAGTTCAATAATGGTCTATTAATCCAGTGGGGAGTAAAGGCTGGAGCTGTAGGATTCTCCTCATTATATCTACCTACAAGTTTCTATGATACGAATTATATCGTACAACTAACGGGAGTATCAGCTAATACAACAGAGATTATAGTGTATGCTCCAACAATATATACTAAAACAGTTTCTTCATTTAAAGTAGGTACAAGGTATATAGCAAGCGGAGGAGAAATAGCTTGGACAGGTTGGCAGTTTACTTGGTTTGCAATAGGTAAATGGAAATAATTTAAAAACAAATATCATGAAGTATTGGAAAAATGGATTTTATGACGAACCGGTAGACGGTTCGGTAGAAATTACGGATGAATATTATCAAGAGTTACTGGCTGGTCAATCTACCGGCTTGATAATAACTGAAAGCAAAAAAGGATATCCTATTTTAGTTGTGCACGAGGCTACTATCGAAGAAACCAGAGCGCAAAAACTTGATGAATTACGATTGTTCGATTCATCTGAAGCAGTGAATCAATTCAGTATAAACGGAGTATTTGGATGGCTGAATAAGAATACTCGTGTAGGGCTTATGAACTCAATTAGTATTGAAAGAGAAACTGGACGATCTGAAACAAGTATTTGGCTAGGTGATACGCAGTTTATTCTCTCTATCGAGAAGGCCGTTAATATGCTGCAACAACTAGAATTATATGCCCTTGTGTGCTATGACACAACACAAAGGCATATCAACGCTATCAATCAATTAGAAACAAAAGAAGAAATTGAAGCATACAACTTCAAAACTGGTTATCCCGGAAAGCTCAACTTTGCCGGATAACCTATCGTATAATCGTAGTTTTCGATTTCCTCAATAGTCTGCAATGATTTGACTGCTGCGATGTGCGATTGTGTTACATTGTAGCAGTTCAATGCATACATTTCAATCTCATTCAGCATTGATAAAGCGTCAGAAATTGGAATGATATACTTTATAGCATCATACCACAACACGGTATCTGATTTACCAGCATTTTTCTCAATCGAAATTGAGTTAAATAATCCAACACGTGTGGATTTATCTAACCACATACTTTCCCCTTCAATTTCAAAAGAATTGACATCGGTCGATTTGTCAAATATCTGTATTTCAGATATTTTCATTTTTCGCACTTCTTCGATGTCGTACTCATATTCTACCAAAATCGGGTATCCATTCTTACTTTCAACTATCAGTAAACCGTTAGACTGCCCATCTAATAGCTGATTGTAATGCTCATCCGTTATTTCTACTGAACCGTCTACCGGTTCATCGTAGAATCCATTTTTCCAATACTTCATAATATTTGTTTTTTAGTTATTTCCAACGCCCGATCGCAAACCAGTCCCATGATTCTTGTGATAATCCAGTAGTACCCCCACTTGCATAATTTCTATTCAAATAAAATCTACTAACTGTTTTATTTATTGCCAAAGGAGATGATGAATATACGGCGGAGTCACTACTAGGCTTATATACAGTTGCAAATATTTTATATTCAGTATTATAAAAAGATGTAGGCATAGTCACACTATACGAAGCTGTAGATGAACCTCCAACTCTGCCCCATTGTACAAGTAATCCATTATTGAATTTTGCATAACCGTTCAAGGATAGGTTTACGCTCATTGCGTTCGATAGATCAGCTAAAGCATACGTAGTCCCGAGAGAACTTTGCCAAATTACAAGCAATAAAAGTAATACCAATTTTCTACTAAATCTATCCATAATCAAATTTATGTTATAATATTTCTATTTCCAACGACCTATAGCTATCCAAAAGAATTTCCAAGAAGTAGGATATACTACATTACCACTTGTATATGTCATACCGCCTTTGAAATAAGTAGTAGCTTTAGTGTTAATATAAGGGCATAAAACGACGGATTCAGCAGTAACGGCATATTCTGCACACATTGATATTGAATAGTAAGTGTTTAAAAAAGACGTAGAAAAAAAATAATTAGTAGCCCCTGAATACCCACCACCATATCCCCACTGAATCAATAGACCATCTGGTAGCTTATAATATCCATTTTGTCCGAGGTCCTTTGTCGTAACATTGGAAAAATCTTTTAACGCACAATTTGTCCCGAGAGAACTT
>NZ_QTNF01000027.1:0-82159 GCF_003603455.1 Bacteroides sp. AM37-9 | reverse complement strand
GCCCTACGCTATATAATTAAGCCCTTTCAGGGCACTCCGCAAAATTATCATTTGACTTATTCTTGAATCTGTTAAAACTGAAATTATGAAAAAGATATTGTTTGTCTGCCTTGGAAATATCTGCCGTAGCTCTACGGCTGAAGGCGTGATGCTTCATTTGATAAAAGAAGCGGGATTGGAAAAAGAGTTTGTGATAGATTCCGCCGGAATCTTGTCTTATCATCAGGGCGAACTGCCGGACAGCCGGATGCGTGCTCACGCGGCTCGTCGCGGTTATCAACTGGTGCATCGTTCGCGCCCCGTCCGTATAGAAGATTTCTATCATTTTGATTTGATAATCGGTATGGACGACCGGAATATAGACGACCTGAAAGACAAAGCACCTTCTCCCGAAGAATGGAAAAAGATTCATCGCATGACAGAGTACTGCACCCGTATTCCTGCAGATCATGTCCCCGACCCCTATTATGGAGGGGCCGAAGGATTTGAATATGTACTCGATGTGTTGGAAGACGCTTGCGCCGGCCTGCTTACTTCTTTAACTCCGGATAGCTGATTCGGGTATGATAAGCAATCTTTAGTTTTTCCTTGAATACAGCTTTCACAGTTGCTATATCCTTGAAAGTGATAGGACATTCCTTAAAGTAGCCTTCAGTAACCTGTGAGTCGATAATCTTGTCGACCAGGTTGCTGATTGTTTCTTCCGTATATTCCGGAAGACTGCGTGAGGCAGCTTCCACAGCATCCGCCATCATCAGGATAGCCTGCTCTTTGGTAAACGGATTCGGTCCGGGGTAAGTGAACAATTCTTCATTCGGCTCTTCGTCCGGATGCTCGTTCTTCCAGGAAATATAGAAATATTTTGTTTTTCCCCGTCCGTGATGGGTGCTGATAAAATCTTTGACCGCTTTAGGCAGATTGTGTTTATCCGCCAGTTTCAATCCATCCGTCACATGGCTGATAACGACCTGTGCACTTTGTTCGTAATTCAAATTCTTATGCGGATTAACCCCTCCCGACTGATTCTCCGTAAAGAAAGCCGGATTTTCCATCTTCCCGATATCGTGATACAAAGCCCCCGTACGTACTAACTGGCTTTTTGCTCCAATGCGGATAGCGGCTTCTGCTGCCAGATTAGCCACCTGCATGGAATGTTGGAAGGTTCCGGGAACCGTTTCAGACATCTGCCGCAAAAGATCGTTATTGATATTCGAAAGTTCCACCAAAGTAACATTGGAAGTAAATCCGAAAGTCTTTTCCAATAAGAATAATAAAGGATAAGTGAATAATAGCAGGATTCCGTTAATGATGAAGTAAGTGTACATGCGTATGTTCAACTTCGAGAAGTCGGTGGAAAGACCATTCTCCGTCATCAGTTCGAAAGCAAAATAAATGGCTGCATAAGTCAGTATCACTAATAAGGCCGTTCGGAAAAGCTGGGATCTCTGCGATAGTTCCCTTAGGCTGAATATCGCCACTAATCCCGCTGCCAACTGCGTCAGAATAAACTCATGAGGGAAGCGCAAGGAGATGGAGCATATCAATATAGTGATGACATGCGTCAGAAAAGCGGTTCTCGAATCAAGAAAAACACGGATGATAATCGGCAGCATCGCGTATGGGATGATGTACACATTAAATATATTATGTGTCACCATGAAAGCCGTTATGACACTGTAGAACACAATCAGGGTGAATAGTAACGACAGACTGCCTTTCCGTTGATAATAGTCTTTCCGGAATAAATCGAGATAGAGCATGAAACAAAGCATCAGCATACCCACAAACAGAACCTGACCACCGAGAATCAAACGGTTTTGTCCCATAGACTCGTTGCGTTTGATGGATTCTTTGCGCAATGATTCGAGGATATTATAGGTATGCGGACTAACGATCTCTCCACGGTCGATAATCTTCTGCCCGCTGACTACCAGCCCGTTTGCCCAGGAATAATTATTTAATATCTCCTCTTTGGCGGCCTGGGTGCGCTCCTCGTCAAAAGTGAGGTTGGGAGTAATGTATTCGTTCAGCGCGCATTGCCTTAATACTTCTCGGTTGAAATGGGTCGAGTCTGCTGTCAGCAGGTGTTCATACGCTTTCTTTACCGTGTAAATGTTTTCGGTAGCCTGCGGGTTGGCAAGTTTATCGTCAATCACCATGACGGATGAAGTGCTGTCCTTTTGAAGCTGCTGTATATTCTCTGTCGATACGATGCCTGCCTGATAGATTTCTTTTAAGGTACGCTCGATATACCGCAAATAATCGATGGAAGGAAGAATTCCTTTCAGATTGGTGTGATAATTCTCTTTCAGCTTGGCGATTGCATTTTTTTCGATGTCTTTATCCAATTGGTAATAAGGCTGGAAGAAAGCCATCAGACTGTCTTGCTCTCTTTTTACTACCGCATCCTCTTTATAAATAGGAAAGTCGAAAGTAGCGATCAGCTGCCCATATTTCCAGGGCTTATTGATGTCAAACTGGTAATTGAATTTTCCGTCACGTGGCAGGAAATAGATAATCAACGTCACAGTGCTCACAAATAGCAGTGATTTATATAGTAAATCTCTCCATGAAAAACTTTTTTTCTTCTTCAAATGTTCCATATCCACTGAAATTTTTGCGAAAAGTACAAAAAAAAACAATAGTGTGGAAAAAAAGGTTTAATTTTGCCACGATTTACCTATACTAACCCAAATTATGGCAGAAAGAAAAGTAAGAGTTCGTTTTGCTCCAAGTCCTACGGGAGCACTGCACATCGGTGGTGTGCGTACAGCTTTGTATAATTATCTATTTGCGCGTCAACACGGCGGAGACTTGATATTTCGTATTGAAGATACTGATTCTAACCGGTTCGTTCCGGGAGCGGAAGAGTATATACTCGAATCTTTTAAGTGGTTGGGTATCCACTTTGATGAAGGAGTGAGCTTCGGTGGTGAATGTGGTCCGTACCGCCAGTCGGAGCGCCGCGAAATCTACAAGAAATATGTGCAGGTTTTGCTGGAAAATGGAAAAGCATACATCGCTTTTGATACTCCGGAGGAACTGGACGCTAAGCGTGCTGAAATTGCTAACTTCCAATATGACGCATCTACTCGCGGAATGATGCGCAACTCATTAACCATGCCGAAGGAAGAAGTGGATGCACTGATTGCTGAAGGCAAACAATACGTCGTTCGTTTCAAAATCGAACCGAATGAAGACGTACATGTGAATGACCTGATTCGTGGTGAAGTTATTATCAACTCATCCATTCTGGATGATAAAGTGCTTTATAAATCGGCTGATGAACTGCCGACTTACCATCTGGCAAATATCGTGGACGACCATTTGATGGGAGTTTCCCACGTGATTCGTGGTGAAGAATGGCTGCCTTCCGCTCCTTTGCATGTGTTGTTGTACCGTGCTTTCGGCTGGGAAGATACAATGCCGGAATTTGCCCACCTGCCTTTATTGCTGAAACCGGAAGGCAATGGAAAATTAAGTAAACGTGACGGTGACCGTCTCGGATTCCCTGTATTCCCGTTGGAATGGCACGATCCGAAATCGGGAGAAATCTCTTCAGGTTATCGTGAATCGGGTTATTTGCCGGAAGCAGTGATTAATTTCTTGGCTTTGTTGGGATGGAATCCGGGCAATGACCAGGAAGTGATGTCAATGGACGAATTGATTAAATTGTTTGATCTTCACCGTTGCAGCAAGTCGGGTGCCAAGTTCGACTATAAAAAAGGAATATGGTTCAACCATCAATATATACAGCAGAAACCTAACGAAGAAATTGCAGAACTGTTCTTGCCTTTCCTGAAAGAACATGGTGTAGAAGCTCCTTTCGAAAAGGTGGTGACTGTGGTTGGCATGATGAAAGATCGGGTAAGTTTCATTAAAGAACTGTGGGACGTATGTAGCTTCTTCTTCGTTGCTCCTACCGAATATGATGAAAAGACGGTGAAGAAACGTTGGAAAGAAGATTCTGCAAAATGTATGACCGAATTGGCAGAAGTGATTGCCGGCATTGAAGACTTTAGTATTGAAGGACAGGAAAAAGTCGTTATGGACTGGATTGCGGAGAAAGGTTATCATACTGGTAATATCATGAATGCTTTCCGTCTGACATTAGTGGGTGAAGGAAAAGGCCCGCACATGTTCGATATTTCCTGGGTATTGGGCAAAGAGGAGACGATAGCTCGCATGAAACGTGCGATAGAGGTTTTGAAGTAATCGACACAGTACTATGCTTTACGACCTGGCAATAGTCATTTATGACTTTATCGTCCATTTGGCTGCTCCGTTTAGCCGTAAGCCCCGAAAGATGATGAAAGGGCATTGGGTAGTGTATGAGCTCCTGCGGCAGCAAGTGGAGAAGGGGGAACAGTATATTTGGTTTCATGCTGCTTCACTGGGAGAGTTTGAACAAGGGCGCCCTCTGATAGAAATGATTCGTGCGAAGTATCCTAATTATAAGATATTGCTGACATTTTTCTCTCCTTCTGGTTACGAGGTGCGTAAGCATTACCGGGGGGCGGATATTGTCTGCTATCTGCCGTTTGATAAACCGCGGAATGTGAAAAAGTTCCTGGATATTGCAAATCCTTGCATGGCGTTCTTTATCAAATATGAGTTTTGGAAGAATTATCTGGATGAGCTTCACAAACGCCGTATTCCGGTATATAGTGTATCGTCTATCTTCCGTCGCGAACAAATATTCTTTAAATGGTACGGTGGAACTTATCGCAATGTATTGAAAGATTTCGATCATCTGTTTGTTCAGAATGAGGCATCCAAACGTTACTTGTCGAAAATCGGTATCAGCCGTGTGACAGTAGTGGGAGATACCCGTTTTGACCGCGTGTTGCAAATCCGTGAAGAGGCCAAAGAACTTCCGTTGGTAGAGAAATTTAAAGGAACCAATTCCTTTACTTTTGTTGCCGGAAGCTCATGGGGACCTGACGAAGATTTATTCCTCGAATATTTCAATAACCATCCGGAAATGAAACTGATTATTGCTCCGCATGTGATCGACGAGAATCACCTGGTTGAAATCATCAGTAAATTGAAACGTCCGTATGTGCGCTATACCCGTGCTGACGAAAGGAATGTATTGAAAGCGGATTGTCTTATTATAGACTGCTTCGGACTGCTGTCCTCTATTTACCGTTATGGCGAAATAGCTTATATCGGTGGAGGTTTCGGAGTAGGTATTCATAACACATTGGAAGCGGCTGTATATGGTATTCCGGTGATTTTCGGACCGAAGTATCAGAAATTTATGGAAGCCGTTCAATTGATCGAAGCAAAAGGCGCTTATTCCATCAAAGATTATGATGAACTGAAAACTTTGCTGGATCGTTTCTTGGCGGATGAATTGTTCTTGCGTGAAACCGGAACAAATGCCGGTTATTATGTGACTAGTAATGCCGGTGCTACAGAGAAGATAATGCACATGATTAATTTTTGATTAGAGGAAATAGTGTCGAAAAGAGATGAATCCAATGAATTCGCTTTTTGTAAAAAAACGGCTTTATAAAAAATCTTATAAAAACAGCGGGATGTTCTTTCATTAGAATGTCCCGCTGTTTTTATTAACTTGTTAGAGTCTGCTATTTATCTTCCTTATACCATTGCGAATACATCAAATAATTGTGAGCAATCTTCTGATTCAGTTCTTTGGCTTGTTCAGGATCTACCTTTTTAATGAATTTCGCGGGTACCCCTCCCCAAATGCTTCCCGGCTCAATGATGGTATTGCTTAATACCAGCGAACCGGCGGCAACGATTGCTCCTTCGCCAACTACGACGTGATCCAGGACGGTTGACCCCATCCCTACCAATGCATAATCTTTGATGGTCGCCCCATGAATGGTGACATTATGCCCAACGGATACGTGATCGCCAATTTCAATAGTCGATTTCTGATATAACGTATGCAAGACACTTCCATCCTGAATGTTGACACCATTGCCGATTCGTATGGAGTTGACGTCACCTCTTAATACCGTATTAAACCAAATGCTACAATCATTTCCTATTTTTACATCTCCTATAATAGTTGCATTATCTGCGAGGAAGCAGTTTTCTCCGATTTCGGGAGCAAAACCCCGTACTGATTTAATTAAAGCCATATAATATTTGTTTCTAATAAAGTTTTTTATTTAATGCAGTTCTATGTTGTACGACACCCGGGTGTCGTGATGGCTGAGACCCGGGTCTTGGATAGTCTGACACCCGGGTCTCAGTATGCTTGACACCCGGGTGTCAGACAAGTTCTGTTTAAAGGGAAGCAGTCGCCTCTTGTAACCAAACTTTTTCTTCTTCGTTAAGATCCGGTGACAACTTCTCGTAGACAGTCTGATGGTAATTGTTTAACCATTCAATTTCTTCATTTGTCAGCATCTCCTTGATGATCCCTTTTTTGCAGATTGGGCATAAAGTGATAGTTTCAAACTTAAGATATTCTCCAAACATTCCCTCTCCATCTTTGCAAACCAACGTCAGGTTCTCCGTACGTATCCCGTGACTGCCTGCTTTATAAACACCAGGCTCATTGGAAGTAACCATGCCGGGCTGCAAAATGACAGGATTCTCATTCATACGAATGCTTTGCGGGCCTTCGTGTACACTCAGGAAATGTCCGACGCCATGTCCTGTGCCATGAAGAAAATTCATTCTGTGGTTCCAGATAGGCATACGGGCTAGTACATCGAGCTGGGCTCCACGGGTTCCGGTAGGGAATTTGGCCATAGCCAACGCGATGTGTCCTTTTAATATAAGGGTATAATCCGTTTTTTCTTCCTCTGTAAGTTCGCCTAAGGCAAAGGTTCGGGTGATGTCAGTGGTTCCGTCCAGATATTGAGCTCCTGAATCTAAGAGTAAGAACCCTCTGGGCTGAAGAGTCACGTCACTTTCCGGGGTAGCCGAATAATGTACGATTGCCCCATGTTCTTTATATCCTGCAATCGTGTCGAAACTTTCCCCCATGTAGAGAGGCTGTGCAGCCCTAAACTCATGCAACTTTTTATCTATACTTAATTCTGTCTCTTTTCCGGTAGATACGGATTCTTCCAGCCATTTGAGGAATTTGACGAGTGCTACTCCATCCCGTTGCATGGCAGCGTGGATGCCGGCGACCTCCTGCTCATTGCGAATCGCTTTCAATAATGCGACAGGCGACTCGCCACGAAGAATAGAACATTGCGGATTAATAGACGAATAGATAGAATAATTCGTTTTTCGTGGATCAATCAGAATGTTTTTTCCCGGAAAAGAATTCAGGTATGTCTCTACCTCATCATACTTCTGTATCCCAATCTGCCGTTCCTTTAGATAAGTCTCTACCTCTGCCGTCACTTTCTCTGGTGAAATAAAATAAGTCACTTCATCCTGTGTGATTAACAGGTAACTTACTATGACCGGATTGCAATGTACATCGTTTCCTCGCAAATTGAGAGTCCATGCGATCTCGTCGAGTGCGGATATGAATAAAGCATAGACACCTTTCTTTTTCAACTCCGTACGGATGGCGGATATTTTCTCTTCGCAGCTTTTCCCTGCATATTTGATATCATAAATAAAAGCAGGAGAATCAGGCATGGCGGGCCGGTCCTTCCAAATGCTACTCAATGGATCTCCAAATATGTCGACCTGTAACTGATGTGCCGCCAGTTCTTCTTTCATCTGTTCGACCTGTTGCACAGAGAACATTTTCCCGTCGATACTTACAGATTCTCCAGGTTTTAAGTGTTGGCAGAGAAATTCTGTAATACTGGGAGTCTCCGGCAACATCTCTTTATATAAGGTAATGCCGCTGCCCTCCAATTCCTTCGTGGCTTGTAGAAAATAACGCGAGTCGGTCCATAATCCTGCTTTATCCATCAGGATAACCGCTGTTCCGGCAGAACCAGTAAAACCGGAAATCCACTCGCGTGACATCCAGTGGGGAGCCACATATTCACTAAGATGAGGGTCGGTGCTGGGAATAATGAACGCTTTGATAGAATTGGGATGAAAGGTCATGCGCAGTGCATGCACTCGCTCTTTTATGCTCTGTTTCATACTTTATTATATTATTATAGATATGTAAGTGTTTCAAAGGTACTAACTTTCTGCATTTAATAACTTGTTTATGAATAGTTTTTGAGAAATATTTGCCGAAAGTTTTGTGAATAAAGAAAGTATGTGTAATTTTGCGGCGCAATTTGACTGCAGAATTTTTTAATCATAACATATTAATAGTAACAAAATGATTGTAGTACCTGTAAAAGAAGGCGAAAACATTGAAAAAGCGCTGAAGAAGTTCAAAAGAAAATTTGAAAAGACTGGCATTGTAAAAGAGTTGAGAAGCAGACAACAGTTTGATAAACCGTCTGTAACTAAAAGACTTAAGAAAGAACGCGCAGTTTACGTACAACAACTTCAGCAAGTAGAAGATTAATAATTCGTAATTTCCTTTGAATTATTGAATTCTTTTCATACATTCGTTGCACGATTTTAGATGTAGCGATATTATGTTGATAGAATCTTTTCTTGATTATCTCCAGTATGAGCGGAACTATTCTGAAAAAACCGTTCTTGCGTACGGTGAAGATATAAAGCAACTGCAGGAGTTTGCTCAGGAAGAGTATGGAAAATTTAATCCGTTAGAGGTCGAGGCGGAACTGATTCGTGAATGGATTGTTTCATTGATGGATAAAGGGTATACCTCAACTTCTGTAAATCGTAAGCTAAGTTCGCTCCGAACGTTTTACAAGTATCTCTTGAGGCAGGGAGAAACGACTATAGATCCTTTGCGTAAAATAAAAGGACCTAAAAACAAAAAGCCGTTGCCTGTGTTCTTAAAAGAAAACGAAATGAATCGGTTATTGGATGAAACGGACTTTGGCGAAGGATTTAAAGGCTGTCGGGATCGGTTGATTATTGAAATGTTTTATGCTACTGGCATGAGGCTTTCGGAATTGATAGGTCTGGATAATAAGGATGTGGATTTTTCGGCTTCTCTTCTGAAAGTGACCGGGAAAAGAAACAAGCAACGGCTGATTCCGTTTGGTGACGAACTGCAGGAGTTGATGCTTGAATATATTAATGTAAGAAACGAAACGATTCCGGAAAGGTCGGAAGCTTTCTTTATTAGAGAGAATGGTGAACGGCTTTACAAGAATCTAGTCTATAATTTAGTGAAACGGAACCTGTCAAAGGTGGCGACGTTGAAGAAAAAGAGTCCTCACGTGTTGAGGCATACTTTTGCTACCACAATGCTGAACAATGAAGCAGAACTGGGGGCGGTAAAAGAACTTTTGGGTCACGAGAGCATAACAACTACCGAGATCTACACACATGCCACATTTGAAGAACTTAAAAAAGTGTATAAACAAGCTCATCCAAGAGCTTAAAAAAAGGAGGTAAGTATGGATGTTAGAATTCAATCAATTCACTTTGATGCGTCAGAGCAATTGCAGGCATTTATTCAGAAGAAAGTGTCCAAGTTGGAAAAATATTACGAAGATATAAAGAAAGTAGAGGTGTCATTAAAGGTAGTTAAACCAGAAGTTGCTGAAAACAAGGAAGCGGGCATTAAAATATTGATCCCAAATGGAGAATTTTATGCAAGCAAAGTATGCGATACATTTGAAGAAGCAATTGATTTAGATGTGGAAGCACTCGGAAAACAGCTGGTTAAATACAAGGAAAAGCAACGTAGCAAATAAAAAAATCCCAAATATTTTGCGGGAAAGAAATAAATAACTAAATTTGCAGCCGTTTCGCTCGCGTTAGAACGTGACGGTTGCATTTTTTAGTAAGTTTGCCTCTTTAGCTCAGTTGGCCAGAGCACGTGATTTGTAATCTCGGGGTCGTTGGTTCGAATCCGACAAGAGGCTCAAAAAGAAACCGAAGAACAAAGATAGAACATCTGTCTTTATCATATTGTTTGAAAATAGTTCTTTTATTTCTTGATTTTGAAAAGGGCAAATACCAGAGTGGCCAAATGGGGCAGACTGTAAATCTGCTGGCTTACGCCTTCGGTGGTTCGAATCCATCTTTGCCCACAATCAGAGTGACAACTTTGGCAAGAATGCGGAAGTAGCTCAGTTGATAGAGCATTAGCCTTCCAAGCTGAGGGTCGCGGGTTTGAGCCCCGTCTTCCGCTCTCTTTTCTTGCTGTTATAGCTCAGTGGTAGAGCACTTCCTTGGTAAGGAAGAGGTCCCGGGTTCAAATCCCGGTAACAGCTCATAAAGGATGTAAATGCTGATTATTAATCAAATAAATAACAAGTAAAGCTATGGCTAAAGAGAAATTTGAACGTACCAAACCGCACGTAAACATTGGTACAATCGGTCACGTAGACCACGGTAAGACAACGTTGACAGCTGCTATCACTACTGTGTTGGCAAAGAAAGGTCTTTCAGAATTGCGTTCTTTCGATTCTATCGACAACGCTCCTGAAGAAAAAGAAAGAGGTATTACTATCAATACTTCTCACGTTGAATATCAAACAGCTAACCGTCACTATGCACACGTAGACTGTCCGGGTCACGCCGACTACGTAAAGAACATGGTAACTGGTGCTGCTCAGATGGACGGTGCTATCATCGTTTGTGCTGCAACTGATGGTCCGATGCCTCAAACTCGCGAACACATCCTGTTGGCTCGTCAGGTAAACGTACCTCGTCTGGTTGTATTCTTGAACAAGTGCGATATGGTAGACGACGAAGAAATGTTGGAACTCGTTGAAATGGAAATGAGAGAACTTCTTTCATTCTATGATTTCGATGGTGACAATACTCCTATCATCCGTGGTTCTGCTCTTGGCGCATTGAACGGTGTTGAAAAATGGGAAGACAAAGTTATGGAACTGATGGATGCAGTTGATAACTGGATTCCACTGCCTCCGCGCGATGTTGATAAACCATTCTTGATGCCGGTTGAAGACGTGTTCTCTATCACAGGTCGTGGTACTGTAGCAACAGGTCGTATCGAAACTGGTGTTATCCACGTTGGTGATGAAATCGAAATCCTTGGTTTAGGTGAAGATAAGAAATCAGTTGTAACTGGTGTTGAAATGTTCCGTAAACTGTTGGATCAAGGTGAAGCTGGTGACAACGTAGGTCTTTTGCTTCGTGGTATTGACAAGAACGAAATCAAACGTGGTATGGTTCTTTGTAAACCAGGTCAGATTAAACCGCACTCTAAATTCAAAGCTGAGGTTTATATCTTGAAGAAAGAAGAAGGTGGTCGTCACACTCCGTTCCACAACAAATACCGTCCTCAGTTCTACTTGCGTACTATGGACTGTACAGGTGAAATCACTTTGCCGGAAGGAACAGAAATGGTAATGCCGGGTGATAACGTAACTATTACAGTTGAGTTGATCTACCCAGTAGCATTGAACCCGGGTCTTCGTTTCGCTATCCGCGAAGGTGGACGTACGGTAGGTGCTGGTCAGATTACTGAAATTATCGACTAATACACAATAATTAATCAGTTCCCGGTTTTCCATCGGGAACTGATTATGTACACACGGGAGTAGCTCAGTTGGTAGAGCACCGGTCTCCAAAACCGGGTGTCGGGAGTTCGAGCCTCTCCTCCCGTGCTAATATTATTGAAATGAAAAAGGTAATAGCTTATATTAAAGAATCTTACGACGAACTTGTACATAAAGTATCGTGGCCTACGTATTCTGAACTTGCTAACAGTGCAGTAGTTGTTTTATATGCTTCCCTGCTTATTGCATTGGTAGTATGGGGTATGGATGTCTGTTTCCAGAACTTCATGGAAAAAATCGTTTATCCACATTAAAAAATTAGGAATTGAAAATGGCTGAGATTGAAAAGAAATGGTACGTTCTACGTGCTATTAGTGGTAAAGAAGCTAAGGTTAAGGAATATCTTGAAGCTGATCTTAAGAACAGCGACCTTGGTGAATATGTATCTCAGGTATTGATTCCTACTGAAAAAGTTTACCAGGTTCGCAATGGTAAAAAAATTGTGAAGGAAAGAAGTTATCTTCCTGGCTACGTTTTAGTGGAGGCTGCTTTGGTTGGTGAGGTCGCTCATCACCTGCGCAATACTCCGAATGTGATAGGCTTTTTAGGCGGCTCCGAAAAACCGGTGCCTCTCAGACAATCAGAAGTGAATCGTATACTTGGTACAGTGGACGAACTGCAGGAAACGGGTGAAGAACTCAATATTCCGTACGTAGTAGGAGAAACTGTAAAAGTTACTTTTGGACCTTTCAGCGGATTCAGTGGTATCATTGAAGAAGTGAATAGTGAAAAAAAGAAACTAAAGGTCATGGTGAAGATATTCGGGCGCAAAACACCGCTTGAATTGGGCTTTATGCAAGTGGAAAAGGAATAACGCGGAATTGTTACGCTGTTGTTGTTCTTCGTTTAATGTTTATATATAAATCAATAAAAAAATGGCTAAAGAAGTTGCTGGACTAATCAAGTTACAGATTAAAGGAGGCGCTGCAAATCCATCACCTCCCGTTGGACCTGCTTTGGGTTCTAAGGGTATCAATATCATGGAATTTTGCAAGCAATTCAATGCCAGAACCCAAGACAAAGCAGGTAAGATTTTACCTGTTATCATTACTTACTACGCAGATAAGTCTTTCGATTTTGTAATCAAGACTCCTCCCGTTGCTATTCAATTACTTGAAGTAGCTAAGGTAAAGAGTGGTTCTGCTGAGCCTAACCGTAAGAAAGTTGCCGAGCTTACTTGGGAACAGGTTCGTACGATTGCTCAGGACAAAATGGTTGACTTAAACTGTTTTACTGTGGAAGCTGCCATGAGAATGGTTGCAGGTACAGCTAGAAGTATGGGTATCGCTGTAAAAGGGGAGTTCCCGGTTAATAATTAATAAACTTCAATTGTAATGGGTAAACTGACAAAAAATCAAAAGTTAGCTGCAGAAAAGATTGAAGCAGGGAAAGCATACTCACTGAAAGAAGCTGCATCTTTGGTAAAAGAAATCACTTTTACTAAGTTTGATGCTTCACTGGATATTGATGTACGTTTAGGTGTTGATCCACGTAAAGCTAACCAGATGGTGAGAGGTGTTGTTTCACTTCCTCATGGTACTGGTAAAGAAGTACGTGTATTGGTACTTTGTACACCGGATGCTGAAGCTGCTGCAAAAGAAGCTGGTGCTGACTACGTTGGTCTTGACGAATATATTGAAAAGATCAAAGGTGGATGGACTGATATTGATGTAATCATCACTATGCCATCTATCATGGGTAAAATTGGTGCGCTCGGTCGTGTTCTCGGTCCTCGTGGATTGATGCCGAACCCTAAGAGTGGTACTGTAACTATGGATGTTGCTAAGGCTGTAAAAGAAGTAAAACAAGGTAAGATTGACTTTAAAGTTGATAAGAGCGGTATCGTTCACACTTCTATCGGTAAGGTATCATTCAGTCCTGATCAGATTCGCGACAACGCGAAAGAGTTCATCTCTACTCTGAACAAACTGAAACCGACCGCAGCAAAGGGTACATATATTAAGAGTATTTATCTTTCTAGTACAATGAGTGCGGGTATTAAAATCGACCCGAAATCAGTGGATGAAATCTAATAAAACAGAGAAATAATGAGAAAGGAAGATAAAAGTACGATTATAGAGCAAATTGCTGCTACAGTAAAGGAATATGGTCACTTCTACTTGGTAGACGTTACAGCTATGAACGCTGCTGCTACCAGTGCATTGAGAAGAGATTGTTTTAAATCAGACATCAAATTGATGTTGGTTAAAAACACGCTGCTTCACAAAGCACTTGAAAGCTTGGAAGAAGACTTCTCACCTCTTTACGGTTCTTTGAAAGGTACTACTGCTGTTATGTTTAGCAATACTGCAAACGTTCCTGCTAAGTTAATCAAAGACAAAGCGAAAGACGGTATTCCCGGACTGAAAGCTGCATATGCAGAAGAAAGCTTCTACATTGGTGCTGATCAATTGGATGCTCTCGTTTCAATCAAGAGTAAGAATGAAGTTATCGCCGATATCGTTGCCCTGTTGCAATCTCCGGCCAAGAATGTTATTTCTGCTCTTCAATCAGGTGGTAACACCCTTCACGGAGTTCTCAAGACTCTTGGTGAACGTCCCGAATAATTTTCAAAAATCAACAAAGTATTTAAACAATTAAAATCATACAAAAAATGGCAGATTTGAAAGCTTTTGCAGAACAATTAGTTAACTTGACAGTAAAAGAAGTTAATGAACTTGCAACTATCCTTAAAGAAGAATACGGTATTGAACCTGCTGCTGCAGCTGTAGCTGTTGCTGCTGGTCCTGCAGCTGGTGCTGCTGCCGCAGAAGAAAAAACTTCTTTCGACGTAGTATTGAAGAGCGCTGGTGCAGCTAAACTTCAAGTAGTTAAGGCCGTTAAGGAAGCTTGTGGTCTTGGTTTGAAAGAAGCTAAAGACTTGGTAGACGGTGCTCCTAGCACAGTAAAAGAAGGTTTGGCTAAAGACGAAGCAGAATCATTGAAGAAAACATTGGAAGAAGCTGGAGCTGAAGTTGAACTTAAATAACATTGGCCTGGTAATCAGGTAATTCGGTTAGGAATCCTTCACAAGAGGATTCTTAACCTTTTTGTGTATATATTTCAAATTAAGTTCTCCAAATTCATTGACAGATGTCTTCAAATACTGTAAATCAAAGAGTTAATTTTGCTTCGACTAAGAATCCGCTAGAATACCCGGATTTCCTGGAAGTACAATTGAAGTCATTCCAAGACTTTCTACAATTAGATACCCCACCTGAAAAGCGTAAGAATGAGGGATTGTATAAAGTATTTGCTGAAAACTTCCCTATTGCCGATACAAGAAACAATTTTGTTCTTGAGTTTCTGGACTATTATATTGATCCGCCGCGTTATACCATTGATGATTGTATAGAGCGTGGGCTTACTTATAGTGTTCCCTTAAAAGCGAAACTTAAGCTTTACTGTACGGACCCCGATCATGAGGATTTTGATACAGTGATTCAGGACGTATTCCTCGGCCCGATTCCTTATATGACTGATAAGGCTACTTTCGTCATTAACGGTGCCGAACGCGTAGTTGTGTCACAGCTTCACCGTTCTCCGGGTGTGTTCTTCGGTCAGAGTGTACATGCCAATGGTACGAAACTTTATTCGGCTCGTATTATTCCGTTTAAGGGTTCGTGGATTGAGTTTGCTACTGACATCAATAATGTGATGTACGCATACATCGACCGTAAGAAGAAATTGCCGGTGACTACATTGTTGCGTGCAATTGGCTTCGAGAATGACAAAGATATTCTTGAGATTTTCGATCTTGCAGAAGATGTGAAGGTAAACAAGACAAATCTGAAGAAGGTGTTAGGCCGTAAACTGGCTGCACGTGTCTTGAAAACATGGATTGAAGATTTCGTTGATGAAGATACCGGTGAAGTGGTTTCTATTGAACGTAACGAAGTTATTATCGACCGTGAAACCGTACTGGAAGAGGAGCATATTGATGAAATTTTGGAGTCGGGAGTTCAGAACATCCTTTTGCATAAGGATGAACCGAATCAGTCCGATTTCTCTATCATATATAATACGTTGCAGAAGGACCCGAGTAACTCGGAAAAAGAAGCTGTGTTGTATATCTACCGTCAGTTGCGTAATGCCGATCCGGCTGATGACGCAAGTGCAAGGGAGGTTATCAACAACTTGTTCTTCTCAGAAAAACGATATGACCTTGGTGATGTAGGTCGTTACAGAATCAACAAAAAGTTGAATCTGACGACTGATATGGACGTGCGTGTCCTCACGAAGGAAGATATTATTGAAATCATCAAATATCTGATTGAGTTGATTAACTCAAAAGCGGATGTGGATGATATTGACCACTTGAGTAACCGTCGTGTACGTACTGTTGGTGAACAGCTTTCTAATCAGTTTGCTGTGGGGCTGGCTCGTATGTCTCGTACGATTCGTGAACGTATGAACGTTCGTGACAATGAAGTGTTTACTCCGATTGATTTGATTAATGCGAAGACTATTTCTTCAGTAATCAACTCATTCTTCGGAACGAACGCGTTGTCGCAGTTCATGGACCAGACAAACCCGCTGGCTGAAATTACGCACAAACGTCGTATGTCTGCCCTTGGTCCTGGTGGTCTTTCCCGTGAACGTGCCGGATTTGAGGTTCGTGACGTTCACTATACACATTATGGTCGTCTTTGTCCGATTGAGACTCCTGAAGGTCCGAACATCGGTTTGATTTCTTCATTGTGTGTATTTGCTAAGATTAATGAGCTAGGATTCATTGAAACTCCCTACCGCAAGGTGGAAAATGGGAAAGTGGATCTTTCTGATAACGGTCTGATTTATCTGACTGCTGAAGAAGAGGAAGAAAAGGTTATTGCGCAGGGAAATGCTCCGTTGAATGACGATGGTACATTCGTACTTAACAGAGTTAAGTCTCGTCAAGATGCAGATTTCCCGGTTGTTGAACCATCTGAAGTTGACTTGATGGACGTTGCTCCTCAGCAGATTGCATCTATTGCAGCTTCTTTGATTCCATTCTTGGAACATGACGATGCTAACCGTGCATTGATGGGATCGAACATGATGCGCCAGGCGGTTCCTTTGTTGAGAAGTGAAGCTCCGATCGTAGGTACAGGTATCGAACGTCAGTTGGTAAGAGACTCTCGTACCCAGATTACCGCAGAAGGCGATGGTGTGGTTGACTATGTGGATGCTACTACTATCCGTATTTTGTATGACCGTACGGAAGACGAAGAATTTGTAAGTTTCGAACCTGCTTTGAAGGAATATAGAATACCTAAGTTCCGTAAGACTAACCAGAACATGACGATTGACTTGCGTCCGATTTGTGACAAAGGCCAGCGTGTGAAGAAAGGTGATATCTTGACTGAAGGTTATTCTACTGAAAAGGGTGAATTGGCATTGGGTAAGAACCTGCTGGTAGCTTATATGCCTTGGAAGGGTTACAACTATGAGGATGCTATCGTATTGAACGAACGTGTGGTACGCGAAGACTTGTTGACTTCAGTTCACGTAGAGGAATATTCGCTGGAAGTTCGTGAAACAAAACGTGGTATGGAAGAGTTGACTTCTGATATCCCGAATGTAAGTGAAGAAGCTACCAAAGACTTGGATAAAAACGGTATCGTAAGAATCGGTGCTCGTATCGAGCCGGGTGATATCATGATTGGTAAGATTACGCCGAAGGGTGAATCTGATCCTTCTCCGGAAGAAAAACTGCTTCGGGCTATCTTCGGTGATAAGGCAGGTGACGTGAAAGATGCTTCTTTGAAAGCTTCTCCTTCTTTGAAAGGTGTGGTGATTGATAAGAAACTTTTCTCACGTGTGATTAAGAATCGTAGCTCTAAACTGGCCGATAAAGCATTGTTGCCTAAGATTGATGATGAATTTGAATCTAAGGTAGCTGACTTGAAACGTATCCTGGTTAAGAAACTGATGACTTTGACTGAAGGTAAGGTTTCTCAAGGTGTGAAAGACTATTTGGGTGCGGAAGTTATAGCGAAAGGTTCTAAGTTCAGTGCTTCTGATTTTGATTCACTTGATTTTACTTCTATTCAATTGAGCAACTGGACAAGTGACGATCATATTAACGGTATGATTCGTGATCTGGTGATGAATTTCATTAAGAAATATAAAGAGCTGGATGCTGAATTGAAACGTAAGAAGTTTGCTATTACAATTGGTGATGAACTTCCTGCTGGTATTATCCAGATGGCAAAAGTATATATTGCTAAGAAACGTAAGATTGGTGTGGGTGATAAGATGGCTGGTCGCCACGGTAACAAGGGTATTGTATCCCGTGTTGTTCGTCAGGAAGATATGCCGTTCTTGGCTGATGGTACTCCGGTTGACATTGTGTTGAATCCGTTGGGTGTGCCTTCTCGTATGAACATTGGTCAGATTTTTGAAGCTGTACTCGGACGTGCCGGAAAAACGTTGGGCGTGAAATTCGCGACTCCTATTTTCGACGGTGCTACCATGGAAGATCTGGATCAGTGGACAGACAAGGCAGGATTGCCTCGCTACTGTAAGACTTATCTTTGTGATGGTGGTACAGGTGAGCAATTTGACCAGGCAGCTACTGTGGGCGTAACTTACATGTTGAAGTTGGGCCACATGGTTGAAGACAAGATGCATGCTCGTTCTATCGGTCCGTACTCATTGATTACTCAGCAACCTCTTGGTGGTAAAGCTCAATTCGGTGGTCAGCGTTTCGGAGAAATGGAGGTTTGGGCACTCGAAGGTTTCGGTGCTGCCCATATCTTGCAGGAAATCCTGACTATCAAATCTGATGACGTGGTAGGACGTTCGAAGGCTTATGAAGCAATTGTGAAAGGTGAACCGATGCCACAACCTGGTATTCCGGAATCCTTGAACGTATTGTTGCACGAGTTGAGAGGTTTAGGTTTGAGTATCAACCTAGAATAAAATAATGAAAGAATGTGAGATGTCAATGTACCGATGAAGGTCTGTTGGCATCCGCACTTTTTTCAATTTCCAATGATTCAATTATCAAATCTCAATTATATAGAGTATGGCTTTTAGAAAAGAAAATAAGACGAAAAGTAATTTCTCGAAGATCTCAATTGGTCTGGCTTCTCCGGAAGAAATCCTTGAGAATTCGAGTGGTGAAGTTTTGAAGCCTGAAACCATTAATTACCGTACGTACAAACCCGAACGTGACGGTTTGTTCTGCGAGCGCATTTTTGGTCCTATCAAGGATTATGAATGTCATTGCGGTAAATACAAGCGTATCCGTTATAAAGGTATCGTCTGCGACCGTTGTGGTGTGGAAGTTACTGAAAAGAAAGTGCGCCGTGAACGTATGGGACATATCCAGCTGGTTGTGCCGGTGGCTCACATCTGGTATTTCCGTTCGCTTCCTAATAAAATCGGTTATTTGCTCGGATTGCCGACAAAGAAACTGGATTCGATTATATACTACGAACGTTATGTTGTTATTCAGCCGGGTGTGAAAGCTGAAGATGGCGTAGCCGAATATGATTTGCTTTCTGAAGAAGAATATCTGGATATTCTGGATACGCTTCCGAAAGACAATCAGTATCTTGAAGATAATGATCCGAATAAATTTGTTGCAAAGATGGGAGCCGAAGCTATTTATGATTTGCTGGCTCGTTTGGATCTGGATGCTTTGTCTTACGAACTGCGTCACCGCGCCGGAAACGATGCGTCTCAGCAACGTAAGAATGAAGCTTTGAAACGTCTTCAGGTAGTAGAATCGTTCCGCGCATCACGTGGACGTAACAAACCGGAATGGATGATCGTACGTATCGTACCGGTTATTCCGCCCGAACTTCGTCCGTTGGTTCCGCTGGATGGTGGCCGTTTTGCTACATCTGACTTGAACGACCTTTATCGTCGTGTGATTATCCGTAACAACCGTTTGAAACGACTGATTGAAATCAAGGCTCCGGAAGTAATCTTGCGTAATGAAAAACGTATGCTTCAGGAATCTGTCGATTCTTTGTTTGATAACTCACGTAAGTCAAGTGCTGTGAAGACAGACGCCAACCGTCCGTTGAAGTCATTGTCTGACAGTTTGAAAGGTAAACAGGGACGCTTCCGTCAGAACTTGCTGGGTAAACGTGTTGACTACTCTGCTCGTTCCGTAATCGTCGTTGGTCCGGAATTGAAGATGGGTGAATGCGGTATTCCTAAATTGATGGCTGCCGAATTATACAAGCCGTTTATTATTCGCAAGCTCATCGAACGTGGTATCGTTAAGACTGTTAAGTCTGCAAAGAAAATCGTAGACCGCAAAGAGCCGGTGATTTGGGATATCTTGGAACATGTAATGAAGGGACACCCGGTACTCTTGAACCGTGCTCCGACCTTGCACCGTTTGGGTATTCAGGCTTTCCAGCCTAAAATGATCGAAGGTAAAGCTATCCAGTTGCACCCGTTGGCATGTACGGCATTCAACGCCGACTTTGACGGTGACCAGATGGCTGTTCACTTGCCTTTGAGTAATGAAGCAATTCTTGAAGCACAAATGTTGATGCTTCAGTCACATAATATATTGAATCCGGCAAACGGTGCGCCTATTACTGTGCCTGCACAGGATATGGTTCTTGGTTTGTACTATATTACTAAGTTGCGTGCCGGTGCAAAAGGTGAAGGTTTGACATTCTACGGACCGGAAGAAGCGTTGATCGCTTACAATGAAGGTAAGGTAGATATTCATGCTCCGGTGAAGGTTATCGTGAAAGACGTTGATGAAAATGGTAACATTGTAGACGTAATGCGCGAAACTTCAGTAGGACGTGTGATTGTGAATGAAATCGTTCCACCTGAAGCTGGTTATATCAATACAATTATCTCTAAGAAATCTCTTCGTGATATTATTAGTGATGTAATTAAGGTATGTGGTGTGGCTAAGGCTGCCGACTTCCTGGATGGAATCAAGAATTTAGGTTATCAGATGGCGTTCAAGGGTGGTTTGTCATTCAACTTGGGTGATATTATCATTCCGAAGGAAAAAGAAACTTTGGTACAGAAAGGTTACGACGAAGTTGAACAAGTCGTAAACAACTATAACATGGGTTTCATTACCAATAACGAACGTTACAATCAGGTAATTGATATTTGGACACATGTGAACTCCGAGTTGTCTAATATCCTGATGAAGACTATTTCTTCGGACGATCAGGGTTTCAACTCTGTATATATGATGCTTGACTCTGGTGCCCGTGGTTCTAAAGAGCAGATTCGTCAGTTGTCAGGTATGCGTGGTTTGATGGCAAAACCGCAGAAAGCAGGTGCTGAAGGTGGTCAGATCATCGAGAACCCGATTTTGTCGAACTTTAAAGAAGGACTTTCGGTGTTGGAGTACTTTATCTCTACCCACGGTGCTCGTAAAGGTTTGGCGGATACCGCTTTGAAGACTGCCGATGCTGGTTATTTGACTCGTCGTCTGGTGGACGTATCACACGATGTGATTATTACAGAAGAAGACTGCGGTACACTCCGCGGATTGGTTTGTACGGACCTTAAGAATAATGATGAGGTTATTGCTACTCTGTACGAACGTATCTTAGGCCGTGTTTCCGTACATGATATTATTCATCCTACCACAGGTGAATTGCTTGTTGCCGGTGGTGAAGAAATCACAGAAGAAGTAGCCAAGAAGATTCAGGAGTCTCCGATCGAGAGTGTTGAAATCCGTTCGGTATTGACTTGTGAAGCTAAGAAGGGTGTTTGTGCTAAATGTTACGGACGTAACCTGGCAACGAGCCGCATGGTTCAGAAGGGTGAAGCTGTCGGTGTAATCGCTGCTCAGTCTATTGGTGAGCCAGGTACACAGTTGACATTGCGTACATTCCACGCCGGTGGTACTGCTGCAAATATTGCAGCTAACGCCAGTATCGTTGCTAAAAATAATGCACGTCTTGAATTTGAAGAGTTGCGTACAGTAGATATCGTTGACGAGATGGGTGAATCTGCAAAAGTGGTAGTAGGTCGTTTGGCCGAAGTACGTTTTGTGGATGTGAATACCGGTATCGTTCTTTCTACTCATAACGTACCTTATGGTTCAACACTGTATGTAAGCGACGGCGACTTGGTAGAAAAAGGCAAACTGATTGCTAAGTGGGACCCGTTCAATGCTGTTATTATCACAGAAGCAACCGGTAAGATCGAATTTGAGGGCGTGATTGAAAACGTTACTTATAAGGTTGAATCGGATGAAGCAACAGGGCTTCGTGAAATTATTATTATTGAATCCAAGGATAAAACCAAAGTTCCTACCGCTCATATCTTAACAGAGGACGGTGATTTGATCCGTACTTATAACTTACCGGTAGGTGGTCACGTTATCATCGAGAATGGTCAGAAGGTAAAAGCCGGTGAAGTAATCGTGAAGATTCCGCGTGCCGTAGGTAAGGCGGGTGATATCACGGGTGGTCTTCCTCGTGTTACTGAATTGTTTGAAGCTCGTAACCCGTCAAATCCGGCTGTCGTTTCTGAAATCGACGGTGAGGTGACAATGGGTAAGATCAAACGTGGTAACCGTGAAATCATCGTAACTTCCAAGACGGGTGAGGTTAAGAAGTATCTGGTTGCACTGTCTAAGCAGATTCTGGTACAGGAAAATGACTATGTACGTGCTGGTACTCCGTTGTCTGACGGTGCTACTACTCCGGCAGATATCTTGGCAATCAAGGGTCCTACAGCTGTACAGGAATATATCGTGAATGAAGTTCAGGATGTATACCGCTTGCAGGGTGTGAAGATCAATGATAAGCACTTTGAGATTATCGTTCGTCAGATGATGCGTAAAGTACAAATTGATGAACCGGGAGATACTCGCTTCCTCGAACAGCAAGTCGTAGACAAACTGGAATTCATGGAAGAAAATGATCGTATCTGGGGCAAGAAAGTCGTAGTGGATGCTGGTGATTCTCAAAATATGCAAGCTGGACAGATTGTAACTGCCCGCAAGTTGCGTGATGAGAATAGTATGTTGAAACGTCGTGACTTGAAGCCGGTTGAAGTTCGTGACGCTGTTGCTGCTACCTCTACTCAGATCCTTCAAGGTATCACGCGTGCTGCTTTGCAAACATCAAGCTTTATGTCGGCTGCTTCCTTCCAGGAAACAACGAAAGTATTGAATGAAGCTGCTATCAACGGTAAGATCGATAAGCTTGAAGGTATGAAGGAAAATGTGATCTGTGGTCACTTGATTCCTGCCGGTACCGGACAGCGCGAGTTCGAAAAGCTCATCGTTGGATCAAAAGAAGAGTATGACCGTATCTTGGCTAACAAGAAAACAGTACTTGACTACAATGAAGTAGAATAAATACAATTCAATTGACTATATGAAAAGGAGCAGTTGCCTGATTGGGCAATTGCTCCTTTTTTTATTTCTTTTTTACTCGCGTGTATTACCATTAGTTTCAGGAAAAATGTGTTATTTTGCAGGATAACTTTTTAATCATATTAAATATGGAAGAACAAAATAACAACGGACAATTACAGATTGAATTGAGAGAAGAGGTTGCACAGGGAACTTATGCAAATCTTGCTATTATTACTCATTCGAGTTCTGAATTCATCCTTGACTTCGTGCGCGTAATGCCGGGTATACCGAAGGCTGGTGTGCAATCTCGTATTATTGTGGCTCCGGAGCACGCAAAACGTCTGCTGCGGGCATTAGAAGATAATATAGCAAAGTATGAGCGCGTATTCGGTCCGATTCGTACTTCGGATGAACCCCCTATTTCTCCTTTGACGGGTGTAAAAGGCGAAGCGTGAGGATGATATAAAAACATTAAAAAAGAAAAAAAAGTTGTAGCGCATTGAATATTCAAATATTATTCGTATTTTTGCAGCCCAAAATGTATAGTTACGAAATTAATATAACAATAATATAAATCAAAAAACAATTAAAATGCCTACAATTCAGCAATTAGTAAGAAAAGGACGCGAAGTGCTGGTGGAGAAAAGTAAATCTCCAGCCTTGGATTCATGTCCTCAAAGACGTGGCGTTTGCGTGAGAGTATACACTACTACTCCGAAGAAGCCGAACTCTGCAATGCGTAAAGTAGCTCGTGTACGTTTGACTAACCAAAAAGAGGTGAACTCATACATTCCGGGAGAAGGACACAACTTGCAGGAACACTCAATCGTTTTGGTACGTGGTGGTCGTGTAAAAGACCTTCCGGGTGTGCGTTATCACATTGTACGTGGTACGCTTGATACAGCAGGTGTTGCTGGTCGTACTCAAAGACGTTCTAAGTATGGTGCTAAGCGTCCGAAACCAGGACAAGCAGCTGCTCCTGCTAAGGGTAAGAAAAAATAAGGATTAAGACCTAATTAAAATTAAAGTAATAACTTACGTTTTAGTTTGTTGGAAATGCTAAAGGTTGAGTAAATTCTCCGGAGGGAGAGTTGAAGAAGTCAAGAAGTAGACAACCAAGAACAAAAACATTATTTTTCAAACAAATGAGAAAAGCAAAACCAAAAAAACGCCTGATTCTTCCGGATCCTGTGTTTAATGACCAAAAGGTTTCCAAGTTCGTGAACCACTTGATGTATGATGGAAAGAAAAATACATCTTATGAAATCTTTTATGCCGCTTTGGAAACAGTGAAAGCAAAACTTCCTAACGAAGAAAAATCAGCTCTCGAAATCTGGAAAAAGGCTTTGGATAATGTAACTCCGCAAGTGGAAGTAAAGTCTCGCCGTGTAGGTGGTGCTACTTTCCAAGTTCCTACTGAAATCCGTCCGGATCGTAAAGAATCAATCTCTATGAAGAATTTGATTCTGTTTGCTCGCAAAAGAGGTGGTAAATCAATGGCTGACAAGTTGGCTGCTGAAATTATGGATGCCTTCAATGAACAAGGCGGTGCATACAAGCGTAAAGAAGATATGCACAGAATGGCAGAAGCTAACCGTGCATTTGCTCATTTTAGATTCTAATACTGTAAGAAACCTAATATAAACTTAAAGTAAAGGAATTAGAAGATGGCTAAACATGATTTACATTTAACTCGTAATATCGGTATCATGGCTCACATTGATGCCGGAAAAACAACTACTTCTGAACGTATCCTGTTCTACACTGGATTGACTCACAAAATTGGTGAAGTTCATGATGGTGCTGCTACTATGGACTGGATGGAACAGGAGCAAGAACGTGGTATCACTATTACATCCGCTGCTACAACAACAAGGTGGAAATATGCTGGTGATACTTATAAAATTAACTTGATTGACACTCCGGGACACGTTGACTTTACCGCAGAGGTAGAACGTTCATTGCGTATCCTTGATGGGGCTGTAGCTGCTTACTGTGCTGTGGGTGGTGTTGAGCCTCAATCAGAAACTGTATGGCGTCAGGCTGATAAATATAACGTTCCTCGTATTGCTTATGTTAATAAGATGGATCGTTCTGGTGCTGACTTCTTTGAAGTAGTTCGTCAGATGAAGGATGTTCTTGGAGCTAATCCGTGTCCGATTGTTGTTCCTATCGGTGCTGAAGAATCTTTCAAAGGTCTTGTTGACCTTATCAAAATGAAAGCTATCTATTGGCATGATGAAACAATGGGGGCTGACTACAGTATTGAGGAAATCCCTGCAGAACTTATCGATGAAGCTAACGAGTGGAGAGATAAGATGCTTGAAAAAGTAGCAGAATTTGATGATGCTTTGATGGAGAAATATTTCGATGATCCTTCTACTATTACTGAAGAAGAAGTATTGAGAGCTCTTCGTAATGCAACAGTTCAGATGGCTGTAGTTCCTATGCTTTGCGGATCTTCTTTTAAGAACAAAGGTGTTCAGACATTGCTTGATTATGTTTGTGCTTTCTTGCCTTCTCCACTTGATACAGAGAACGTAATAGGTACAAATCCTAATACGGGAGCTGAAGAGGATCGTAAACCAAGTGATGATGAAAAAACATCTGCTTTGGCGTTTAAGATCGCAACTGACCCATATGTAGGTCGTTTGACTTTCTTCCGTGTTTATTCTGGTAAAATTGAAGCAGGTTCTTATATCTACAACTCTCGTTCTGGTAAGAAAGAACGCGTTTCTCGTCTGTTCCAGATGCACTCCAACAAACAGAACCCGGTTGAAGTAATCGGTGCTGGTGATATTGGTGCAGGTGTAGGCTTTAAAGATATTCGTACTGGGGATACTTTGTGTGATGAAACAGCTCCGATAGTACTTGAGTCTATGGACTTTCCGGAACCGGTTATTGGTATCGCTGTAGAGCCTAAGACTCAGAAGGATATGGATAAACTGTCTAACGGTTTGGCTAAATTGGCTGAAGAAGACCCAACATTTACTGTGAAAACAGACGAACAGACAGGTCAGACAGTTATTTCTGGTATGGGTGAGCTTCACTTGGATATTATCATTGACCGTTTGAAACGTGAATTTAAGGTAGAATGTAATCAAGGTAAGCCTCAGGTTAACTATAAGGAAGCTATCACGAAGACAGTTAACTTGCGTGAAGTGTACAAGAAGCAGTCTGGTGGACGTGGTAAGTTTGCTGATATCATTGTGAACATTGGTCCGGCTGATGCGGATTTCACTTTAGGTGGTTTGCAGTTTGTTGATGAAGTGAAGGGTGGTAATATTCCTAAGGAATTTATCCCAGCAGTTCAGAAAGGCTTTACAAATGCTATGAAGAGTGGTGTTTTGGCAGGCTACCCATTGGATTCATTGAAAGTGACTTTGGTTGATGGTTCATTCCACCCGGTTGACTCTGATCAGTTGTCATTTGAAATCTGTGCAATGCAGGCTTATAAAAATGCATGTGCTAAGGCAGGTCCTGTTTTGATGGAACCTATCATGAAACTGGAAGTTGTAACTCCGGAAGAAAACATGGGTGATGTTATCGGTGACTTGAACAAACGTCGTGGACAGGTTGAAGGTATGGAATCTAGCCGCTCTGGCGCTCGTATCGTGAAAGCGATGGTTCCACTGGCGGAAATGTTTGGTTACGTAACAGCTTTACGTACTATTACTTCTGGTCGTGCAACCTCGTCAATGACCTACTCTCATCACGCTCAGCTTTCTTCTTCTATTGCTAAGGCTGTATTGGAAGAAGTAAAAGGACGCGCTGATTTACTCTAAAATATCTAAAGCAGCAGGCTAGCGAATGACTCTTAGCCTGCCGCTTTATCTTATTATAAATGTATTAATTTAAAAAAATAATGAGTCAGAAAATTAGAATTAAATTGAAATCTTACGACCACAACTTGGTTGACAAGTCAGCTGAGAAAATTGTAAGAACTGTAAAAGCTACAGGTGCTATCGTTAGCGGTCCAATACCTCTGCCTACGCACAAACGTATCTTTACTGTGAACCGTTCGACTTTCGTAAACAAGAAGTCTCGTGAGCAATTTGAACTCTCTTCTTATAAGAGATTAATCGACATCTATAGCTCAACAGCTAAGACAGTAGATGCTTTGATGAAGTTGGAATTGCCAAGTGGTGTGGAAGTAGAAATTAAAGTTTGATAATTAAAAATTAGTGAAATGCCAGGATTATTAGGAAAAAAAATCGGAATGACATCCGTTTTCAGTGCCGATGGTAAAAATGTACCATGCACTGTTATCGAAGCAGGTCCTTGTGTTGTTACTCAAGTTAAAACTGTAGAAAAAGATGGCTATGCAGCTGTTCAGTTGGGTTTCCAGGACAAAAAGGAAAAACATACAACTAAACCGTTGATGGGACATTTTAAAAGAGCAGGAGTAACACCGAAGAGACACTTGGCTGAGTTCAAAGAATTTGAAACAGAGTTGAATTTGGGTGATACCATTACTGTAGAAATGTTTAACGACGCTAGCTTTGTTGACGTTGTTGGTACTTCTAAGGGTAAGGGTTTTCAGGGTGTAGTAAAAAGACATGGTTTTGGTGGTGTGGGTCAAGCTACTCACGGTCAGCATAATCGCGCTCGTAAACCGGGTTCTATCGGTGCTTGTTCTTACCCTGCAAAAGTATTCAAAGGAATGCGCATGGGTGGACAACTTGGTGGTGACAGAGTCACTGTACAAAACTTGCAGGTATTAAAAGTAATCGCGGATCATAACCTTCTTTTGGTTAAAGGT
Organism: Bacteroides sp. AM37-9; assembly: GCF_003603455.1. Taxonomy (NCBI): domain Bacteria; kingdom Pseudomonadati; phylum Bacteroidota; class Bacteroidia; order Bacteroidales; family Bacteroidaceae; genus Bacteroides; species Bacteroides sp. AM37-9. The sequence goes on along the minus strand of NZ_QTNF01000027.1, from coordinate 54,570 downwards.
TCTATCCCGGGTTGCAAAGGTTCAATCGTATTAATTGAGAAATAATGGAAGTTAACGTATATAACATTAAAGGTGAAGACACTGGGAGAAAGGTTACGTTAAACGAATCTATCTTCGGAATTGAGCCCAACGACCACGCTATTTATTTGGACGTAAAACAATTTATGGCTAATCAGCGTCAGGGTACTCATAAGTCAAAAGAAAGAAGTGAAATCAGTGGTTCAACTCGTAAGATCGGTCGTCAGAAAGGTGGCGGTGGAGCACGTCGTGGTGATATGAACTCGCCTGTTCTTGTAGGTGGTGCTCGTGTTTTCGGTCCGAAACCAAGAGACTACTTCTTCAAATTGAATAAAAAAGTTAAGACATTGGCTCGTAAGTCAGCTTTGTCTTATAAAGCTCAAAACGATGCAATCATTGTCGTTGAGGATTTCACATTTGAAGCTCCTAAGACAAAAGATTTCGTTGCAATGACAAAAAATCTTAAAGTTTCCGATAAAAAGCTACTTGTAATTTTACCGGAAGCAAATAAAAACGTATATTTGTCAGCTCGTAACATTGAGGGTGCTAATGTACAGACTATCTCAGGATTAAATACTTACAGAGTATTGAATGCTGGGGTTGTTGTGCTTACAGAAAACTCTCTGAAGGCTATTGACAATATCTTAATTTAAAAAGGAGGCTTAAATAATGGGAATTATTATTAAACCGTTGGTAACAGAGAAAATGACTGCAATCACAGATAAGCTGAATCGTTTCGGCTTTGTTGTACGTCCTGAAGCTAACAAACTGGAAATTAAGAAGGAAATTGAAGCTCTTTATAATGTTACTGTAGTTGATGTGAATACTGTGAAGTATGCTGGCAAGAATAAGAGCCGTTATACCAAAGCAGGTATCATCAATGGTCGTACGAATGCTTTCAAAAAAGCAATCGTGACATTGAAAGAAGGAGATACTATTGATTTTTATAGCAATATTTAATAAAAATGGCAGTACGTAAATTTAAGCCCACAACACCGGGGCAAAGACATAAAATTATTGGTACTTTCGAAGAAATTACTGCATCAGTACCAGAAAAGTCTCTTGTATATGGTAAGAAATCATCTGGTGGTCGTAACAGCGAAGGTAAGATGACTATGCGCTACATTGGTGGCGGTCATAGAAAGGTGATTAGAATTGTTGATTTCAAGAGAAATAAGGACGGTGTTCCAGCAGTAGTTAAAACAATCGAATACGACCCGAATCGTTCGGCTCGTATCGCTCTGTTATTTTATGCTGATGGAGAAAAAAGATATATTATTGCTCCCAATGGATTGCAAGTTGGTGCGACTCTGATGTCAGGTGAAACAGCAGCGCCAGAGATTGGTAATGCTCTTCCTCTTCAAAACATTCCGGTGGGTACTGTGATTCACAATATCGAATTACGTCCGGGACAGGGTGCTGCTCTGGTTCGTTCAGCTGGTAACTTTGCTCAGTTGACTTCTCGTGAGGGTAAGTATTGTGTAATTAAGTTGCCTTCAGGTGAGGTTAGACAGATTCTTAGCACTTGTAAAGCTACTATCGGTAGTGTAGGTAACTCTGATCATGGATTGGAAAGTTCAGGTAAAGCAGGACGTTCTCGTTGGCAAGGACGTCGTCCTCGTAACCGTGGTGTTGTAATGAACCCGGTTGATCACCCGATGGGTGGTGGTGAAGGACGTGCTTCCGGAGGTCACCCAAGATCACGTAAGGGATTGTATGCTAAGGGACTTAAGACTAGAGCTCCTAAGAAACAATCGTCTAAGTACATTATTGAGAGAAGAAAAAAGTAATCTGATTAATTGAGTAAACTATGAGTCGTTCATTAAAAAAAGGTCCATATATTAACGTTAAGCTTGAAAAGAGAATTCTTGCCATGAATGAATCAGGTAAGAAAGTCGTAGTAAAGACTTGGGCCAGAGCTTCAATGATTTCGCCTGATTTTGTAGGCCATACAGTTGCAGTTCACAATGGAAATAAATTTATTCCTGTTTATGTTACCGAGAATATGGTAGGACACAAGTTGGGCGAATTTGCTCCAACTCGTACATTCAGAGGACACGCTGGTAACAAGAAAAGATAACAGGATTTATTTGAAATAATAAAGTAATAAATAATAATGGGAGCAAGAAAAAAAATATCGGCTGAAAAAAGAAAAGAAGCCCTTAAGACCATGTATTTTGCAAAATTGCAAAATGTTCCTACTTCTCCACGTAAGATGCGTCTGGTTGCAGACATGATCCGTGGTATGGAAGTGAACAGAGCACTTGGTGTTTTGAAATTTTCTTCAAAAGAAGCTGCTGCAAGAGTGGAAAAATTGCTTCGCTCTGCAATTGCTAACTGGGAACAGAAAAACGAACGTAAAGCAGAAAGTGGCGAATTGTTCGTAACACAGATTTTTGTTGATGGTGGAGCTACACTCAAAAGAATGAGACCGGCACCACAGGGTAGAGGTTATAGAATTCGCAAACGTTCAAATCACGTAACATTGTTCGTTGGTGCTAAAAGTAATAACGAAGATCAAAATTAAGGTAGATGGGACAAAAAGTTAATCCAATAAGCAACCGTTTAGGAATTATCAGAGGATGGGATTCTAACTGGTATGGTGGAAATGATTACGGTGATTCTTTGCTGGAAGATAGCAAAATCCGTAAATATCTTAATGCAAGACTTGCAAAAGCAAGTGTATCAAGAATCGTAATTGAACGTACGCTGAAGCTCGTTACTATTACTGTTTGCACTGCTCGCCCGGGTATTATTATCGGTAAAGGTGGCCAAGAAGTTGATAAGTTAAAAGAGGAGTTGAAGAAGGTTACCGACAAAGATATTCAAATCAATATCTTTGAAGTGAAGAGACCGGAACTGGATGCTGTGATTGTTGCTAACAACATCGCTCGCCAGGTTGAAGGTAAAATTGCCTATCGCCGTGCCATCAAGATGGCTATCGCAAACACAATGCGTATGGGTGCTGAAGGTATCAAAATTCAGATTTCAGGACGTTTGAATGGAGCTGAAATGGCTCGTTCTGAAATGTATAAAGAAGGAAGAACTCCGTTGCACACTTTCAGAGCTGATATCGACTACTGTCATGCAGAAGCATTGACTAAAGTAGGTCTTCTTGGTATCAAAGTTTGGATTTGTAGAGGTGAAGTGTTTGGTAAGAAAGAATTGGCTCCGAACTTTACACAAAGCAAAGAAAGTGGTCGTGGAAACAATAGTGGAAACAACGGCGGAAAGAACTTCAAAAGAAAGAAAAATAATCGCTAAACGAATTTGAATTTTAGGAAACTATGTTACAACCGAAAAAGACAAAATTCAGAAGACAACAAAAAGGCCGTCAGAAAGGTAATGCCCAGAGAGGCAACCAGCTGGCCTTTGGTTCTTTTGGCATAAAGGCTTTGGAGACTAAGTGGATTACAGGCCGTCAGATCGAAGCTGCTCGTATTGCAGTAACAAGATATATGCAACGTCAAGGACAGATCTGGATCCGTATATTCCCGGATAAACCGATCACTAGAAAACCTGCCGATGTACGTATGGGTAAAGGTAAAGGTGCTCCAGAGGGATTTGTGGCTCCTGTAACTCCAGGTAGAATCATTATTGAAGCTGAAGGAGTATCTTACGAAATCGCGAAAGAAGCATTGCGCTTAGCTGCTCAAAAGCTTCCTATTACAACGAAGTTTGTCGTAAGACGTGATTATGATATTCAAAATCAAAATGCGTAAGTGTTATGAAAATTGCAGAAATTAAAGAAATGACTACTAATGATTTAGTAGAAAGAGTAGAGGCGGAAACAGCTAATTATAACCAAATGGTTATTAATCATTCTATTTCTCCTTTGGAAAATCCTGCTCAAATCAAACAATTACGCAGGACTATTGCGCGTATGAAAACAGAATTGCGCGAAAGAGAACTTAACAATAAATGATCAGCTTGATGGAAGCAAGAAATTTAAGAAAAGAAAGAACAGGGGTTGTGTTGAGCAATAAGATGGACAAGACCATCACAGTTGCTGCCAAATTTAAGGAAAAACACCCTATATATGGTAAGTTCGTTAGCAAAACGAAGAAGTACCATGCTCACGATGAAAAGAATGAATGCAATATCGGTGATACTGTAAGCATCATGGAAACTCGTCCTTTGAGCAAGACTAAAAGATGGAGATTAGTAGAAATAATTGAAAGAGCTAAGTAATTATGATACAAGTAGAATCCAGACTTACAGTATGTGATAACAGTGGAGCGAAAGAGGCGTTGTGTATCCGCGTTTTGGGGGGGACAGGTCGTCGTTATGCTTCAGTGGGGGATGTCATTGTAGTTTCAGTGAAGAGCGTTATCCCTTCTAGTGATGTTAAAAAAGGTGCAGTATCAAAGGCTTTGATTGTACGTACAAAGAAAGAAATCCGTCGTCCTGATGGTTCTTATATACGTTTTGATGATAATGCTTGCGTGTTGTTGAATAATGCAGGTGAAATTAGAGGTAGTCGTATTTTCGGTCCTGTAGCAAGAGAACTTCGTGCTACAAACATGAAAGTTGTGTCACTTGCGCCTGAGGTACTTTAATTTGTAAAAGATTTAAGTAATGAGTAAATTACATATTAAAAAAGGCGACACAGTTTACGTAAATGCTGGTGAAGATAAGGGCAAAACTGGTCGTGTATTGAAGGTTCTTGTTAAAGAAGGACGTGCATTTGTTGAAGGTATCAATATGGTATCTAAAAGCACAAAGCCGAATGCAAAGAATCCACAAGGTGGTATTGTGAAGCAAGAAGCTTCTATCCACATTTCAAACTTGAACCCGGTTGATCCAAAAACTGGTAAAGCAACGCGTATTGGGAGAAAAAAGAGTTCGGAAGGAACTTTAGTGCGTTATTCTAAAAAATCAGGAGAGGAGATTAAGTAATGAGTAATACTGCTAGTCTTAAGAAAGAATATGCAGAGCGTATAGCACCTGCATTGAAATCACAGTTCCAGTATTCTTCTACAATGCAGATACCCGTACTTAAGAAGATTGTAATCAATCAGGGATTAGGTATGGCTGTTGCTGATAAGAAGATTATCGAAGTAGCAATCAATGAAATGACAGCTATTACAGGTCAAAAAGCTGTAGCTACCATTTCTCGTAAAGATATCGCAAACTTTAAGTTGCGTAAAAAAATGCCGATTGGTGTTATGGTAACTTTACGTCGTGAAAGAATGTACGAATTCCTTGAAAAATTGGTTCGTGTAGCTCTTCCTCGTATTCGTGACTTCAAAGGTATCGAAAGTAAGTTTGATGGTAAAGGTAACTATACCCTTGGTATTCAGGAACAAATCATTTTCCCTGAAATAAATATCGATAGTATTACAAGAATTCTCGGAATGAATATTACCTTTGTAACCTCTGCGGAAACAGATGAAGAAGGTTATGCTTTGCTGAAGGAATTCGGTTTACCTTTTAAAAACGCTAAAAAAGACTAATAGATATGGCAAAGGAATCAATGAAAGCACGTGAAGTAAAGCGTGCTAAATTAGTAGCCAAATACGCCGAGAAAAGAGCTGCTTTGAAGCAAATCGTAAGAACAGGTGATCCTGCTGATGCTTTCGAAGCTGCACAGAAGTTGCAAGAGTTGCCAAAGAATTCTAATCCAATTCGTATGCACAACCGTTGCAAACTGACTGGTCGTCCTAAAGGTTATATTCGTCAATTCGGAATTTCGAGAATTCAATTCCGTGAGATGGCATCTAACGGACTGATCCCAGGCGTAAAAAAAGCAAGCTGGTAATTATTGTTTAAATATTGTCAGGGTAGTCCTGATTAATTTAATTTATTTTTATATGACTGATCCAATAGCAGATTATTTAACGAGGTTGCGGAACGCGATTGGTGCAAAGCACAGAGTTGTTGAAGTTCCCGCTTCGAATTTGAAAAAAGAAATCACTAAGATTCTTTTTGAAAAAGGCTACATCCTTAATTATAAGTTTGTAGAAGATGGTCCTCAAGGAACTATTAAGGTTGCCTTGAAGTATGATTCTGTTAACAAAGTTAACGCAATCAAAAAGTTAGAAAGAATATCTTCTCCGGGTATGCGTAAGTATACTGGTTACAAAGATATGCCGCGTGTTATTAATGGGCTGGGTATTGCTATAATATCTACTTCCAAAGGTGTAATGACTAACAAAGAGGCTGCAGAACTGAAAATCGGTGGTGAAGTCTTGTGTTATGTATATTAATTAGGAGGAATTAGAATGTCAAGAATAGGAAAATTACCCATTAGTATCCCTGCTGGAGTGACAATCACTCTGAAGGATAATGTGGTTACCGTAAAGGGACCCAAAGGCGAAATGAGCCAATATGTGAATCCTGCTATCAATGTTACTATTGAAGACGGACACGTAACTTTAACAGAAAACGATAAAGAAATGCTTGATAACCCGAAGCAGAAACATGCTTTCCACGGTTTGTATCGTTCATTGGTTCACAACATGGTTGTGGGCGTATCTGAAGGTTACAAGAAAGAACTGGAACTTGTAGGTGTAGGTTATCGTGCTTCAAACCAAGGTAACATCATTGAGCTGGCTTTAGGTTATACACACAATATTTTCATTCAATTACCTGCTGAGGTAAAAGTTGAAACGAAGTCTGAAAGAAATAAGAATCCTCTTATTATATTGGAATCGTGTGACAAACAATTGCTTGGTCAAGTTTGCTCTAAAATACGTTCTTTCCGTAAGCCTGAACCATACAAGGGTAAAGGTATTAAGTTTGTTGGCGAAGTAATTCGTAGAAAGTCTGGTAAATCAGCCGGCGCTAAGTAATTCATATAAAATTAGATTATTATGACAACAAAAATAGAAAGACGAGTTAAGATCAAATATAGAGTACGCAACAAAATTTCAGGTACTACTGAATGTCCGCGTATGAGTGTATTTAGAAGTAACAAGCAAATTTATGTCCAGATTATCGATGATCTTTCTGGTAAGACACTGGCTGCTGCTTCTTCTTTAGGTTTGACTGAGAAAGTCGCTAAAAAAGAACAAGCTGCTAAAGTTGGTGAAATGATTGCTAAAAAGGCTCAGGAAGCAGGTATAACTACTGTTGTTTTCGACCGTAATGGTTACTTGTATCATGGGAGAGTAAAAGAAGTAGCTGATGCTGCTCGTAACGGTGGACTTAAATTTTAATCATTATGGCAGGAGTTAATAATAGAGTTAAGATTACTAACGATATAGAACTGAAAGATAGATTAGTTGCTATTAATCGTGTTACTAAAGTTACCAAAGGTGGTAGAACTTTTAGTTTCTCTGCAATCGTTGTTGTAGGTAACGAAGAAGGTATCATTGGTTGGGGACTTGGTAAAGCAGGTGAAGTAACAGCTGCTATCGCTAAAGGTGTTGAGTCAGCTAAAAAGAATCTGGTGAAAGTACCTATTTTAAAAGGTACTGTTCCTCATGAACAATCAGCTAGATTTGGTGGTGCTGAAGTATTCATCAAACCTGCATCTCACGGAACCGGTGTTGTAGCTGGTGGTGCTATGCGTGCTGTATTGGAAAGTGTTGGTGTTACTGACGTTTTGGCTAAATCTAAAGGTTCTTCGAATCCGCATAACCTTGTTAAAGCTACAATTGAAGCTTTGAGTGAAATGCGTGATGCAAGAATGGTTGCTCAGAACAGAGGTATTAGTGTTGAAAAAGTATTTAGAGGATAAGGAGGAGATATGTCAACTATAAAGATTAAACAAGTTAAAAGTAGAATTGGTGCTCCAGCTGATCAGAAAAGAACTCTTGACGCACTGGGACTTCGTAAACTGAACCGTGTGGTTGAACACGAAAGCACTCCTTCAATTCTTGGAATGGTAGATAAAGTAAAACACTTGGTTGCCATTGTTAAGTAATTATTTGTTGAATAATAAAACGAAATTACAATATGAACTTAAGTAATTTAAAACCTGCTGAGGGATCTACTAAGACAAGAAAAAGAATTGGACGTGGTGCTGGTTCTGGCTTAGGTGGTACTTCTACAAGAGGTCATAAAGGAGCTAAATCAAGATCTGGATACTCTAAGAAAATCGGTTTTGAAGGTGGTCAGATGCCTCTTCAACGTCGAGTTCCTAAATTTGGTTTCAAGAATATCAATCGTGTTGAATATAAAGCTATCAATCTGGATACTATCCAGAAACTTGCTGAAGCTAAGAGCTTGACAAAAGTTGGTGTAAACGACTTTATCGAAGCAGGATTTATTTCTTCAAATCAGTTGGTAAAAGTATTGGGTAACGGAACTCTGACTAACAAGCTGGAAGTAGAAGCTCATGCATTCTCTAAGACTGCAACTGCTGCTATCGAAGCTGCTGGTGGAACTGTAGTAAAACTCTGATTCAATGAGAAAAGCTATTGAAACATTAAAGAATATATGGAAGATTGAGGATCTGAGACAGCGGATCCTCATCACCATATTGTTCGTGGCAATTTACCGTTTCGGATCGTATGTCGTATTACCGGGTATCAATCCGGCGATGCTGGCGAAATTGCACGAACAAACAAGTGAAGGCCTTTTAGCCTTGTTAAATATGTTCTCTGGAGGAGCATTTTCTAATGCCTCTATTTTTGCATTAGGAATCATGCCTTATATCTCTGCATCTATCGTAATCCAGTTATTGGGAATCGCTGTACCGTATTTCCAGAAGTTGCAACGCGAAGGTGAGAGCGGCAGAAGAAAAATGAATCAATATACTCGTTACTTGACGATTGCTATATTGTTAGTTCAGGCCCCTTCTTATTTGCTCAATCTTAAAATGCAGGCTGGCCCTTCCTTAAATGCTTCATTAGATTGGACTCTGTTTATGGTTACCTCTACCATTATTTTGGCAGCAGGTAGTATGTTTATTTTGTGGCTTGGTGAAAGAATTACTGATAAAGGTATTGGTAACGGTATTTCATTTATCATCTTGATTGGTATTATCGCTCGTTTCCCTGATGCTTTGTTGCAAGAAGTTGTGTCCAGAGTAGCAAATAAGAGCGGTGGTCTGATTATGTTTATAATTGAAATCGTATTCTTATTATTAGTGATTGGCGCTGCTATTCTTTTGGTGCAAGGTACAAGAAAGATTCCTGTACAGTATGCAAAAAGAATCGTTGGTAACAAGCAATATGGTGGTGCTAGACAGTATATCCCTTTAAAGGTGAATGCTGCCGGTGTTATGCCTATCATCTTTGCTCAGGCAATCATGTTTATTCCAATTACATTTATCGGTTTTTCAAATGTAAATGATGCAGGCGGTTTCTTGCATGCGTTTACAGATCATACAAGTTTCTGGTATAATTTTGTCTTTGCGGTAATGATTATATTATTTACGTATTTCTATACTGCAATTACAATTAATCCGACTCAGATGGCTGAGGATATGAAGAGAAATAATGGTTTCATCCCTGGTATTAAACCGGGAAAGAAAACAGCAGAGTATATTGATGATATAATGTCTCGTATCACTTTGCCGGGTTCTTTCTTCTTGGCTTTAGTTGCTATTATGCCTGCTTTTGCCGGTGTATTCGGAGTGCAAGCAGGATTCGCTCAATTCTTCGGCGGTACATCTTTGTTAATTCTTGTAGGTGTTGTTCTTGATACTCTGCAACAGGTTGAAAGTCATTTGTTGATGAGACACTATGATGGTCTGTTGAAATCTGGTCGTATTAAAGGACGCGCTGGTGTAGCGGCATATTAATTCTTTAGATTAGAAATGATATTTCTTAAAACAGAAGATGAAATAGAATTGCTCCGTCAGAGTAACCTGCTTGTTGGTAAAACTCTTGCAGAGGTTGCCAAACTGGTGAAGCCTGGTGTAACTACACGTGAGTTGGATAAAGTTGCTGAAGAGTTCATTAGAGATCATGGGGCAACTCCAACTTTCAAAGGATTTCCGAATCAATATGGAGAACCATTTCCCGCATCTCTTTGTACTTCTGTCAACGAACAGGTGGTACATGGAATCCCAGGGGATATCGTACTGAAAGATGGTGATATCGTATCAGTGGATTGCGGAACTTACATGAATGGTTTCTGTGGTGATTCTGCTTATACTTTTTGTGTAGGAGAGGTAGACGAAGAGATTCGTAACTTGTTGAAGGTAACTAAAGAAGCGTTATATATTGGCATCCAGAACGCAGTGCAAGGTAAAAGAATTGGTGATATCGGATATGCTATTCAGCAATATTGTGAGTCTCATTCTTATGGTGTAGTGCGTGAGTTTGTTGGCCATGGCATCGGTAAAGAGATGCACGAAGATCCTCAGGTTCCTAACTATGGTAAAAGAGGATATGGACCATTGATGAAAAGAGGCCTTTGCATAGCGATAGAGCCGATGATAACATTGGGAGACCGACAAGTGATAATGGAAAGTGACGGATGGACTGTGAGGACCAGAGATCGTAAATGTGCTGCACATTTTGAGCATACGATAGCTGTTGGAGCTGGTGAAGCTGATATTTTGTCTTCATTCAAATTCATAGAAGAAGTTTTAGGAGATAAAGCAATATAATATGGCAAAGCAATCTGCAATAGAACAAGATGGAGTTATAGTTGAAGCATTGTCAAATGCAATGTTTCGTGTTGAATTAGAAAACGGACATGAGATTACCGCACATATTTCAGGCAAGATGAGGATGCATTACATCAAGATCCTGCCGGGAGATAAAGTGAGAGTCGAAATGTCTCCTTACGACTTATCGAAAGGAAGAATTGTGTTTAGATATAAATAAAATAAGATATGAAAGTAAGAGCATCATTAAAGAAACGCACGCCAGAATGTAAGATCGTTAGACGTAATGGCCGTTTGTATGTTATTAACAAGAAAAATCCTAAGTATAAACAACGTCAAGGATAATTTGTTATTTTTGCAAAAAAAATAATTTAGTATATGGCTATAAGAATAGTTGGTGTAGATTTACCTCAGAACAAAAGAGGTGAAATTGCGTTGACCTATGTATATGGAATAGGTCGCAGTAGTTCAGCAAAAATTTTAGATAAAGCTGGTGTAGATAAAGATCTGAAGGTTAAAGACTGGACAGATGATCAAGCTGCTAAGATTCGTGAGATTATCGGTGCAGAGTATAAAGTAGAAGGTGATCTTCGTTCTGAAATCCAATTGAACATTAAGCGATTAATGGATATTGGTTGCTATCGTGGTGTACGTCACCGTATTGGTCTGCCTGTTAGAGGTCAGAGCACTAAGAACAATGCACGTACTCGTAAGGGTAGAAAGAAAACCGTTGCTAATAAGAAAAAAGCTACTAAATAATAATTGTTGATATGGCAAAAAAAACAGTTGCAGCTAAAAAGAGAAATGTGAAAGTAGACGCTAATGGACAGTTGCATGTTCATTCATCTTTCAACAATATTATTGTTTCTCTTGCAAATAGTGAAGGGCAGATTATCTCTTGGTCATCTGCTGGTAAAATGGGATTTAGAGGTTCTAAAAAGAATACTCCTTATGCAGCTCAGATGGCTGCCCAGGATTGTGCAAAGATTGCATTCGATCTTGGCCTGCGAAAGGTAAAAGCATATGTGAAGGGTCCAGGTAACGGACGTGAGTCTGCTATTAGAACTATCCACGGTGCTGGTATCGAAGTTACTGAAATCATTGACGTGACTCCGCTTCCACATAATGGTTGTCGTCCTCCGAAAAGACGTAGAGTTTAATTTACCTTTAACTTACACAATGATCTTGATTTTGTTTTTGGATTACATTAATTTCTCTCTGTAATCGCGGCTGCAACAAATTGAGTTCATGAATAAACAATTAAATATTTAAAAGAAATGGCTAGATATACTGGACCAAAATCGAGAATCGCCCGTAAATTCGGTGAAGGAATCTTTGGAGCTGACAAAGTTTTGTCAAAGAAGAACTATCCTCCCGGACAACATGGTAATTCAAGAAAAAGAAAAACTTCTGAATACGGTGTGCAACTTCGTGAAAAACAGAAAGCTAAATACACCTATGGAGTTTTAGAAAAACAATTCCGCAATTTGTTTGAAAAAGCAGCTACTGCTAAAGGTATTACCGGTGAGGTACTTCTTCAATTGCTGGAAGGCCGTCTTGACAACGTAGTATTCCGTTTGGGTATTGCTCCTACACGTGCTGCTGCTCGTCAGTTGGTTAGTCACAAGCACATCACTGTAGATGGTGAAGTAGTAAACATTCCTTCATTTGCAGTAAAACCAGGACAATTGATTGGTGTTCGTGAAAGATCTAAGTCTTTGGAAGTAATTGCTAATTCTCTTGCAGGTTTCAATCACAGCAAGTATGCTTGGTTGGAATGGGACGAGGCTTCAAAGGTTGGTAAAATGTTGCACATACCTGAAAGAGCAGACATTCCTGAGAACATTAAAGAACATTTGATCGTTGAATTGTATTCTAAATAATAATTAATTTCATGGCGATATTAGCATTTCAAAAACCTGATAAAGTATTAATGTTGGAGGCGGACTCCAGATTCGGTAAATTCGAATTCCGTCCGTTGGAACCGGGTTTTGGTATTACTGTAGGTAATGCATTACGCCGTATCCTTCTTTCTTCATTAGAGGGTTTTGCTATCACTACTATCAGAATCGATGGTGTGGAGCATGAATTTTCTAGTGTACCTGGAGTAAAAGAGGATGTTACCAACATTATCTTGAATCTGAAACAAGTGAGATTCAAGCAAGTAGTTGAAGAGTTCGAGAGCGAAAAAGTGAGCATCACTGTCGAGAATTCCAGTGAATTTAAAGCAGGTGACATAGGTAAGTATTTGACTGGATTTGAAGTGTTAAATCCGGAATTAGTTATTTGTCATTTAGATTCTAAGTCAACTATGCAGATTGATATTACCATTAACAAAGGTCGTGGTTATGTACCTGCTGATGAAAATCGCGAGTATTGCACGGATGTTAATGTAATTCCAATCGACTCTATTTATACACCGATACGTAATGTCAAGTATGCTGTAGAAAACTTCCGTGTAGAACAGAAGACTGACTACGAAAAGCTAGTGCTTGAAATTAGTACCGACGGTTCTATACACCCGAAAGAAGCGCTGAAAGAAGCTGCAAAAATTCTGATTTATCACTTCATGTTGTTCTCTGACGAGAAGATCACGCTTGAAAGTAATGATACTGACGGCAATGAAGAGTTTGATGAAGAAGTTTTGCACATGCGTCAGCTGTTGAAAACTAAACTCGTTGATATGGACTTGTCAGTTCGTGCCCTCAATTGCTTGAAGGCTGCTGACGTAGAAACTCTCGGCGACTTGGTACAATTCAACAAAACTGACCTGCTGAAATTCAGAAACTTCGGAAAGAAATCGCTTACCGAGCTTGATGATTTGCTGGAAAGTCTGAATCTGTCGTTTGGAACCGACATTTCTAAATATAAATTAGATAAAGAATAAAAAATGAGACATAATAAAAAATTCAATCATTTAGGTCGTACTGCTTCTCATAGAAGCGCTATGTTATCTAACATGGCTTGCTCTTTGATCAAGCACAAAAGAATCACTACGACTGTTGCAAAGGCGAAAGCTTTGAAGAAGTTTGTTGAGCCTTTGATTACTAAGTCTAAAGAAGATACTACGAACTCTCGTCGTGTTGTATTTAGCAACTTGCAAGATAAGATTGCAGTAACAGAGTTGTTCAAAGAAATCTCTGTTAAGATTGCTGATCGTCCGGGTGGTTATACTCGTATTATCAAGACTGGTAACCGTTTGGGTGACAACGCAGAAATGTGCTTTATTGAGTTGGTTGACTACAATGAAAACATGGCTAAGGAAAAAGTTGCTAAGAAAGCTACTCGTACTCGTCGTTCGAAGAAAGCTGCTGAAGCTGCTCCTGCTGCTGTTGAAGCTCCTGCAACTGAAGCTCCTAAGGCTGAAGAACCAAAAGCTGAATCGGCTGAATAATTTTACAGTTATTCTTATAGATATAAAAAAGGCTACCTTCGAAGGTAGCCTTTTTTGTTTGTCTGCCGTTTATTAATACTAAGATACATTAAAATATATCCTAATTAAACTTTTCATAGAGAGAATCTGTTATATTTGCAGGTGAATATGGCAAAATTTGTAAAGGTAATATTGTTTCTGTTGCTGACAGTTGCTTTTCATAGCATAGCAGGCAATGTCTCTACCGAAAGAATGGTGGATAAGCAGGGGTGTGATATTACATATGCTATGGGGCAGCGTGGGGAAATCTGTGCACCCGATCTTCCGGGTAAGCCTGTGGCTGAATTGACCAATTTGCAGAGCCATCAAATATCTGTGACACGTATTCAACGTGTACAGCTTGGAGAATATTTCTTTTCTTTAAAGAATGCGCTACAAGGTTGTGCTGATCGTGATAGCTCACTATCACAACACTGGGGGCGGATTTATGATACAACAACTTCCTATTATTGCCAGCCATCGAGTGAATACTATGTATACACCTTGAGGCGTATAATTATTTAGCAGTATATTTATTGGTATTGTTTATTTTGTGGTTACTGGTATCTTCTGTATACTGGTGATACTACTTCTTTTTATCTTTATATTTTTACTAATAAATTAAACTTTAAATATTATGGCAACTACTCAAACGATTGATGCTACTATATTCGCATCTACACACCCCGATATCGCTAAACGCATAAGTGTTTCAGGAGTTTTAATCTCTTCTGTTATGTTATTGATTGGTATTTTAGCTTTTGCTTCAACATTCGAATTGGATGACAAGTCTTCTACAACCAGTATGGCTTTGATGGTTTTGGGGACAGGTTTATTCCTTATCGGAATTTTCCGTCTTTTCTGGAAATCAAAGGAGGTTGTTTATTTACCAACAAAAAGTGTGGCTAAAGAGCATAGTGTATTCTTTGATTTGAAGCATATGGATGCTTTGAAAAATCTTGTAAATTCGGGTTCATTCTCCGCTGATTCGAAAATAAAAAGCGAGGCTAGTGGTAATATACGTATGGATGTGATACTTTCTGCTGATAAAAAGTTTGCAGCTGTACAGTTATTCCAATTTGTACCTTACACGTATCAGCCAATAACATCGGTGCAGTATTTCACTAATGAAAAAGCTTCTGCGATAGTCGCTTTTTTGTCGAAAAGTAAAATACAATAAGTATATATCTATAACACCTGTTTGACTTTGTTTTTTCCGACACATTAAAACTATGCAGTTTGAAACTTTATATTGAGTTTGCTGCTACTAAATAAAACAGGTTTTAGATGTTACTGTAAAAGATAACTTTGATTTTCATACGAAGATGGGGATTAGTCGTTAATGACGGCGATCCCCATTTTTTTCATTAAGAAGCAGGCGTTCATGTTTTGAGCAACTCCGTTTCTCATTTGATATGAGAAGGTGAGTTCATTGTTGGTAATGTCGGCTTCGAAACAGTAATTTCGGATATTTTGTGGGAAGGACTCTATTAAAGTCCCTAATAACAAGTCATGGGTGGCGATGATACCGTTGGCGTTCATGTGCATGAATTGTTTGATAAGGGCGAAAGAGCCTTTCTGTTTGTCCATGGAGTTGGTGCCTTTCAGTATTTCATCAAGGATGATGAAAAGCTCTTCCCCGGCTTCAAGTTTGTCTATGATTAATTTAAGTCGCTTGAGTTCTGCAAAGAAATAAGATTCGTTGTCAGCTAGGGAATCACTGGTTCGAAGGCTGGTAACGAGACGGGCCGGATATATTTTCATTTGCTTTGCCCAAACGGGAGCTCCTATACATGCCAGTAGATAGTTTACTCCTACAGTACGTAAATAAGTACTCTTGCCTGCCATATTGGCGCCTGTGATTATAATAAAGAAAGGACGTTTTTCAATGTCTATTCCGTTACGCACACATTGGTTGCGATCCATTAGGGGATGCCCCAAGGCTTCAGCTTGTAGGTGGAAAGATTGAGCAGCGATAGTGGGGTAAATATAATCCGGATGGTTATATGCGAATGTTGCCAGGGAACAATAGGCATCTATTTCTCCGATTGTTTCTATCCATCGGGGTAGGTCGGAGGCATGAATCTCTTTCCACTTCTCGATTCGCATCACCTGTCGTAGCTCCCAAAATATCAGTCCGTTGAGTATAGTACTCATGAGCAGATTGCTTCGTTGGTCGAGTGCGTTCATCAGTTTAGAAAGCTGGCGGACTGCTTGAGAAGCGGTTTGATTTTGACTTGTAAGGTCCGTTTTTAACTCTTGCAGTATATGACTGTGCATTTCTTTTTGTTCAGTGAGCAGAATTTGGTCAGCGTATGTCGAAAGAATCTGCAGCTTTTCTCCGTAGGTTGTTTGCAGTTTAGTGATTCCTTTAGAGAAAATAGTACTGAATAATACAAAGCTGACAAATACTCCTCCTGCGATGTTAGCCGAGATAATGCCTAAAATGGCTAGACTTATACATAAGAAATTAATGACGGTAACTGCTATTGGGAGGATACGCAGGAGCGTACGTTTTCGATAATAACTCGGACTGGCTGCCCATTCTTTGATTTCGGTGGTATCGGCAGGTTTTCCTTTATAGAGTAATCCGAGTAAGCGGATTTGTTGGCGATATTCCAAATCGGTGGAGAGTTCCCGGATGGCTTCCTGGCGGTGGTCAATAGCTTCTTTATTCTCCAGATGTGCATTGAACCAATTTGCGAGATGTTGCTTGCCGATAGGGGTTGCGGTGCGGTTGATATATTGGAAAAGAGAGTGCTCGCCAAATACATCCAGATCAAGAGTGTAGAGGTGAGACGGGTTAATGAATTCTTTTCCATCGTCAAAATCGGAAAAATCATATTGCATGGCACGTAGTTCCTGCTCGTTGATTTCTATTTTCTTTTTCAGAAAGTCTTTCCGGTAGAACCAGAAATTATGGCGTTTTACTAACCAAATGAATAAGATAAAGGGTAGGACAGCGAATGCAGAGAGGCATAGCCAACCGTCAGACCAAAAAATAATGGCATTTGCTACGGCTCCTACGAATAAGATAAGTCGAAGAAGACTTATATAATAGATACGTTTTCGTGCATTCTGTAACTCCAGTTCTGTTTTCTGAATGATTTGCTGATATGTGGTAATGACCTGTTCTAGTTTTTCCATGACAACTTTAAATCTTTTGCGCAAAGGTAATATAATTCATAACGGTCGGGATAGGAGCTTGTTTTTGTTAAGAGTAGATTTACTGTTTATTAACGGAAGTAGGAAGATGTGTGGGCTTGGATTATAACTCGTTCTGATAATGTTGTTGTTAGCTGGAAGAAATTTTCAATATTTCTTTTCTCATTCTTGCATTTATCCGCTAAAATTTATAACTTTCCACTCGAAAAGGCGTTAGACAGGAAAGGAGGATGCTTATGAAGAAAGGATGTATCTTATGTTTGCTGATAAGCGTGATTAGCCTTCCGTTAATTGCGCAGAATATTATTTATTCCAACCTGAAAGAGTTGCTGACTCAACATGGCGATACCACTGATGTGTTGCGTGTAGAAAAACGTTCCAGAAATCAGATTGTATTAACAGGAGGGGCTGATTACCGGATAACGGCTGGTGATGACGAGTCGATGTGCCGGCGTTTGAAGAAGCGTTGTTTTGCTGTGCGTGACGAAAAAGGAAATTTATATTTGAACTGTCGTAAGTTGCGCTATAAGAAATTGCGTTTTGGAGCATGGTATGCTCCTGCTGTTCAGTTAGGTAAAAACATCTATTTTTGTGCAATGCCTTTAGGATCAGTCATCGGAGGCAACTTTGTGGAAGAAGATGATGTAAAACTAGGAGGAAATATAGGCGATGCTCTTGCCGCTTCAAGTCTGGTTACAAAACGTGTTTGCTATGAATTGAATGGTGAAACGGGAAAAGTCGACTTTCTGGGGAAAGATAGAATGCTGCAATTATTGAAGAATTATCCGGAACTGAAACAAGCATATTTGAAAGATGATAGTCAGGAGGCAAAGCATACTTTTAAATATCTGTTAGAGTTGCAGAATAAACAAAAGAAATAATTCCATTAATTGCGGTTGGTATCGTATGAAAAGCCCTATCAATAATACAATCATCTATATAATGATATTATTGAGATGCGGGTTACGCTAGTTATACAAATTCCACCGATTTCATAGCGTTGATTTTAGAAAGGGCTGCTATTTGCTTTACTAAAGATTCTCTTTTATTTTAATGAAAGGGTTTTTACCAACGATCCTTCCATTCATTTTAATGAAAAGTCTATTTTTAGCTTTAGTGAAGCTCCGCCATTCGTTTTAATGGTAGTTTTGCTATTTAACGTAATGCCAACCCTGCTATCTACTTTAATGAAAGATCTATCTATCTGTTTTGACAAAACGGCCTGTATTTGTGCCTATATAAAAGCATAAGAGAGTTTTGACATCGCTTGTGTCTTGTTCTTCTATCAAATTGTAAATGTAATAATACCTTTCTGATAATAAATCTGTCAAATCTCTTGTCTTTTATCTTCTTTTTTTCTATCTTGCGAAGAGTTATAAGACTGTATTGCTTACAGTTTGTAATCCTTAATTCTGTTTATTATGAGAATAACTCTTGGCAACACACTACCTCCTTATCCGGATTTTGTAGAAGGTATCCGGAGAGCTCCCGACCGTGGTTATACACTTACCCCGGCGCAGACAATCACTGCATTAAAAAACGCTTTGCGTTATATTCCTACCGAGTGGCACGAACAATTGGCTCCTGAATTGATGGAAGAGCTACGCACTCGCGGGCGGATTTACGGATACCGTTTCCGTCCTGCCGGCGACCTGAAAGCCAAACCGATTGATGAGTACCGGGGGCAATGCATTGAAGGCAAAGCTTTTCAGGTAATGATTGACAATAACCTTTGCTTCGATATAGCATTATATCCCTACGAACTAGTCACTTACGGTGAAACCGGACAAGTCTGTCAAAACTGGATGCAATATCGGCTGATAAAACAATACCTCGAAGAACTTACCCAAGAACAGACGCTGGTTATTGAGTCCGGACATCCATTAGGGCTTTTCCGCTCCCGTCCCGATGCTCCCCGCGTTATAATAACCAATTCGATGATGATCGGGCAATTCGACAATCAACATGATTGGCATATTGCTGCCCAGATGGGAGTTGCCAATTACGGGCAAATGACCGCTGGCGGCTGGATGTATATCGGTCCTCAAGGAATTGTGCATGGCACTTTCAATACCCTCCTCAATGCCGGGCGATTGAAACTGGGGATTCCCCAAGATCAGGATCTGCGGGGACATTTATTTGTATCTTCCGGCTTGGGAGGAATGAGCGGCGCACAACCCAAAGCGGCGGAGATAGCAGGAGCAGTCTCCATCATAGCCGAAGTAGATAGTTCGCGTATTGAAACCCGCCACCGCCAGGGATGGGTGGGACACGTGACTGCGGATATAGCCGAAGCATACCGGATGGCATCTCAAGCAATGCAACGTCGTGAACCCTGCTCGATAGCCTATCACGGCAATGTCGTAGATCTGCTCGAATATGCCGAACGCGAAAGAATTCCTATTGAATTATTATCCGATCAAACCTCCTGTCATGCCGTTTACGAAGGCGGTTACTGCCCTGTCGGACTAACTTTTGAAGAACGCACACGCCTTCTTCACGAATCTCCGGAACAATTCCGTCACTTGGTAGATATATCCTTGCATCGTCATTTCGAAGTTATTAAGAAACTCGTAGCCCGCGGAACTTATTTCTTTGATTATGGAAACTCCTTCATGAAAGCTATATACGATGCCGGAGTAAAAGAAATTTCCCGTAATGGTGTTGATGAAAAGGACGGATTTATCTGGCCAAGCTATGTTGAAGATATTATGGGACCCCAACTCTTTGATTATGGCTACGGTCCGTTCAGATGGGTTTGCTTGAGTGGCAAACACGAAGATCTGATAAAAACAGACCACGCAGCTATGGAATGTATCGACGTCAATCGGCGCGGTCAGGATCTTGACAATTACAACTGGATACGGGATGCCGAAAAGAATCAGCTCGTGGTGGGTACACAGGCACGTATTCTGTATCAGGATGCAGTTGGGAGAATGAACATAGCCCTCCGTTTCAATGAGATGGTCCGCCGGGGAGAAGTAGGTCCTATCATGCTGGGACGAGACCATCACGATGTAAGCGGAACGGATTCTCCTTTCCGGGAGACATCGAATATCAAAGACGGAAGCAATGTGATGGCAGATATGGCTGTGCAATGTTTTGCCGGAAATTGTGCCCGCGGAATGAGCCTGGTAGCTTTGCACAATGGTGGGGGAGTCGGTATTGGTAAAGCAGTCAATGGCGGTTTCGGTATGGTATGCGACGGTAGCGAACGGGTAGATGAAATACTTCGTTCGGCAATGCTCTGGGATGTGATGGGCGGAGTAGCCCGTCGCTCATGGGCGCGTAATCCGCATGCGATGGAGACAAGCGAAGCATTTAATGACTCCCATGCAAGAGACTATCAGATAACAATGCCGTATGTAGCGGACGAAGAACTTATAAAGAAGATAGTCCCATATATTGTGGGAAAATAGTATCACATATTATGGGAATTTATTCTCTTAATATGAGAGAATAAATTCCCATAATATATGGAACTGTTTAAACATATAGCTGTTTAGTATAAACCATGCGGTGATTCGGTATGAAACTCGTGTGAACCGTGCCTGATTATATAAGGACTATTGGTAAAGAGCACTTGTTTAATGTAAAACATATAGTTATCCAGTTGAATATAACCTCTATAATAATAGATATTTGATATGAGTTGGAATAAAATTATTGAATGCGTCCCCAATTTTAGCGAGGGACGTGATTTAGAGAAAATAGATCAGATAGTAGCCCCTTTCCGTATTAAGGCCGGGGTAAAACTGCTTGATTACAGTAATGATGAAGACCATAACCGCCTGGTTGTAACTCTTGTCGGCGAGCCGGAAGCTCTGTACGAAGCAATCGTTGAAGCAGTCGGTGTGGCTGTCCGTTTGATAGACCTGAATCAGCATACCGGGCAACATCCCCGTATGGGAGCGGTAGATGTCATCCCTTTCATCCCGATTAAGAATACCAGCATGGAAGAAGCCATCGAACTATCCAAGAAAGTAGCCGCAAAAGTAGCCGAGATCTATCATCTTCCTGTCTTCCTGTATGAGAAGTCCGCAACTGCGTCGCATCGGGAAAATCTCGCTTCCGTTCGTAAAGGAGAATTTGAAGGCATGGCCGAAAAAATCAAACTACCCGAATGGCAACCAGATTTCGGACCTGCCGAACGTCATCCAACCGCAGGTACAGTCGCCATCGGAGCCCGTATGCCGCTCGTTGCCTACAATATCAATCTTAGTACGGACAATCTGGAAATAGCTACCAAGATAGCAAAGAATATCCGCCATATCAATGGAGGGCTCCGTTATGTGAAAGCAATGGGAGTGGAGCTAAAGGAGAGAAACATCACCCAGGTATCCATAAACATGACCGACTATACCCGTACTGCCCTTTACCGCGCCTTCGAACTGGTACGTATCGAAGCCCGCCGCTATGGTGTTACGATTGTCGGTAGTGAAATCATTGGTCTCGTACCGATGGAAGCCCTGATTGATACAGCTTCCTACTATCTCGGACTCGAAAACTTTTCCATGCAGCAAGTCTTGGAAGCCCGTATCATGGAATAGCCGGTAAAGAAATATGTTAGCGAATATTCAATCCAAATCAGAACGGATGTTTACAGGGGAACCTGCCCTGATAAAAAACAACGGATCAAGAAGCAGGATGAATGAAACAAGAATAAACCAAGATAATTCGGATAATTTATGAGTGAAAACCTAATCATATTCAATGCCCGTATCGTAACTCCCATCGGCTTTTCCGCCCGTAAAGGCGAAGAAATGTCCCAACTGCAAGTCATAGAGAACGGAACCGTGGAAGTCACCAAAGGAATCATCACCTACGTTGGTGAGAACCGTGGCGAAGACCGCGACGGTTACTATCAACACTACTGGCATTATAACGCTCGCGGACACTGCCTCTTGCCCGGCTTCGTTGATTCCCATACCCATTTTGTATTTGGCGGAGAACGTTCCGAAGAATTCTCCTGGCGTCTGAACGGCGAAAGCTATATGTCGATTATGGAGCGGGGAGGCGGAATCGCAAGCACCGTAAAAGCCACCCGGCAAATGAATTTCCTGAAACTGCGTTCAGCAGCCGAAGGCTTTTTGAAAAGAATGAGCACAATGGGTGTAACCACCGTAGAAGGTAAAAGCGGTTACGGACTGGATCGGGAAACCGAACTATTACAGCTAAAGGTAATGCGCAGCCTGAACAACACCGAGCATAAACGTGTCGATATAGTCTCCACCTTTCTCGGTGCCCATGCCCTTCCCGAAGAATATGCAGGAAGAAGCGACGAATACATCGACTTCCTGATTCGTGAAATGCTTCCCCTTGTCCGTGACGGCGAACTGGCAGAATGTTGTGATGTCTTTTGCGAACAAGGCGTTTTCTCTATCGAACAGTCCCGCCGCCTGCTTCAGGCAGCCAAGGAACACGGCTTTCTGTTGAAACTCCACGCTGACGAAATCGTCTCCCTCGGTGGAGCTGAACTGGCAGCCGAACTGGGAGCACTGTCTGCCGATCACCTCCTGCACGCTTCCGATGCCGGCATCCGTGCAATGGCCGATGCCGGAGTAGTAGCCACCCTGTTACCTTTGACAGCTTTTGCTCTGAAAGAACCCTACGCACGCGGTCGTGAAATGATTGACTCCGGCTGTGCGGTAGCACTTGCCACCGACCTGAATCCCGGCAGTTGTTTCTCCGGTTCTATCCCGCTGACCATTGCTCTGGCCTGCATCTATATGAAAATGAGCATCGAAGAAACCATCACCGCCCTGACCCTGAACGGAGCTGCCGCCCTTCAGCGAGCCGACCGGATCGGAAGCATCGAAGTAGGCAAACAAGGCGATTTTATCGTTCTCAATTCCGACAACTATCATATTCTACCTTATTATATAGGCATGAACTGTGTAATCATGACTATTAAAGGCGGTATGCTGTATCCCGTTGCTTAATAGTTGACCCAATTAATCACTTAAAACAAAATACCATGTTAGCAGATTTAACCGTAAAAGATTTCTTAGATAAAGTAGCTTGCAGCGACCCTGTACCCGGTGGAGGTAGTATTGCCGCTTTGGATGGAGCGCTAGCTTCCGCCCTTTCCACAATGGTAGCACGGCTCACCGTAGGAAAAAAGGGATACGAAGCCAGTGAAGAAGTAATGCAGCACGCACAAACAATCACCCTCCGTCTGCTGGACGAATTTATTGCACTTATCGATAAAGATTCCGCTGCCTACAACGAAGTCTTTGCCTGCTTCAAACTTCCTAAAACAACCGACGAAGAGAACGCCGCGCGAAGTGCCGCCATTCAGGAAGCAACCAAACAAGCCGCCCTCGTTCCGTTGGAAGTAGCCCGCAAAGCACTGGATATGATGTCCGTCATAGCAGATGTTGCCCGCTTGGGCAACCGCAATGCCGTCACAGATGCCTGTGTAGCCATGATGGCCGCCCGTTCCGCCGTATTGGGAGCCTTGCTGAACGTCCGTATCAACCTTGGTTCGCTCAAAGACAGAGATTTTGTCCTCCAACTGCAAACCGAAGCCGATACAATCGAGCAAACCGCCTGCCGGAGAGAAAAAGAATTGTTGGATGCCGTAAATCAAGACCTGCGCGTATGAGTAAGAATGTATATCATATCGGTTCCGGAGCATTGACCTTCGAAATCATCGAACGAATTATCAACGAAAACCTGAAACTGGAACTAGCTCCCGAAGCCAAGTTGCGCATCCAGAAATGTCGCGACTACCTCGATCACAAAATAGCTTCTTCCGAAGAACCGCTGTACGGTATAACAACCGGTTTCGGCTCTTTATGTACCAAAAATATTTCTCCCGACGAACTCGGTACGCTTCAGGAGAACCTGATAAAAAGCCATGCCTGCAGCGTAGGCGAAGAAATTCGCCCCGTCATCATCAAACTGATGATGCTTCTCAAAGCCCACGCCCTCTCATTGGGACATAGCGGCGTACAAGTAATCACTGTGCAGCGCATCCTCGACTTCTTCAACAATGACGTCATGCCCATCGTCTATGACCGCGGTTCTCTTGGAGCTTCCGGCGACCTTGCTCCGCTCGCCAATCTTTTCCTCCCCCTGATCGGTGTCGGCGATGTCTACTATAAAGGGAAAAAGTGCGAAGCCATCAGCGTACTCGACGAATTCGGCTGGGAACCCGTCAAACTAATGAGTAAAGAAGGACTGGCCCTGCTCAACGGCACCCAATTTATGAGCGCCAACGGTGTATTCGCTATGCTCAAAGCCTTCCGCCTCTCGAAAAAAGCCGACCTCATAGCCGCCCTTTCCCTCGAAGCCTTTGATGGTCGTATCGACCCGTTTATGGACTGCATCCAGCAAATCCGCCCCCATCAGGGACAAATCGAGACAGGCGAAGCCTTCCGCAAACTACTGGCCGGTAGCGAACTGATCGAACGTCACAAAGAACACGTTCAAGATCCCTATTCCTTCCGCTGCATCCCGCAAGTACACGGTGCCACGAAAGACGCCATCCGCTACGTTGCCTCCGTACTATTGACCGAAATCAATTCTGTCACGGACAACCCCACCATCTTCCCCGATGAAGACCGGATCATCTCCGGCGGAAACTTCCACGGGCAACCGCTTGCCATCTCTTATGACTTCCTTGCCATCGCTTTGGCCGAATTGGGAAATATCTCCGAACGCCGTGTCTCCCAACTGATTATGGGACTCCGCGGACTACCTGAATTCCTGGTTGCCAACCCCGGTCTGAACTCCGGCTTTATGATTCCGCAATATGCCGCCGCTTCGATGGTCAGCCAGAATAAAATGTACTGCTATGCGGCTTCGAGCGACTCCATCGTCTCCTCCAACGGACAGGAAGACCACGTAAGCATGGGCGCCAACGCAGCTACCAAACTTTATAAAGTGATGGATAACCTGGAACATATCCTTGCCATTGAACTGATGAATGCCGCACAAGGCATCGACTTCCGCCGCCCGCTGAAAACTTCTCCCGTCCTTGAGCGTTTCCTCCATGCCTATCGGAAAGAAGTGCCTTTTGTGAAAGATGATATCGTGATGTACAAGGAGATACATAAAACAGTCGCCTTCCTGAAGAGGACACAGATTGAATACTGACAATAAATTGACCCTTTTTCGCTTTTCGTTGATAATGGTGGCTGTTATTGCCGGATAAGTGTCGATTCTTATCGATATTTATCCGGCATTTGTCGATTATAATCCCTCTGCCGGCGATAAAACTTTACTTCGTATTCCCATCATTCCTACCTTTGCCCTATGTTTGTTCCGTATTTCCTATTAACACTTGTTTTCATTTTACTCTATTGAATGATAATAATTCCCAAATGCATTATAAATAGATGGAAACTTGATTTGTTAATTGAGTTTTCTATATATCTTTGTTCCGTTTTTCCTTTGGA
This sequence comes from Bacteroides sp. AM37-9, assembly GCF_003603455.1. Lineage (NCBI taxonomy): Bacteria > Pseudomonadati > Bacteroidota > Bacteroidia > Bacteroidales > Bacteroidaceae > Bacteroides > Bacteroides sp. AM37-9. The sequence goes on along the minus strand of NZ_QTNF01000027.1, from coordinate 29,063 downwards.
AATGAAAAGAAAACGAAAACTGCATTTTAATAAAATAGAAAAACGGATGATGGCAGAGCATGGAAAAGACGCTTCCCAACGGGTAGAGTTAAGAGAACGGATCATAACGGCAGCAACAGAAGCTTTTACTTCAAAAGGCATCAAGAGTATTACGATGGACGACATTGCAGCAGCATTAGGAATATCCAAACGTACCCTCTATGAAGTCTTTTCGGATAAAGAATCGTTGTTGAAAGAATGTATACTGAAGGCACAGGCCGACAGAGATAAGTACTTGCAGAAAATCTTTGAACAGTCGCATAATGTGTTAGAGGTAATACTTGCAGTCTTTCAGAAAAGTATTGAGGTGTTCCATCAGACGAATAAACGCTTTTTTGAAGACATCAAGAAATATCCGAAGGTATATGAGATGATGAAGAACCGGCAGGACAGCGATTCGCAGAAAAACGATGTCCTTCTTCAAGACGGGAGTAGAGCAGGGCATTTTTCGTCCGGATGTGAACTTCGCTATCGTTAATTTGCTGGTACGAGAGCAGTTTGACGTACTTCTGAATACGGATATCTGCAATGAATATCCTTTTATTGAAGTGTACGAATCCATCATGTTTACTTATATACGCGGCATCTCCACCGAAAAAGGAGCAAAGGTACTGGAAGACTTTATACAAGAATATCGTAAGAACCGCATCGCAGATTAGAGCAAAAGTGAGGTTTTATTGACAAACAAGTAAGATTAAATTAGAAATTCAGTTTATGGACAAGATGAAAAGATTGGCAGGTAAGAAGATTCTTCTGGTAGCTGTGGCACTCTGTGCATTTGGTTTTGCAAAGGCGCAGGACACACAGGCGGAGAAGAATATACTAACCTTAACCTTAGACAAAGCCCTGGAAATTGCATTGGATGAGAATCCGACAATAAAAGTGGCAGCAGAAGAAGTTGCATTAAAGAAAGTTGCCAGCAAAGAAGCCTGGCAAAGTCTGTTGCCGGAGGCTAGTATTGCCGGTTCAGTAGACCATACCATTAAAGCGGCTGAAATGAAATTGAACGATAACGTGTTCAAGATGGGGCAAGACGGTTCGAACACCGCTAATGCGGGGTTGAGTATTAATCTGCCACTCTTTGTGCCGGGCGTTTATCGTGCCATGTCGATGACAAAGACGGATATTGAACTGGCAGTAGAGAAGTCACGCGCTTCCAAACTGGATCTCGTGAATCAGGTGAGCAAGGCTTATTATCAGTTGATGCTTGCGCAGGACAGCTATGAAGTGCTTCAAGGCAGTTATAAACTGGCAGAAGATAACTACAATGTGGTGAATGCCAAATATCAGCAGGGAACTGTGAGCGAATATGACAAGATCAGTGCGGAAGTGCAGATGCGCAGTATTAAACCGAACTTGATTTCGGCAGCTAATGCGGTGACTTTGGCTAAGTTGCAGTTGAAAGTCCTGATGGGGATCACAGCCGATGTGGAGATAAAGATTAACGATAGTCTGACCAACTATGAGACGGCCATGTTTGCCAACCAGTTGAGAGAAGAAAATGTAAATCTGGACAACAATACCACCATGAAGCAGTTGGACTTGAACATGAAGTTGCTTGAAAAGAACGTAAAGTCTTTAAAGACAAACTTTATGCCGACTCTTTCAATGAGTTTCTCCTACCAATATCAATCACTGTATAATCCGAATATCAATTTTTTCAATTACAACTGGAGCAACAGTTCCAGCCTGATGTTCAATCTTAGTATACCTTTATATAAGGCAAGTAACTTTACGAAAGTGAAATCCGCCCGTATACAGATGCGCCAGCTCGATTGGAACCGTATTGATACGGAAAGACAATTGAATATGCAGATTGTCAGTTGTCGCAATAACATGAGTGCCAGCACAGAGCAGGTAGTCAGCAACAAGGAAAATGTGATGCAGGCAAAGAAAGCGGTAGTGATTGCCGAAAAACGTTATGATGTAGGTAAGGGCACGGTGCTCGAACTGAACAGTTCCCAAGTGTCGCTGACACAGGCGCAACTCACCTATAATCAGTCCATATACGATTACCTGGTTGCTAAGGCAGACCTCGATCAGGTTCTGGGAAAAGAATAAAGATAGACAACTAAAAAATTACAATTAAGGAATATGAAAAGAAGTATCCAATTGGTAGCCCTGCTGTTAACTGTGTTTATGGGCTCATGTACAGGTGGAAAAGATAAAGCGGCTGCGGAACATGTGGACGCGAAGCCCATTGTGAAGCTGGCAGACGTAAAAGCCCGTCCCGTAGATCAAATACAAGATTACACAGCGACGGTGGAAGCCGAAGTAAAGAATAATATAGCCCCTTCGTCTCCCGTACGTATCGATCAGATTTTTGTGGAAGTGGGCGACCGCGTATCCAAAGGCCAGAAACTTGTGGAGATGGATGCAGCCAACCTGAAACAGACGAAGCTGCAACTAGATAATCAGGAAATAGAATTCAACCGTATCGACGAATTATATAAAGTGGGCGGTGCGTCCAAATCAGAGTGGGATGCTTCGAAGATGCAACTCGATGTGAAGCAAACCGCTTATAAGAATCTGCTGGAGAATACCTCTTTGCAAAGCCCTATCAATGGTGTGGTCACTGCACGTAACTATGATAATGGCGATATGTACAGCGGTGGAGAGCCCGTACTTGTAGTAGAACAGATCACTCCGGTGAAACTCCTGATTAACGTGTCCGAAACCTACTTCACGAAAGTGAAAAAAGGTACTCCTGTCGACGTGAAACTCGATGTATATGGCGATGAAGTATTTACAGGAACCATCAATCTGATTTACCCTACCATAGATGCCACTACCCGTACATTCCAGGTAGAGATCAGACTGGATAATAAAGACCAGCGTGTGCGTCCGGGAATGTTTGCCCGTGCGACATTGAACTTCGGTACAGCAGAAAACGTCGTTGTTCCCGATTTGGCAATCGTTAAGCAGGCAGGTTCCGGCGACCGTTATGTATTCGTTTATAAAGACGGTAAAGTATCTTATAATAAGGTCGAACTGGGTAGACGCATGGGTACGGAGTATGAGTTGAAATCCGGTGTACCGGATAACTCACAGGTGGTAGTTGCCGGACAGTCACGTTTGGTGAACGGTATGGAAGTAGAGGTGGAAGCCTCTTCCCAGTCTTCTTCCAAATAAGAGGTGTTCAGTACCTTTCGCCCGATGCATTTATTAATTAACCTGATTTCAAAACGATCTTCCGGCTCCCTCTTTTGGGGAGAGGAGCGGGGAGAGGCTTTTAAATAAAATAACATGAGTTTATACGAAGGTGCGGTTAAGAAACCGATTATGACCTCCCTCTGCTTCCTGGCAGTGGTGATTTTTGGTCTTTTCTCTTTGTCCAAGTTACCTATCGACTTGTATCCGGACATTGACACGAATACAATCATGGTAATGACCGCTTATCCCGGAGCAAGTGCTTCGGATATAGAAAATAATGTGACTCGCCCGCTCGAAAATACGTTGAACGCGGTGAGCAACTTGAAACATATCACCTCCCGTTCTTCCGAGAATATGTCATTGATTACATTGGAGTTCGAGTTTGGTAACGATATTGACGTTCTGACCAATGATGTGCGTGATAAACTCGACATGGTAAGTTCGCAGCTTCCCGATGATGTCGAGAATCCGATCATCTTCAAATTTAGTACGGACATGATTCCCATCGTGCTGCTTTCCGTACAGGCCAATGAGAGTCAGTCAGCGCTTTATAAGATATTGGACGACCGTGTGGTAAACCCGCTGGCACGTATTCCGGGAGTCGGAACCGTGTCTATCAGTGGTGCGCCGCAACGTGAGATTCAGGTATATTGCGACCCCAATAAACTGGAAGCCTATCACCTGACTATCGAAACAATCAGTTCCATTATCGGCGCTGAGAATAAGAACATTCCCGGTGGTAACTTCGATATCGGTAGTGAAACATACGCGTTGCGTGTAGAAGGTGAATTCGATGATTCCCGACAGTTGGCAGACGTAGTGGTAGGTACGCATAATGGGGCAAATGTCTTTTTGCGTGATGTAGCCCGAATCGTCGATACTGTGGAAGAACGTGCACAGGAAACCTATAACAATGGTGTGCAAGGTGCGATGATTGTTGTTCAGAAACAGTCGGGAGCCAATTCGGTAGAAATCTCCAAGAAAGTGGCCGACGCATTGCCGAGGCTTCAGAAGAACCTGCCGAGTGACGTGAAGATCGGTGTCATTGTCGATACCTCCGACAACATTTTGAACACCATCGACAGTTTGACGGAAACCGTTGTTTATGCCTTGCTCTTCGTTGTCATCGTCGTGTTCCTTTTCTTGGGACGCTGGCGTGCTACATTGATTATCTGTATCACCATTCCGCTTTCGTTGATTGCCTCGTTCATTTACCTGGCGATTAGTGGAAATACGATTAATATCATCTCGCTTTCATCACTTTCTATCGCTATCGGTATGGTAGTGGATGATGCGATTGTGGTACTTGAAAACGTAACGACCCATATCGAGCGTGGCTCCGATCCGAAACAGGCAGCCGTGCACGGAACAAATGAGGTGGCAATTTCTGTAGTCGCTTCTACGCTGACTATGATTGCCGTGTTCTTCCCGTTGACAATGGTAAGCGGTATGTCCGGTGTACTTTTCAAACAGTTGGGTTGGATGATGTGTGCCATCATGTTTATTTCTACGGTCGCTGCACTATCTTTGACTCCGATGCTCTGTTCCCAGTTGCTTCGTTTGCAGAAAAAACCGTCGAAGATGTTCAAGCTCTTCTTTACTCCGATAGAGAAAGCGCTTGACGGACTCGATATCTGGTATGCGAAGATGCTGAATTGGGCTGTACGTCATCGTCCGATTGTCATTGTGGGATGTATTGCTTTCTTCATTGTCAGTTTGCTGTGTGCAAAGGGCATCGGCACGGAGTTCTTCCCGGCACAGGATAATGCTCGTATTGCTGTACAGTTGGAGCTTCCGATCGGTACACGAAAAGAGATAGCGCAGGAACTTTCGGAGAAATTAACCAACCAATGGCTGACGAAGTATAAAGACATCATGAAAGTCTGCAACTACACCGTCGGTCAGGCTGACTCCGATAATACTTGGGCATCTATGCAGGACAACGGTTCGCATATTATCTCGTTCAACATCAGTTTGGTGGATCCGGGCGATCGTGATATCACTTTGGAAGCAGTCTGTGATGAGATGCGTGAAGATTTGAAAGCCTATCCGGAATTTAGTAAAGCACAGGTAATTCTCGGTGGTAGTAACACGGGTATGTCCGCACAGGCAAGTGCCGACTTTGAGGTTTACGGATACGACATGACAATGACCGATAGTGTAGCAGCCCGTCTGAAACGTGAATTGCTGAAAGTAAAAGGTGTGACCGAGGTAAATATCAGTCGTAGTGACTACCAGCCGGAATATCAGGTAGACTTCGACCGTGAAAAATTGGCGATGCATGGCTTGAATCTTTCAACAGCCGGTAACTATCTACGTAATCGTGTCAATGGTGCAGTAGCGTCTAAATATCGTGAAGATGGAGATGAGTATGATATCAAAGTGCGTTATGCGCCTGAATTCCGTACAAGTCTGGAAAGTCTCGAAAATATTCTCATTTACAATGCGCAAGGACAATCCGTTCGTGTGAAAGATGTCGGAAAGGTAGTCGAACGTTTCGCGCCTCCTACTATTGAACGTAAAGACCGCGAACGTATTGTAACCGTTTCCGCAGTAATCTCCGGTGCTCCGTTGGGCGACGTAGTAGCTGCCGGTAATAAGGTGATAGATAAAATGGATCTTCCGGGAGATGTCACCATTCAGATTTCCGGTTCATACGAAGACCAGCAGGATTCGTTCCGCGATTTGGGAACACTTGCCATCCTGATTGTTGTGCTCGTATTTATCGTGATGGCAGCACAGTTCGAGTCACTGACCTATCCGTTCATTATTATGTTCTCCCTGCCGTTTGCTTTTAGCGGTGTCTTGATGGCACTATTCTTTACGAACAGTACATTGAGTGTCATGAGTTTGTTGGGAGGTATCATGCTGATTGGTATTGTGGTGAAGAACGGTATCGTGCTTATCGACTACATCACCCTTTGTCGCGAACGTGGACTGGCAGTGTTGAACTCTGTAGTAACCGCTGGTAAGAGCCGTCTCCGCCCGGTATTGATGACCACTGCCACTACCGTTCTTGGTATGATTCCGATGGCTATCGGTGGCGGTCAGGGTTCTGAAATGTGGAGTCCGATGGCGATTGCCGTAATCGGTGGTTTGACGATCTCTACTGTTTTGACATTGATTTTGATCCCTACTTTATATTGTGTATTTGCAGGAACAGGTATTAAGAACCGTCGTCGTAAGCTCCGTCGTCAACGTGAATTGGATGTTTACTTCCAGGCGAATAAAGACAGTATTATTAAGAAATAATAAAGAAAAGAAATATGAAATCAGTATTGATAACATTCGATCAGGCTTATTACGAACGAATCATGGCATTACTCGACCGTTTGGGTTGTCGTGGCTTTACATACCTTGAAAAAGTACAGGGACGTGGTTCAAAGACAGGCGATCCGCATTTCGGAAGCCATGCCTGGCCAAGTATGTGTTCGGCTATCCTGACGGTAGTCGATGACAGCAAAGTCGATCCGTTGCTCGACACCTTGCATAAGATGGACTTGGAAACGGAGCAATTAGGCTTGCGGGCATTTGTGTGGAACATTGAACGGACGATCTGACCGATGTCCGGCATGTAAATAAGTAAAAAGGGAGAATCTCATAAATAATGTAGATTCTCCCTTCTTTTTTATTGCTTTTCTCTATCTTTGCAGCCTGAAAATGTCCGGCACCGATGAAGCCTCCTCCGGCACCGATAAGGAGATGGTTCGGCACTGAGGAAGAGGTAGCTCGGCACCGGGTAAAAACAAGAACTAAAATAGTGCCTATATCTACTTGTAAAGATGGAGATAATAAAGAATTATTTGAAATATTCGTTGTGGTTCGTACTGATTGTGTTTGCAGTCTTACTCGGGCTTCATTGGCTTCCGGCGCTGACTATTGACGGGCACACGATGAGGCGTGTAGACCTTTTGAGCGACCTTCGTTATCCGGAATCAGAGACTGCCGCAGCTGATTCGGACAGCATCCCTTTGCCTCCTGTTGTAAAACCTGCCTTTGTAGATACCTGTCGTACAGGTATGACTTGCATTGAAGATTACAGTGATTCCACTCTCCGGGGGATGACTCCTTTTTATAAAGCACTCGACCGTGTCTCTTCCGATGACTCCGATGACAAACAGGTGCGTATTGCCGTATTCGGAGATTCCTTTATCGAAGCGGATATCTTTACGGCTGACTTACGCGAAATGCTTCAGAAACAATTCGGCGGTTGTGGTGTAGGTTTTGTTACCATCACTTCCATGACAAGCGGTTACCGTCCTACGGTGCGACATACGTTTGGCGGATGGTCCAGTCATGCGGTAACAGACAGCGTCTATTTCGATAAGAAGAAACAAGGCATATCCGGTCATTATTTCGTTCCCCGCAACGGAGCTTATGTAGAACTGCGCGGGCAAAATAAATATGCCTCCCTGCTCGATACTTGCCAGCGTGCCTCCATCTTTTTCCATAACAGAGACTCCGTTCTCCTTTCTGCTCGTGTGAACAAAGGAGAAAACAAGAATTATTCATTAGGCCCTTCCGACGGATTGCAGCAAATTCAGGTAGACGGACGCATCGGCTCTATCCGTTGGACAGTAGACCGTGCAGACTCTACATTGTTCTATGGTTTGGCAATGGATGGAAAGAAAGGAATCATTCTCGACAACTTCTCGTTGCGTGGCAGTTCTGGTCTTTCTTTGCGGGGCATTCCTCCACAAATGTTGAAACAGTTTAACCGTCAACGTCCTTACGACCTTATTATCCTCGAATATGGTTTGAATGTAGCTACCGAACGGGGACGTAATTATGATAACTATCAAAAAGGACTGCTCACAGCTATCGAGCATTTGAAAGAATGTTTCCCACAAGCAGGAATCCTGTTGTTGAGCGTCGGCGACCGTGATTCTAAAAACGAGAACGGTGAACTTCGTACCATGCCCGGTGTGAAGAATCTGATTCGTTATCAGCAGAACATTGCCGCCGAAAGCGGCATCGCCTTTTGGAATATGTTTGAAGCCATGGGTGGAGAAGGCAGCATGGCAAAACTGGTGCATGCCAAACCTTCTATGGCAAACTACGATTATACACATATAAATTTCCGTGGCGGCAAGCATTTGGCGGGACTACTTTATGAAACGATGATTTATGGTAAGGAACAATACGACAGGAGGCGTGCTTATGAGCAAGAATAATCTGCAGTCTGTCTTTATTCTTATTCTCGCCGGTATGTTGAGTGTTCCTTGTTTCCTTGCGGAAGCAATCGCACAAGATCGTATACCTGTATGTCCTCCACTGGGAAAGACCGCAAAACTTATAAAGCCCTTACGGGAAATGAACTGGGCGAATGATACGATCACTGTACAAATATCCTTCCCTTCAGCTTTCCGCGAAACTGGTCGGAACGAAGTTATTGACAGCATCGCTCTGCTGGCTCCCGTCTTTGAACATCTCCGTCAGGTGCGTGCCGGACTCTCCGAAGATACAGTCCGCATCGTTCATATTGGCGACAGCCATGTACGTGGGCATATCTACCCTCAAACCACCGGTGCCCGTTTGACAGAAACTTTCGGTGCTGTTTCTTATATAGATAAAGGCGTCAACGGAGCTACTTGCCTTACCTTTACCCATCCGGATCGTATTGCCGAAATCGCCGCCCTGAAGTCCGAATTGCTGATTCTCTCTTTCGGAACCAATGAAAGCCATAACCGGCGTTATAATATAAATGTGCACTACAATCAGATGGATGAACTGGTGAAACTGTTGCGCGACAGTCTTCCTAACGTACCCATTCTTCTGACTACCCCTCCCGGTTCTTATGAAAGTTTCCGGCAGCGAAGGCGTAGACGCACGTATGCCATCAATCCGCGTACAGCGACAGCAGCGGAAACCATTCGTCGTTATGCAAAAGACCATCGTCTGCTCGTGTGGGATATGTATGATGTAGTCGGAGGGAAGCGTCGTGCCTGCATGAACTGGACAGACGCAAAACTGATGCGCCCCGATCATGTACATTATTTACCCGAAGGATACATCCTGCAAGGAAATTTATTATACCAAGCACTTATCAAAGCATATAATGACTATGTTTCCCATTGATATAGATTTCAGTAGACTGAAAGAGGTACTTACCTACGATCCGCAAGCGCCAATGATATTCAGCAGCGGTATATTCCTTTGGTTGTTCGCTGCTTTCATGGTGGTGTATGTGTTGCTACAACGCAAATACACTGCCCGTATCTTGTTTGTCACCCTCTTTTCCTATTATTTTTACTATAAGAGTAGCGGTACCTATTTTTTCCTGCTTGCCATAGTCACCGTTGCCGACTTTTTCCTTGCGCAACTTATGGATCGTGTAGAGGGTTATTGGAAACGTAAAGGATTGGTCGCTTTGAGTTTGGGAGTTAATTTAGGACTTCTTGCCTATTTCAAATATACCAATTTTCTGGGTGGAGTGATCGCGTCATTGATGGGAGGAGAATTTACTGCTCTTGATATATTCCTGCCAGTCGGTATCTCCTTTTTTACTTTCCAGTCGTTAAGCTACACCATTGATGTTTACCGAAGAGACATAAAACCATTGACTAATCTTTTGGACTATGCCTTCTACGTATCTTTCTTCCCCCAGTTGGTGGCAGGACCTATCGTTCGTGCCCGCGACTTTATTCCGCAAATCCGGAAACCCCTATTCGTCTCGCAGGAAATGTTCGGACGCGGAATTTTTCTGATCGTTTCCGGTCTTTTCAAGAAAGCTATCATATCCGATTATATCAGCATCAACTTTGTGGAACGTATTTTTGATAACCCTACTCTTTATTCCGGTGTTGAGAATCTGATGGGAGTCTATGGTTATGCTTTACAGATTTACTGTGACTTTTCCGGATATAGCGACATGGCTATCGGTATCGCCTTATTATTAGGTTTCCATTTCAATCTCAACTTTAATTCACCTTATAAGTCTGCCTCTATTACGGAATTTTGGCGTCGTTGGCACATCTCTTTATCCAGTTGGCTAAAAGATTATTTATACATTTCTCTGGGAGGAAACCGAAAAGGTAAATTCCGACAATACCTCAACCTGATAATTACCATGTTTATTGGTGGTTTGTGGCATGGCGCCTCCTGGAACTTTGTTCTTTGGGGAACTTTTCATGGAGTAGCTCTGGCATTACATAAAATGTGGATGTCTATCACCGGGCGTAAGAAAGGAGAGGAAAGTCACGGTTGGCGACGTGTGTTTGGAGTGATTATCACTTTCCATTTTGTCTGCTTCTGCTGGATTTTCTTCCGCAATGCCGATTTTCAGAACTCAATGGATATGTTGGGACAGATATTCACTACTTTCCGTCCGCAACTGTTCCCGCAATTACTCGAAGGATATTGGAAAGTGTTTGCGTTGATGTTACTTGGCTTCCTGCTTCATTTTGCTCCCGATAGTTGGGAAAATGCAGTTTGTCGGGGTGTTATTCGTTTGCCGTTCCTAGGAAAAGCAGTATTGATGGTCGCTTTGATTTACCTGGTTATTCAGATGAAGAGTTCGGAGATTCAGCCGTTCATATATTTCCAATTCTAATTAGTTAAATTCACTCCTGTACATTGGTTTAAAACCAAGAACTCGTTTCTCACCGAGAAACAAGTGTTTCCACACCGAGGAAACTACAGTTTCTCGGTGAGGAACAAATTGTTGGTTAAAATTCGGAAATGAAGTTTCCAATAAGTTTCTCTAATAAGTCTACCCCTGCACCGTTGTATGGCAAAGGTAGACTTATTAGAGAAATTATAGAATATCGATTGGCTTTGCTGTTGCTAATTCAACGGAATGTCTTTGATGCAACGTAGCCGATTTTTATCTGTGTCGTCTTTATCAGCACGTTCGTATATAGTAAGACCATAATTTACATCAATAAGACCACTCGTTGCTTCATTTAGAGAGTATGAAGTAGAACTTTGTTCTGTGGAACTCCAATATCCATTACTGAAATAACTCGCCGCTTTTGCCTTGTTTAACTTCTCAAAACCTGTTTCTGAAGAAAACCGTTCTAATTCGTGAGCGAATACTAAAATCATGGATAATTCTCGACTATTTGGCACGCGCCAACTTCCGGGCTCGTCTTTCCCGCTCTTACCTTTATAGGCATAACATCCGGTATTCATTGCTTTTGATGGGATATTCCAGCCTTGACTATTGGCAGTATTGAGTCTTCCGTTCGCTTCAGCCCAAGTCATTGTGATACTATTGGATTGTGGAGTACCTTCAGTGTCTTGAAGTATACTGCTTGCAGAGTTACTTTTCGTGTCGCCATCATTATATACGTCTGTAGGTGATACGATAAATCTTGGTGAAGAAAAAGAGGACACTAAAGTTTGGAGTGTGACGGTAGTAGTAGTCTTACTCGGCGGATAATTTTTTCTTCCGCGGAAAACTTTTTTACCTAATGGTTGGGAAGCATCTTTTTGAGGGTTCTCCGGGTCATATTCCGTACCTTCTGTAGAATAACTGTATAGGTCCAGTTCCTCATATAGCTCGGTTTTCCCTTCTGCAGTGGTTCTATCTGTGATTCCGTAAGGCAGAGTTGATAAATCTATCAGGGCATAGATGTCTCCATTGTCTGTATATGTGGTTACTTTGGTTCCTGCTTTTCTTCCTGGAGGAACAGGTATGTCTCTGACACAGCGAACCCGTTTCCAATCGTTTTTACCTGTGTTGCTGGAAAACCAGCCTCCCCCCTCCATATTCCAACCGCTAGCATCGGTTGCATCATTTTCCAATGCTAATGCGTTCGGGGCATCATAAATAATAGTTCCTGCGGAGGTCAGTATCCCGAATGCCTGATATGTGGATGGCAAATACCATTCAAATTCATTCTTTTCAGGATCATCCGGTAGATAATCTATCACACCGTTTCCGTTTTTATCTCTGTTTAAATCATGACAGAATCTTGCCTGGAAACTATTATAATAATTATATTGATATAAATCTATATTACCATTGATTTTCCGCATAGGTGGAATGATGCTTTCTTGCCTATTATTAACAACATAGTTCTCAGAGTTTGTTGCTAAATTGAATGTTGCTTGCTTGCCGTTCATAAAACTACGGTAGTTTTTCTCGGGAGTTTTACCCTCACTCCATACATAATTGGTCATGACATTATAATATCCGAAGTACATGTAGGATGCTGTTGCTATTTCATCGTCAATTTGGAAATTGTTCTCATTAAATGCATCAATGATGAGTCCCTTTGTGTATTGTCCATCCTCTATATCACCGCCAAATAGACCGACATAATGTCCTTGTTTTTGCTTAATGGTATACTTCCCTTCTCGTTTTTTGGAGGTTCCTTCAGCGGTAATTTCTTCGGTCGTTACTTTTACATAGAGAGTTCGCTCAGACACGAATTTGGTCGGGTAGTTGGCTGTAGCAGCATTATAAACCTTGTTTCTATCGAATTCGGGGTCTGTAATCACTCCATTCTCGTCAGTGATATACTCGTCTGCATATAGGTATAGTTTGAACCGTGTCGGTACGAAAATATTGGTTTCTATCTGGTTTGTGAGCACATTTGCGCCACCATTACGTACCACTTCCGTATAATTGGGGTATGATGACAGTTGAAGCCAGTTTTCCGTTGGAGAGTTCATGTTGGCTAATTGTGTACATTGTGCATCCTTATAAATGCCGACAGTCACCTTACGCCCTTGTGCATAGATGATAACAGGCCGCCATCCGTAGTGAGCGTCAAAATATACATTGGTGTTTCCGCTTATTGTCCCTGTTCCGCTTCCGCTGCCTGTAGCAGAGGCGGAGGAAGAAAGATAAACTTTCTGGACGGCTTTGTAGGAGCGGATACGTCCGTCATTAAGATCTACAGAATTGATGATTGTTCGAAGAGCATAGTAGCTGTTTATTTCCACATCGAAATTGTTTGTGTTGTTATTTCCAACGTATATCTGGTGGACTGTATAAAGACTTCTATTGCTTTTGGCATATGACCACGCTTCGATATTTGTGCCGGCTTCGGGCGCTTTTCCCGATCCGTCAGTCACTTTCCGGTATCTGTCTCTTTCCGATATTATATCTGCTACGGTTCCTTGTTTATTTTGTGCAACATACCATTGCGATGTGAAGAAACCATCCGTATCCTTGTCCGCATCCCCGAAAGCATTGTCGCTTTCCAGGTCTGCCATTGGGATATTGTCTATTACGTCTTTATCTGCTGATGCGGGATTGATACACAGTTTGGTTGGTACTTTGAGCAGTCTCATGCCTTCAAGCGTGTTTTCCGTGACATCGAATTTGTGCTTCAGTGTGATGCGTGATACCAGACGTTTGACTTCTATACCGCCGGAGAAACCATCCGGTGTGCCGTAAACAATCTCACCACTGTCGCTATTTCCTGTTTTATTTACGCTGATACCTTTCGCGGCTCCGGCGTATGGGATTTCGCTCTCATTGGTTATTCGGGAATAGTAGAGTCCGTTTCTGTTGTCGACATAGTCCAGTTGCAGGTTTTCAAGTTCCTTGATAGTCCGGACTTCCATCAGGTTACTCGCTACGGTTACTTTTTTGCCAAGTGCTACAATGTAGAGTGTCTGGTCAGTACCCACACGTAGCGTGACGTTTAATAGAGCCATTTCGTTTACCATCGTCACCTGGTCGGATACTTGCTGGGGCGAACCATGTATGGAGCCGTCACTATGAAACTGAAATAACCACAGATTATATAGCTCTGCCACCTCACCCGACCGCGTTTTTGTCAGAGACGCCTCTTTGAAGAATTCTACAGAGAAAGCATTATCAGTGGATATACTTCTCGATTGTAGTTCCTGAGGACTCGAAGCCGGAGGTATCTTAAAACTAAGTTCTACTTTTACGCTTTCGCCTTCTTTTCCATTGCGGGAGGATGACAAAAGTTCTTCTCTGACACATGAGGTCAGAGTCATTATTGCCATTACTATGATTATGCTTGTTATTCTATTTCTCATTGTAACTAATTATTTTGGTAATAAGAATCTGATGTTATCTCGCGATATCCCAAACTGCCTTTTTCGTTCATGTATACATAAAATACCAGTCCGATAACATCCGGCGTATCATTAGGGAGGATGTTCAGTTCCACGTCATATTCACGTTGGCTGTCATTTATAGTGGTGGCGATTGTGCTTTCTTCACCACGGGAAGCACCAAGATAGGTATATCGAACTTTAAGTTCAGCCCCTACAGGCATAGGTACGTCATCAGGAGTGAGTTCAATATGTATGGTATACTTGCCTCCCCCTTTTTTAATTCTATTATTATCTTCCAGATTATTGATACTTAGTCTTCCTCTGATGCTATATCTGTTCTGTTTTATAGTGAAATAATAAGTAGTCTCTTCACCGGTGAAGTGCATGGAAGTGAACTTCACTCCAAAGGTGCGGTCTTCGGTCCTTGATTCTCTGCGTGCGATGTACGCTTTGGGAGTCTGGGTATAAGAACCTTCGATTTCGTGCGTCACTCCTATGGCTAAAGGCTTGAATGAGAAGTCCTCGAAATTGGTGGAGGTTCCTGCGTGGTCTCCGCCCTGGATAAGTTCCATTTTCCAGTATGGCACGTTGCTGTCCACATAGAAAGACAGTCCGTTGACGGCTGCCCCCTTATAGTCTACGGAAGTAGGAGGATTGATTGTTATACGAGCTTCAGGAATGCTGTTTCTTACGCAACGAACGGTATATCCTTGTCCGGGAGCGGCTGCGTCGAGTGCTGCTGCTGTCGGATTCCGGCTGTCGAAGGAGAATGCCTTGTTGTTTTCCGTGCTCCAATAGTTTCCGTTGTAATTATGGGAGGAAACCAGCACTCCGCTTTCATTGCGGTACTTGACGTTGGGTATCAGCAGTTCATGAAAAGAACGGTATCCATTATCATTTTTACTTTCTGCCCCGTTTGCTGCCTTCATCAATATGGCATATTCGGTAGGATTGGCCATGTGCCACTGTTGGTTGTCTACCTTCCCTTCCGCGCCTATCTGATGAGGGGATAATGCTGCCAGACGGCAGGGATCTCCCTTACCCTGTGCTACCAGTTCGAGCGTATTCCCTGACGGGATATTGCTCGCATCCGTGATATAAGGGACATCATTCCAGCTACCGATACCCGTCACATTGAAATTTCCGGGATACCAAATTACATCGTTGGTCGTTTCAACAGCCGTCGGGGCAGTGAATTCCTGCTCTGTAGTAGCCGTAGCATCATTACCGGTAGCTATCAGGCTGCCGTATTTGAACAGGGCATCGTGGTAGGCGTCGCCTTTATATACTTTAAGTATGCCGGAATAAGCCGTGTAGTCACTCCACACATTGACATTCTTGTTGAAGTCCGCCTCCCGGTCACTCACGATGACCAGTCCTTCTACCGGAGCCCAATTAACCGCGATATTGTACAGTTTGACAGGTTCAATCACCACATAGATGCCTTTGCTGCCTATTTGCTTAATTGTAGCATACACATTGTAATTGGTATTACGAAGGAGCCTGAAATTAGCATCTCCTTCACGAAGCAGTATCTTGTACGTAGTGGGTATGCCCCCGTAGGTTGCGTTGATAAATATATAAGCGGCATAATCTGGGTCGGCGGCTTTTGTCTCGTCGTCTGCTCCATCCTTATAGAACGATTTTTCCGCAATAATGGCGGTAGGAAAGGGGTGGTACTGTTTGCTGTTGTACACCTTGTCTCCCCCGGATGCGGAAATGGTCATTTCGGGACCGTTGAAGAGATTCAGATTGGTATTGTCGGTATCCTGTTGGTCTATCAGATAACTGTAACGCGGTATATTGCTAACCTGCACGTTGCTGATTTTTATTTCTTCCGTCACCGCATCGTCCTGTCGCAAAAACACGGATACTTGCGACATCACGCGGGGCATATCGATGCTTGCGGTTGTGGATGCTGTCGTGAAATCACCTTTGTATCTGCCGCCTTCCGAATTGTATACGGGGCGCAGTTGCGCCACTCCTTGTCCGGACGTCGTTCCCGGTTGAATCTTTATCTCTCCCAGATTGGCCAACGGCATATTGCCGGAGGTCAGCGCGCTGCTTTGCCAGTCGAATCCGGCGCCGTCGATATCCGTACGCTTCGTCACGGCATTCAGTTTCTCCGTCAGTTCGGGCGTCTCGTTGATGATGGCGGCGAAAGAATATACTCCCGGGCTGACAGCAAGATTGAACAACCCGCTGTCGTCAACGTTCAGCGTCCCGTTGGAAGTGGTATAATTATTTAATAATGTCTCATTCTGAAAGAGCATGAAACGCACTTTCTCTATGGTCACTCCCTCCACCACGCTGCCGGTAAGGGCTTTGGTCTTTATCTGTACGGTCACTTTCTCCGCTTCAGGCAGGTTCATCACAGCGGATTCTTTGGCGCAGCCCGACAGGAGCGCGGCCGCGGCCAATGCCAGTATTCTATATCTTATTCTCATTTTCATATCCTATTCAGCAGGTTTCACGTTCACAATTTCCCATTCTCCGATAAAGATTCTGATGTTCAGGTTAGCGCCGATGCGTACTTCCACCGGATGTTCGTATATCCGGTCGAAATCGCTCTGCGATTGGTAGATATACGCTCCCGTGTCGGGGTTGCGTGCCTTGAACAGCATACTGACGATGTCAATCGGCTGTTCCGGAATCCTGCGTCCGCCGGGTGTCTCGATATATAAAAGCACCGGGCGGTCCATTGTCAGCCGCAATACCTTGATGTCGGCAGAGAGCGTGTTCGCGTCCATCAATGTCTTGAATGGAGAGTAGCGGACGGAGCGGGTGTACCCGTCAAATGTGTTGTCGGACTTATACCTCTCGTCGGTAGCAACCGCCCACAGTTTGAAGTCCGTATCCCGGTTCGCGGCGGGCGTGTCCCGGACTTCCGGCGTGAGATGTTCCAGTCCGCTTAAAGTGACTTTCAGTAGGTTGGTGTTGCGGATCAGTTCGATGCGGCGTGCGGTGACCACGCTGTTTTTAACTTCCACGGTTTCATAGGTATACATATCGCTTTGGGGATGGCGGGAGCCTGCCGCGCCATACCACAGGTCGTTTATCTCCTCTGCTTCCGGAACAAGTTCTTCGGGCAGTCCGGATGCCGTCCGGCATTTTAAGAACATATAGAGGTCGTCCGCCATTGTCGCTCCCAGCGTGACGTCTTTCCTTAAATTATGGCTTGCCGGATTTTTCATTTCTCCATGAAAATAAGTAGTGTTGTCTTTCTGCCCGTTATCCGCCCATGATATAATTCTGTATTTTCCCGGCGGCACTTTATCCAGATTCATCACATACTCGTCAGAGAGCTTTCCCCACGGGTTCGGTTTTGACACCGTCTGTATCTGTCCGTTTTGCAGGTAACTATATTCCAGTTTGTCTCCGTTGTCTGTCGCGTGGAGTTGAAGTATGCCCTCCGTGTCAAACAGGTACACGTGAATCCGCCGCACCTTTTCGCCGAAGAGATTGCCGTTGCCGGTATGATGGGTGAAGTAGAAATCGAGTCTGAGTCCCGAAAAGCAATCTTCCGTGTTCTCTTTGGTGCATCCTGCGAAAAGAGATGCAGTAATCAGGAGTATTCCTATGAAATATGTTTTATTCATTCTTTCTTTTATTTTCTCCGGTTAAAGTTCTACTTCCAAGTCTTTGTCTCTCCACTTGGAGACACGAAGCCCGAGTGCTAGATCTGCGCCTTCAGGTTCGGGCACGTGAGACGTCTGATCGAAATCTTTGATGATGGGATCTGACTCCGTCACTTTATCGCCATCGGTAATGCGAACGTCCAAACCCAATGACCATGGGGTGATAACGACATCATCAAGGTCGAGGGAATAGCAATACCCCGGCTTAAATGCGTTGATAATTTCATTATTACTTTTGTCGCTGAATGCCCTGACCGTCAGCCAGCGTTTTATCTTATCGGTACTAAAGCCCATAATCAGATGAGGCATTCCGTCTTTGATTTGTTGCAAAGTAGCGTCTGCCGCCACCGATTGGGGAAAAAGATGAAAAGCGTTCACCTTTGTAGTCTCTGATGTTCTTGCGTCATACATATTGGACTGCTGTCCTCCTTTCTTGTATTCAGCAAAACCTGTGGTCATGTTCCAGTCGGAGATACCATCGTTAGTGTTCTCTATGATGGTGGCGGCGTTGAGGCTCGGCTTGAAATAATTCATATAAAAATAGAATCCGGTTGGCGTGCTGTTGATATCGAAGCCGTCGGGGAAGGGCGACCGGATGAGCCGGACACGATAGGAATAGATAGCGGCAGCGGTAGCGTCCGTTCCGTATTTCTTCCTGAAATTCTCCCGCGCGCCTGCTTCGGCTACGGTGATATCGGCTTCGGTGAAGTTCTTGATTTTGTCTCTGCCTGCGGTTCCGTCCGTCCAGTCGAATGAAGCGCCTGTGGTTGCAGGGTTGGTGACCACGATTTCGCCCGGTATGATTTCAAACCGGCTCAATACGGGAGCCACTTCCACGATGGCTTTCACCTTGACGGAGAAAGGGTCCGATTCCTCGGGGATGACGATAATTTCTTTGGTAACTCCTTCGTAAGGAATCTCTGTCCGGTTCATGGTAGGGGCGGGCGGGTCGTCCTGGCTGCTCACCTGTAACTGGTTGATAAGCGGATTCTCCTCTTTAAACCGGTTTATCGTCACTTTCACGTATTGGGTTGTTACCGGAATCTTGGGTATGGAGAGTCTTGCCAACTTTCCGGTGGCGGTATTCCTGATGCCAGCAATCTCTGCATCGGTGGCTGTATAGGTGAATATGGGGGCGGCTTCAAGAGATTTATATAAATCGACTTTCAGCGTTTTTACCTCTGTGAAAGGCAATACATATCCCTCTCCGTCGTTGCCGGTGATAGGGTCATCTACGGCTCTGGTGGAGACGCTGCCTAACGATAAATTAATTTGTAGCTCGATACCGGAGTCTTCCGGCGAAGAAACGCGGCTCTCCTAGCTACAACCTGTCAGTATGGCAATCAACCCTACGAAAAAGACTTTTCTCATAATTCTGCATCAAAAAATGAATCTCATACTAACCGTTACAGGGTGCGGTTATCACCCGTTGCCGTTATTCTTTCCGGGGGAAGGGAGACGGCTTTGTGAAGGGAAGTGGTAATCAGCCACGTCCCCCCTTTTTTTATGCGTCGTTTAACGTCCGGTAATGGTCGTAATTACCACTCGGGTTTCACGTTGACAATAGTCCACTCGGTGATCTTGACAAGAACGTCGAGGTCTTTGCCTACCGGTTCCGGATTCGGGTCTGTCGGGTCTACGGGTTCCGGTATTTCAGGACCTGGTATATCGTTGTTAGTGGTAACTTTCAGCTTGGCGGAATATTGATTGATATTAATATCGGTGGCATTCAGTACGTATACTTTGCCGGCGTCGAAAGAGGTAACCAATACATCCGCAGCTTTCAATGCACGGATTGTCAGCCATCGGGGGGCGGTTGCACCGTTTGCTTTAGTGGTAAGTTTCAGAACGAAGTGCGGCATACTTGTTTTTACATCGGTGGTGCTGGCACCTGTGCCGTTTGTCGCTGTTTGAGGGAATAAATTGTATGCGATAACTTTGTCTGCTTCTACAGTGGTATCGAACATTTTTTCCATATCGCCACCTATTTTATATTTTTCCTTAGCAGCATCGTTCCAGTTGCCTGCACCGTCGTTGGCATTTAAGACTAAATCTCCATCTTTGGTGAGAGGTATATTATTCATATAATATTCGTCAATACTTTCAATCGTGTATGCGTCATCGTATGCATACGTGACGGTGTATTTGAAGCTCCATGTCGAAGGATCCGCAGTTCCCGGATTCGCTTTTCTCCACGCTTCTTGAGCGGCCTTTTCTGCCGCTGTAATTGTAGCATCGCTTACATGGGCTTTAGCCTGGTCTTTTGTTCCGTCTGCAACTCCGCTTGGTAGTATACCGCTTGCCGAACTATTCACCTTAATGTCTGATGCCTTGCCGTGAAACTCGAAACGTGACAATACAGGCGCCACTGAAACTTCGACACTGTAAAGGTCGTTCGTATTGTCGCCTATTCTTTCCCCTCCTGGTGTTTTCAATGTGATATCTTCAGGTGTACCACGATATTCCATCTTCGTGTATCCTATCTGCAAGTCATTGATGTCGGCAGCGCTCTTATCGACGTTCATATAAACGTTCACTTTAGTCGTAGCGCTGGGAATGTTGCTAATATTAACGGGTTTGCGGCCTGCAGCAGCGGCAGTCTGGTCGTCACCTTTTGCCGTAGCTACCTGCTCGGGTGTAAAGTCATACGTGCCAAGCGAAGCATCGGATGCGTTGAAATACTCGATGGTAATGTTTTGAATATTGCTTCTGACCGCTGTTATTGCTGTGGTCACTTCGTCATCGCTCATTCTCGTTTTAGGAGTAGCGACATCAAAAGAAAAATCGAGTGATTTCAGGTTCGTTGTTTCTTGGGTCACCTCGTTGTTCTCATTGGAGCAAGCGGAGAGAGTGGCGGCGAATAAAGCCATGAAAATAATTTTCTTCATTGTTTTTATAAATAAAATGTTTAATAATTGCGTCAGCTTTTGCTTTAGCTTTTGTTTTGCCCGTTTGATAGTTTGGTCCCTAAACAAACTATAGGTGAATGCTTACCTGTAGGAGGTTGTTTTTTGTTATGCTTTCCTGTTTTTTTAAAGTGTTTATAAATCAGTTATTTATCTCTGTTATTAATCTTTGTTGTTCATCTCTGCTGTTTTTTCTTTGACTGTTGTTGCCTGATAAGAATGGTATTCTCCTGTTTCTTTGTCATTTCTGCCAGATTTTGTTTGGCTTCCGGCAGTCCGGCTTCCGTTGCTTTGTTCAGGTGTGATGCTGCTTTGTCATAGTTGCCGCAAAGCGTTTCCAGTACTCCCATTGTGTTGTGGTATTCGGGGATATCGAGTGATTTTTCTATTTTGCTCAAATATCGCTTGGCGTAGACCGTATCTTTGCGTGACAACGCGGCTGCTGCTGCATTCAGATTGGCGGTCACGTCGTCGGGATATAGTTTTACGGCAGTTTCGAACAGGTCGATAAACTCTTGTGATCCCTTTTCGTAGGTGTTGGCAACAAGGAACATCTCATTCAAGCTAAGGTTTTGCGGACGGCTTTTGAATACCTCTTTAGCCTGTTCGATGCTGAAATTTCTGACGTCAAAGTCAATCTTACAAATCGCTTTGCGAAGCAAGGGGCAGAACTCCCGGATGATGTATCTGTATGGCTCGCCGCCTTTCAGATTCATCAATGTTTTTTTGCGCCTCACTTGGTCAGCGTAGCCACATTCGGCCGGGAAAGACCCGATGAACTCCAATACTTCTTTACGATACGGCATTTGGGATGCCTCTACACATTCTTTGAGTCCGTCCCAGTTCTCACCCCCGAAAGCGACTTGGTATAAACTCCGCGGATAATCGAATCGTGAAGCCAAATAACCGGTCAGTGCTTTGGCCCGGCCTTCGGACAACCGTTGATTGTTGGACAGCAAGCCTTCCGGTGAAGCGTAACCGATTACGTTGATTGCGCGGACTGTGACGTCCGGGTCGTCTTTTATCTCGGCAACGAGGTCGGTGACTTTCTTCAGTTCCTGCGGATTGTTCATGTAATCGGGGCGGATATCGGTCTTGTTTACAACGAAATCCAGAAAAGCCTCGCTGATGATTTCGCGTCTTTTTACCGGTTCGACGACAGGTTGCACGTATGCCATGCTGGGAGTTATTTCGTACGGCTCTATTATTTTCTCTAGCGTTATACGGTTGGCAAGCATGGTGATGCCTATCCTCCGCGCAGGATTGCCGCAGCCGCAAAGGTCTTCATACATATCCAGCTTTGCGTCCGCCATCCACGGATTGTATTTCACGGCTACGCTGTATGCAATTGTTTTTGCGTTCCCCGATTTGAATCCGGGGACGACTGCATACGGAGCTTCTGCGGCATACGCCGCTTTTTCCCGGTTGCTCATCAAGGCGGTTTCCCGTCGGTACACGTTATAGTTTTCACGTCCTTTGACGACTACTTCGGGCAGGTCCAGTCTGTCGCCTGCCGCTACCAGAGCGGGAACCAGGCTGATCGAACGACGTGAATCTACGTTTACCCCGGAAATGTCGAAAGAGAGTTTCACGTACACTGAATCCCCTTCTTGTTGCAGGGACAGCGTCGTGACGTGTATTTTCCCGGAATACTCTTTTTGCTGTGCTGATGTGTTCGTGCAGAACAACAACACGATGACGAATAGCATATATTGTCTTTTCATGTTTGTTTGTCTATTTAAGGTAATATATCAGTGATATTCCCGCTTTCGTAGGACCGAAATAATTTCTGTTTTCTGTCCCGACCTTTTCGCCGCACTTTTGGCATTTGTACTTGTCATAGTGCAAGCGTGCATATCCGATTCCTAGATTGGCTTCAATACTCCATCGTATGCCTAGAAAGAAGTTGTAGCCGTATGAAATTCCCCCTCCGTAGCCATAGCCTTCGAAGCGGTATTCTTTAGAACCTTTCCCGAATATGAGTGGCAAATCCTGTTGCGCAATATTATATTGGCTACCGAGAACATGCACTCCGAGAAAGTGTCCGGAGAAGCGTTGGCATAGCCAGTAACGATATTCTATTTCGCCTAGCCAGTGGACTAGTTTTTTGTTGTTTTCAGCCGTTCCGTCAAGATTCCAGGGATTATAGCCGCCGCCTAAATCGAGTGTGCTTCTTTTACCCAAACCTATTTCAAGACTAAGATTCGGGGTATAGGTATAACCTCCGTAAAGTAAATTTGTTTTTATGGCTATATCCTGCGCTCTCGAGTATGAAACGAGGAGAGTTAGGATGAGGAGGGTGAAAATACTTCTTATTTTCATTATATTTACTTGTTGATTATTTTTGTATGTGTGTTTTTAAGCTTGTACTATTTTTCAGTTTGTTTTGTTAATTGAAAAAAATGTAATATCTGCCTATTCTTTCTCTTCAAAAGAGACGGAATAAAACTTGTGTTATGTGTGTAACTATCTTATAATTAGATGTATAGTTGTGCGCTTGGTTGAAAAAAGTTCCTTTTATTTATGAAATATGGGTAAATATATTTGCGGTAACTTGAATTTATAGTGAGCTGATTATTTTGAATATAGCTTAAACATTGTTTGAGAAATACTTGCGAGTAAAGATTTAAATTGTTTATTTTGCAAATAAATATTTTATTCCGTCTCTTTTGAAGAGAAAGAATTGCAGTGAACAATAATGTGTAAATCAATTGATTATGCATAGACTTTAATTCCATCTTGCAGTCCTGCATATATTCTTATATACCGGAAATCAGTTTGGCATTAGCATCATCAATCACGGACCTGTCAAGAGATGAGAGATATATTCGGGTTGTCTTTTCGCTATTATGTCCCATACTTTCACTGATGATTTGTGTAGATATACCTTTTTTCTTGGCTAGTGTAGCCCAACTATGGCGCGCCACGTATGAAGTCAAAGGTTTGGGAAGTCCCATGAAGCCGGAGATTTTCTTTAAATGAATATTATGAAGTCTCAAGGCACTATCATAATTCTGTGTACTTTCTGATAAAATAGGAAATAAGAAAGTTCCGTTACTGTAATGAGAGTATCTATCAATAATAGTTTTTAAGCATATTTCTAGTTTTATGCTAAGTTCTTGTCCGGTCTTATGGCGTCGGTAAATAATATATTCTCCTTGGATATTCTCTTTGGTTAGGTACGCCAGATCAATAAAAGCCATCCCTCGTGCATAAAAGCTGAACATAAACATATCGCGTGAAAAAGCCAATCGTGGTTTTGACGATAAATCCAATGTTTTTAATCTTGATATGACATCTTCGTCTATTGCCCGTTTGATGGTTTTATCATTGCCTACGAATACTTTTTTAAATGGATGCTTTTGTTCTGTATAGCTTTCTTCGACAGCTCTATTATAAATGGCTCTTAGGTTTCGCATATAGAATGAAATAGTATTATTACATATCTGCTGCTCTTTCAGATATCTTTCGTAGTCTGAAATAAGTTTAGGAGTCAGTTCTTCGAAAGAAATGTCAACTCCGTTTCTGAACCGGAGGAAACTTTTTACCGAAGCTATATATGATTTTGCGGTTCGGGGTTGGTTCTTGATATACAAATCATTTGTGACACTCTTGCTGAATACGGATAATAGGCTTTCACCTTGAATTTTTTTGAAAAGTTTGATGATGGTATCAATGTTGTTTTCACTTGTCAGAATGTGCTGAAGGTGTCGAATATCCCGGATGATGGAGTTTTCAATGAGCTGCAGTTCATATCTGCGCTGGTATTCGGCATTTGATATCGCAATTAGCGAACGCTTGTCATTCCACTCGTGTGAATGAATCTTATACGGAGTTGTTATCTCTCTGTATTCTTTATTCCTTGTCAACAGATAATAGATGGTTCCTTTCTTTTTCTTAATTGTTGATTCTCTAAATTTAACCTTGATAGTTATCATATTTTTCTATTTTTTTAGGTAACGTGGACTACCGGCTATTGTTTTTTGTAAGGGGTAGAACGGTTTTATATTTTTGTTTAATTGTCTCAAGTAAAGAGACTGTCAGGGTTGTTATGGAAATTTTATTTAAATAATGCTGCCGTAAAATTTAGGCTGGTTCAAAAGTATTATTAAAATATATTTTCCTTTCTTTGTGAAAGGAAAATATAAACATTCTGTTTTATGGAAAACTCTTTCAGTTATCAGCCGGCAGCCGGACGCTACGAACGGATGCCCTATAAATATTGTGGCAAGAGCGGCTTGCAGTTACCTTTAATCTCTTTGGGGTTGTGGCACAACTTCGGTAGTGTGGACAATTTCGATGTAGCTACCGACATGATTAAGTATGCTTTCGATCATGGTGTCACTCATTTCGACCTGGCGAACAATTACGGCCCTCTTCCCGGAAGTGCCGAAACTAATTTCGGACGAATCTTGCGCGAGAACTTCCAGGGCTACCGGGATGAAATGATTATCTCTTCCAAAGCCGGACATGACATGTGGGCTGGTCCTTATGGAGGGAATAGCTCCCGTAAAAATCTGATGGCGAGCATTGACCAAAGTCTCCGCCGGACAGGGTTGGAGTATTTCGACATCTTTTATAGCCATCGTTATGATGGAGTTACTCCGGTCGAGGAAACCATTCAGACATTGATTGATATCGTGAAACAAGGGAAAGCGCTGTATATCGGAATCTCCAAATATCCTCCCGAACAAGCACGTATGGCCTACGAAATGATGACAAAAGCCGGTGTTCCCTGTCTCATCAGCCAGTATCGGTATAGTATGTTCGACCGTGAGGTGGAGGCGGAAACACTTCCGCTGGCAGCAGAATATGGTTCCGGTTTCATCGCCTTTTCTCCTTTGGCGCAAGGACTGTTGACAGATAAATACCTGAATGGTATTCCGGAAGGTTCACGTGCCGCACGTTCTTCGGGTTTTCTCCAGCTTTCGCAAGTGACGCCTGAAAAGGTAGAAGCCGCCCGCCAGTTGAATGAAATAGCCCTCCGACGTGGACAAACACTTGCTGAAATGGCACTGGCATGGGTATTGAAAGACGAACGGATGACTTCGGTGATTGTGGGCGCAAGCTCTGTCAACCAGTTGGCCGACAATTTAAAAGCGTTGGATCATTTGGAATTCACGGCAGATGAGTTGAAAGAGATCGAACAGATTTTACCTGAATAATTTCAGCCTGAATCGTATGCTGATTTCACCTTATTATTGAAAACGATAAGGTGAAATCATTTATTTTAAGGATGCTCCTGTCCAGTCATATACATATTTCCTAGATTTAACCATGCGATTGCATCTCCTCTGGCTGCTGCTATTTTAAAATATTCAAAAGGTTTTTAAAGTCACTAGCATCTATATCATTTAATAACAAAAGAATGGAATATTATTGAGTAAAAAAACAGAAAAGTGTTAGGAATGCTCGAAAAAAATATATACATTCGTATAATATTCACCTTAAATACTTGTGATATGAAGCAATTAACTGTAGTATTCGCTCTGTTGTGTATTTTTGCTTGTAGTAGCGAAGATATTGTAAGTACCGTTGAGGAATCTGTAAAGCCGGCTAATGAAGTGGCTATACAAACTGTTAATTTGCTTGATAGCCTTGAAATTATGGATTATATTTATAGCATTATTGGACCGATGGCTAAGACACGATCAAATCTACCAGGGGGAGGGTATATTCTTCCTGATAATTGGGATTCTCAATTAACAGATGAACAGCGCGAATTGATCAGGAACTCTTTCCCACGACCTCTCTTTTCTGCTGAAAGGAATGCTTTTAGGAAATCGTTTCCTTTAGTTGAATATTCCAATACAGTTGTTATGAATTATCCGTCATCTGGATATAATTGTTTTGCCTATTCGTTGGGGTTTAATAATAAGTGGATAGAGTTTAGTACTTGGGATCAAGTAAGATATGGATATGAAAATGCGAGTTCCGTGTATCATGCCGCTTATGATTACATGAAAGGGGCAACCTCAATATCAAGATACTATCCTGTAGTTTGGGGTTGGGGAAATACCCCTCTGCATGCATCTCTTGGAGGTAGTCCCCATTGCGAGGCACCTTATTCTAAGATGGGGCGTATGTGGCTATTGTGGCACCTTGTAAGTGTGTTTTCTAATGGAATGTATGGAGTTCCTGTGGAAACCTATGGGGCAGTTTCTCCTACCCGTAGTCTAAGTGAAATAGATGCTAATGCAATGAAAGAAATAAGTGAGGATATTCACGAAAATATAATCTTCTCACCGGATGAGTTGATGATGATTGCTAGAAAAGTAAAAACATGTAGAGATAGTTCAAGGTTTGAATCTCTGTTTAATGAATGGAAGGAAGCATGGCATTACTCGCTTAGTAATAACACTGCTACTACAAGAAATTTACCTCAATATGCCGATTTAAAGGCTATGGGAAAAGAAATCATTCCATTATTGATTGAGAAGATGGTAACAGAAGAGGATAATTTCTTTGCAATAAGATTGTATGAAGATCTACAAGATAATCCTAATCTGATAATACGATATGCGAACGATGATCCACACCAACTTGAAGGATTACAACAAACAACCAAAAAAACTATAAAGAAGTGGTTAGAATATAATTCCAATTAAAGTTATCTTGGGAATGATAGGTTGTTGGATATTGCGTATACCTTTAAATTAAGAATATCGGCTCAAATTGGGCCGATATTTGAATATAAATATTCAAGAAATGGGATATCAATAATAATAGAGATAAGTCTGTTTTTAGGATCTTTTGCTGGAGTGTTTCTCGTTTGATTTTACTGTGAAAAACTTATTTGTAGTCTTAATCGAAAAATGGATTTTTGAGGTAAAGAAAATATGAATAATATTTCTCTGCTTTTGAAAGAACTGAATGTCATATGTGAGGATTATGAACGTAGGGAAAACTTACTGAATACTTTCAGTTCACATCGGATATACATCGTATGATTTATACCATAAATACAGTTGAGGACTGTCATCATCAGATACGGAAAGTGACAAAAAAACAAGGGCGTGTTCCCTAACAACACCGCCCTTAAAAAACTGTTTTACCTCGCTTATCGCAATATATGTAAGAAATGGACCATGTCATACTGGCTAACTGGGGAGCTAGTGCACGACAACTGGCGATAAAATTTGTAGATAGGTTTAAAATGTTGCAATTTTACGTCCGTTGGGACGGGTAGTCCTGCTCCTTGGCGCTGGCCGTTCCCCGACCGATGAGGTTTATAGAGAAAAATAATGCGTGACACAGTTTATTTTACACTACCTACATAGTTTAATTTACACATCTCCCTGCCTGGTGAATGATTCCTCTTGTTCTTTTCTTCTGCAAACGATTTTTCATTTTCATTTCTCATATTCTCATAAATAATACGGTAATTATATGTAAATCAATAATATAATAGTATGAGAAATAAAATATAAAATGGTATTTCTCATACTATTTCTATCATTTATCCTTAAAAATGATGCATTTCTCATAGGTTTTAAATCGTTTCTCATCTTATTCTCATACTCCTTTTATCTATTTTACTCCTTTCTCATGCATTATGGCTGTATCTTTTCCCAGACTCTCGTCGAACTTTACGATTATTCCTTTTTCTTATGTCGTTTATTAAGCAACTTCCTATTGTTTACTGCTTTCCTGTGTATCATGCACCTTATATCCTTATGCTTTTCCTTAATTATTACCATTTTTTCCTACTACTATCTGTATCGTTGCACTCGAGTGAACAGATCGTTTCACTCGAGTAGACGGTTCTTTCTACTCTAGTGCACAGGCCTGTTCACTCGAGTGCAACGATACAGATGCAGGTAGGAAAATATGCGAATGTCTGCTCTATATACTTTCAATAAGCACTGATAATATATTGTAAAGCTGTGTCTAGTCTGGTATTCAACCTGGTCTTTAGTTTAGGATCTAGCTTGAGAATTTATAGCATAAATAGTCAAAATACTATGAGAAATACCTTGAAAAGGTATGAGAAATGCACTGTTTTCAGTATAAAACGCTGGTAATACTATGAGAAATGCCTTTTTTATTTTATTTCTCATAGTGTTATATTGATGATTTACAGTTGATTATTGTGCAACCTATGAGAATATGAGAAATGAAAATGAGAAATCATTTCTAGTGGCGCTGCGTCGCTGAATATCCTGTATTCTGCTGGTCATGCCCAATTAACCATTCCAATTAATCCATCCCCTTTAATAATCCCCTTTAATAATCCCCTTTTGTAATGTCCCTTTGTGGTATATCCCTAGTATTCTTTTTACATTTCGTTCTTTTTCTTGTTTTCCTTCTATATCATCTTCTTGTCTCTTTCTTCCTGTTG
>NZ_QTNF01000026.1:0-83458 GCF_003603455.1 Bacteroides sp. AM37-9 | reverse complement strand
TAAATATATAATTGTAAGGCTTTCAGCCTAACCGATAAATTCTCATTTAACCGCTAAATTCCCATTTATTATTCTTCACTGTCAAAATCGAAATCAAAGTCGAAATCATCCATGAACTCCGGAGTTGTAAATTCTTCCAGTTCCCGGCGGTCTTTTTTGGTCGGTCGTCCGGTTCCACGTGCACGATCTACGAATCCGCTGATTTTACTCATTTCAAGCAGTTCGTATTGATCGGGAGTAGTTACGTTTTCCATCATTTCCGATACAAGTTTGGCACCCACACGTTTTTCAATAGTTTGTAATACCTTGAATGAATAAGTGATAGGCGGTTTCTTCACCTGAATAACGTCTCCCGGTTTTATCATACGGGCAGCTTTGGCTAGAGAACCGTTGATGGTAATACGTCCTTTTTTGCAGGCTTCTGCTGCAATCGTACGTGTCTTGAAGATGCGGACAGCCCACATCCATTTATCTATTCTTGCTTCGGCCATTTTAGTTAGTTATTTAGTGATAAATAATTCTTTGGTTAGTATTAGTTGACGTTGTCATTTATTGCTAACCATTCATTGTCATTTTTTTTTTGGGGGGGGCTAGTCCATTATTTTTTATTGAACTGGTTCATCGTGATGTCAATACCGGCGAGACAGAAACTTTTTATAATTTCCCCTGCCATCTCCAGTCTTTCATCCATTGTTTTCCAATCTTCGTCAGTGAAGTGTCCGAGTACATAATCAACCTGTCCGCCACGTGGAAAATCATTTCCGATACCAAATCGCAGGCGGGCATAGTTTTGAGTGCCCAGAATAGCGGCGATATGCTTCAATCCATTATGTCCTGCGTCACTCCCTTTTCCTTTCAGGCGTAAAGTTCCAAAGGGAAGAGCCAGATCATCTACTACGATCAGTACATTTTCCAATGGAATATTTTCTTTCTGCATCCAATAGCGAACGGCCAGTCCGCTCAGGTTCATAAAAGTCGATGGCTTAAGCAAAATCAACTGGCGTCCTTTGATAGAAAAGCTGGTAGTGAATCCATATCGTCCATCCATAAAAGGGGGAGCGTTATTGATTCTAGCCAATGCTTCTACTGTCATGAATCCGATATTATGTCGGGTTTCATGATATTCGGGACCAATGTTTCCCAGTCCGACAACTAAGTATTTTATCATCGTATTTCCGTAAAACAGTTCATTAATATAGAAAGAGAAACGCAGATTAATACAAATTAATGCAGACTGAACATCTGCTTTAATCTGCATTAATCTGCGTTTGAAGTATATCTCTTTACAGGGATAATCTCAATTACTTACCAGCGGCTGCTGCTGCACCTCTTGCTGCACGAGTCAACTTAACAGCACATACAACGGCTTCTTTTGCGCTAATCAGTTCAAGACCTTCGAAGCTCAATTCGCCAACTTTAACAGTCTTACCTAATCCCAGGTGAGAAACGTTAACGGTCAACTTTTCAGGAATTACATTGTACAAAGCTTTCACTTTGATCTTACGCATCTGCAGTGCAAGTTTACCACCGGCTTTCACACCTTCTGCAAGACCTTCCAACTGTACAGGAACTTCCATTACGATAGGTTTAGCTTCGTCAATTTGATAGAAGTCAACGTGTAGGATAGTATCTTTTACCGGGTGGAACTGAATATCTTTCAGGATAGCGTTTACTTTTTTGCCATCGATAATCAGGTCTACAACGTAGATGTGCGGAGTATAAACCAAGTTACGAAGTCCTTCGTTAGTCACTGTGAAGTGAACTACTTCATTACCTCCGTAAAGTACACAAGGTACACCACCGTTTTTACGAATTTCTTTCAAAGCTCTTGCTTGTTCTGAAGAGCGTTCTGCAATTGTTCTTGCAGTTCCTTTTACTTCAATTGATTTCATTTCTTTAAAAAATTGTGTTACTCTAAATTAAGTTAGTTTGCTTAATTCACCATCACACGATGTGGATTATCACACGATGTTGCAAAAAAGCGGTGCAAAAGTACATCTTTTTTTTGAAATATCAAAGAGTTACTTTCTTAAAAGTCAATATCAATCTTAATTTCGCTCTCCAATTTGTTTTCCCGGGCTTCTTCGATTGCTTTCCGTTCATTTTCTTCATCAGCTTCGATGTTCAGGCGGGCGATATATTCGTTTGCGTCGCTGCACTCAATGAAATTGACTGCTTCTTCGAGTCCTGCCATAAACTTCTGAAAGTCTTCCCTATATAGGAAGATTTTGTGTTTCTCGAAACTAACTTGAGAATCATCGCCTTCTCCCGTTATCACTTTTTTGCTCTCTGTAATAGCCAGGAACATTTCATCTTTACGATTCTTTTTTACGTCGAGGTAATAGATGCGTTTACCTGCCTTAATGGACTTGGAGAATACGATCTCCTTATCATTCATGTCTGCGCTCATTTTCTTTTTTAAATCTTCCATATCTTTCGGTCCGTTTATAATCGGCTTCAAAATTGGATATTTTTTTTAAACTGTCAAAAGAAAAAGCGCAGAGAATCAAATACTGCATTAAAAAATGTGATTTATTAGTGGAAACTCATTAAAAATATCTACTTTTGCAGTTCGATAACAACAGTATTAATTTGAATTATGATCAACAGAGTTCTTATTCGTCTTAAGATTATACAGATAGTATATGCCTATTATCAGAATGGCAGCAAAAATCTAGACTCAGCGGAGAAAGAGTTATTCTTTAGTCTTTCAAAGGCGTATGACCTTTACAACTATTTGCTAATGCTGATGATAGCATTGACAGAGTATGCACAAAAACGTATTGATGCGGCAAAAGCTAAATTGGCACCTACGAAAGAGGAGTTGTATCCCAACAGGAAGTTCGTAGATAACAAGTTTATTGCTCAATTGGAAGTCAATAAACAATTGTCCGAGTTTATAGCCAATCAGAAAAGAACCTGGACAAACGACCAGGACTTTATCAAAGAGCTTTATGAGAAAATTGTAGAAACCGATATCTATAAAGATTATATGGCTTCTGATGACAACTCATACGAAGCTGATCGTGAACTGTGGAGAAAAATCTATAAGACATACATCTTCAATAATGATTCTCTTGACCAGGTATTGGAAGACCAGAGTCTGTACTGGAATGATGATAAAGAAATTGTAGACACGTTCGTCTTGAAAACAATCAAACGCTTTGATGAAAAGAAGGGTGCCAACCAGGAACTGCTTCCGGAATTTAAGGATGACGAAGATCAGGAGTTTGCACGTCGTCTGTTCCGTCGCACCATTTTGAATTCTGACTATTATCGTCATTTGGTGAGTGAGAATACAAAAAACTGGGATTTGGACCGCATCGCATTTATGGATGTAATCATTATGCAGACTGCATTAGCAGAAATTCTTAGTTTCCCGAACATTCCGGTCAGTGTTTCGTTAAATGAATATGTAGAGATTGCGAAGTTGTATAGCACAGCTAAAAGCGGTAGCTTTATCAACGGTACGCTGGATGGAATAGTTAATCAATTAAAAAAAGAAGGTAAGTTGACTAAAAACTGATACCTTTGTCCATATAGTAGAAACTAAAACAGATTATTTATGAACGTATTGACTGTATTATTGCAAGCTCCTGCCGGTGCTGCCGGAGGTGGAAGTATGATGTGGATCATGCTGATAGCTATGTTTGTTATCATGTATTTCTTTATGATCCGTCCTCAAAATAAGAAGCAGAAAGAAATAGCTAATTTCCGTAAATCTCTTCAGGTAAATCAGAATGTGATTACTGCAGGTGGTATCCACGGAACAATCAAGGAAATTACTGACGACTATATAGTACTTGAGATTGCTTCTAATGTAAAGATTAAAATAGACAAGAATTCTATATTCGCTGATGCTTCAGCGGCTAGCAATCAGTCTAAATAAATAGTTGGTAAATAAATGCCTATGTTTGATCGTAGGAATATAAAATATACATATTTAAAACTATCTAAGAAAATTAAGGATTTTCTGCTCAGTGATAAGAGCAGAGAGTTCTTAATTTTTTTATTTTTCTTCCTGATAGCCGGTGGATTCTGGTTGCTTCAGACGCTCAATAATGATTATGAAGCGGAGTTTTCTATCCCGGTGCGAATGAAAGATCTTCCTAACAATGTAGTGTTGACTTCGGAACCTCCTTCCGAACTTCGTGTTCGAGTGAAAGATAAAGGGACAGTGCTTCTCAATTATATGTTGGGGAAAAGTTTCTTTCCGGTCAATCTAGGTTTTCTTGATTATAAAGGAAAAGATAATCATGTGAAAATTTATGCTTCCGATTTTGAGAAAAAAATATTAAGCCAACTGAATGTATCCTCCAAAATCCTATCGATCAAGCCGGATACATTAGAATATATCTATTCCGAAGGAAAGTCCAAGCTGGTTCCTGTTCGTTTTCAGGGGAAAGTGACAGCCGGACTTCAATATTATGTATCTGACACCATTTGTAAGCCGGACTCTGTATTGGTTTATGCTCCGGAAGGAATTTTGGATACTATAACAACTGCATATACTCAAAATATAACTTTGGAGAATATATCCGATACAACCCGGCGACGAATTCCGCTGACTTCTGAAAGAGGAGTGAAGTTTGTTCCGGCTTCAGTAGAAATGACTTTCCCGGTGGATATTTATACGGAGAAAACGGTCGAAGTGCCATTACATGGAGTTAATTTTCCGGCAGATAAGGTGTTGCGTGCTTTTCCTTCCAAAGTTCAGATTACTTTTCAAGTGGGCTTAAAACGGTTCCGCAGTATAAAAGCAAGCGATTTTATCATCAATATCTCTTATGAAGAATTGCTGAAGCTTGGCTCTGATAAATATACGGTTAAATTGAAGTCGTTTCCAAGTGGAATAAATCAAATACGTATTGTTCCCGAGCAAGTGGACTTCCTGATAGAACAAATTACTTCTAATGGCGATTAAGATTGGCATAACCGGTGGCATTGGTAGTGGAAAAAGTGTTGTTTCCAGACTACTCGGAATAATGGGAATACCTGTCTATATATCAGATATAGAAGCAAAGCGAATCACACAGACAGATCCGGTGATTCGTCGGGGGCTTTGTGATCTGGTTGGTCAGGATGTGTTTCAGGGTGGAGAGTTGAATCGTTCCTTGTTGGCTTCTTATATGTTCGGTCATCAGGATCATGTGCGGAAAGTGAATGAGATTATTCATCCGCAAGTGAAAGAAGATTTCCGACAATGGGCTGCCCGGTTGAAAAGTGAACTGCTGGTGGGTATGGAGTCTGCAATACTGGTGGAGGCTGGTTTTAAGGATGAAGTTGATTTTCTGGTTATGGTATATGCGCCGTTGGAAGTGAGAGTGGAACGTGCTGTAAAGCGGGACTGTTCGTCAAGAGAACTGGTGATGAAGCGTATCGAAGCTCAAATGAGTGATGAAGTAAAGAGAAGCCATGTCGATTTCGTGATAGTGAATGATGATGAAACACCGTTAATTCCACAGGTTTTGGAGCTTATTTCTTTGCTATCTAAAAATAATCATTACCTTTGCTCCGCAAAAAAATAATTAATAAATAAAAGGATATATACTATGTTGAAGACTATCTTGTCTATCTCAGGTAAACCGGGATTATACAAACTTATTTCGCAAGGAAAAAATATGTTGATTGTTGAATCAGTCAATGCTGAAAAGAAACGTTTCCCTGCTTATGGTAATGAAAAAATTATCTCTTTGGCAGATATAGCAATGTACACGGACGATGCAGAAGTTCCTTTGTATGATGTGTTGGAGTCAATAAAAGAGAAAGAAAAATCAGCGCAGGCTTCTATCGATCCGAAAAAAGCGACTCCCGAACAATTGCGTGAATACTTGGCTGAAGTATTACCTAATTTTGATCGTGAACGTGTATATGTAGCCGATATTAAGAAATTGGTTGCTTGGTATAACATCTTAATTTCTAATGGAATTACAGAATTCAAACCGGAAGGAGAGATTAAGGAAGAAGAAGTTGCAGAGTAATCTGTATAGTTTATTTAATAGGAATAAAGAACATGATAATCATTTAAGGTGGTTATCATGTTTTTTTTATATAAACACTTGTAGGTTTAGGAAAAAATTAGTATTATTTGGGTAATCTTTTGCAATAATAAATATCTTCTACTTATATTGTAAATAATGATGCTTTTTATGTATCTTTGTCGCTGTTCACCATTCTTGGGAATATAGCTCGTGGATGCTGAATAACGTTTTTTAATGTTGGGTATGGAGACAATAACAAATAAAGAAGTAAACGTCCGTTTGGACAATGAAAAAGGGATATTATGCCTGACAGGTTTGTTGGCAGGTACAATGGTATTCCTTTACGATTCACAGGGAGAACTAAGAGGTAAACATAAGTTTGCTTTGCCTTCATTGACTATGGAAATACCCCAACCGGGCACTTATGTTTTGGTGATGAGTCATCCGAACTGCCAACCGGAAGTTCGGCGAATTACATATTTAGGAATATAAAAAAGGGGCTGCCTAACATGTTTCTTTTTAACGATTTCACCCCTATCAGAGTTCAAACAAACTCTGATAGGAGTGATTTTTAATTTTAGAGACTTGTTAGACAGTCCCATTCTATTTGAATGATGACTTTTAATTTCTGAATACCAATCCGTCTCCGTCAGCATCAACGATAATTGCTTTGCTTCGGTCGACTTCCTGTGATAGTAACTTCTTGGATAGATCATTCAGCAGATAGCGTTGAATAGCCCTCTTCACCGGACGAGCTCCAAATTCAGGATCATAACCCACTTGCGATAAGAAGTTCAATGCTCCTTCTGTCAATTGCAGTTCCACTCCGTTTTCGGCAAGCATTTTCTGTACTCCCTTAATTTGTAAAAGTACGATTTGCTTGATTTCTTTTTCGTTCAATGGTAAGAACATAATCGTTTCATCAATACGGTTCAGGAATTCCGGACGAATTGTCTTTTTCAACATATTCATCACTTCCTTCTTCGTTTCTTCGATTACTTCTTCCTTATTGGAACCATGCAACTTCTCCATCTGACTTTGTATATAAGAACTGCCCATATTTGAAGTCATGATGATAATGGTATTTTTGAAGTTGACCACCCTTCCTTTATTGTCAGTCAGTCGTCCGTCATCCAATACCTGCAACAGAATATTGAAGACATCCGGATGAGCCTTTTCTATTTCGTCAAACAAAACAACAGAGTAAGGTTTCCGTCGTATAGCTTCTGTCAACTGACCGCCCTCATCGTATCCAACATATCCCGGAGGCGCTCCGACCAGACGGGAGACACTATGCTTTTCCTGATACTCACTCATATCGATACGAGTCATCATCGTTTCGTCATCAAACAGGAACTCTGCCAATGCCTTTGCTAATTCGGTCTTACCTACGCCGGTGGTTCCCAGGAAGATAAATGACCCGATCGGACGTTTTGGATCTTGTAATCCGGCACGACTACGGCGCACAGCATCTGCCACCGCTTCAATTGCTTCGTCCTGACCAATTACACGTTGATGAAGTTCTTCTTCCAAGTGCAACAGTTTATCTTTTTCACTTTGCAGCATCTTGCTGACAGGAATACCAGTCCAGCGGGAAACAACATCAGCAATATCTTCAGCGTCTACCTCCTCCTTAATCATGGCTTTATCGCCTTGCATATCACGCAGCTGCTTTTGAGTATCTTCTATTTCTTTATCCAAAGCCTGAAGTTTGCCATAACGGATTTCGGCTACTTTACCATAATCGCCTTCACGTTCGGCTTTTTCTGCTTCGAATTTAAGATTCTCTATCTCAACCTTGTTCTGCTGGATTTTATCCATCAGCGTTTTCTCACTTTGCCATTTAGCTTTAAAGGACTTTTCCTGTTCTTTGAGCTCGGCAAGTTCCTTACCGATAATTTCCAGTTTCGGTTTATCGTTTTCACGTTTGATAGCTTCACGCTCAATTTCCAGCTGCTTGATTTTACGGGAAATCTCATCCAGTTCTTCAGGAACGGAATCTACTTCCATACGCAGTTTGGCTGCGGCTTCATCCATCAGGTCAATGGCTTTATCCGGCAGGAAGCGGTCGGTGATGTAACGGCTACTCAATTCGACGGCTGCAATGATTGCGTCGTCTTTGATACGTACGTGATGATGGTTCTCGTAACGTTCTTTCAATCCACGAAGGATGGAAATGGTACTCAAGTTATCCGGTTCGTCCACTTGCACGATTTGGAAACGACGCTCCAATGCTTTATCCTTTTCGAAGTATTTTTGATATTCGTCGAGGGTTGTTGCTCCGATGGAACGTAGTTCTCCACGAGCTAAGGCAGGCTTTAGAATGTTGGCGGCATCCATGGCACCTTCACCTTTTCCGGCACCTACCAGCGTGTGAATCTCATCAATGAACAGAATAATATCACCTTCTGATTTCTTCACCTCATTGACAACCGATTTCAATCGTTCTTCAAATTCACCTTTGTACTTTGCGCCGGCAACCAGTGCTCCCATATCCAGTGAATAAACTTGTTTGTTCTTCAGGTTTTCGGGCACGTCTCCGCGAAGAATACGATGTGCCAAACCTTCCACAATAGCCGTTTTACCGGTACCCGGTTCACCAATCAGAATCGGGTTGTTCTTTGTACGGCGGCTCAATATCTGTAATACCCGGCGGATTTCTTCATCACGTCCGATTACGGGATCCAGTTTTCCGCTACGGGCAGCTTCGTTCAGGTTGATAGCATACTTTTCCAATGATTGATAAGTATCTTCACTGGATTGTGATGTAACCTTTTCTCCTTTTCTCAATTCGCTGATAGCGTTGCGCAATTCTTTTTCCGTCATACCGGCATCTTTCAAGATCGTGGAGACGGTACTCTTAACAGTCAGCAATGCCAGTATGATAGGCTCTAATGAAACAAACTCGTCGCCCATTTCTTTAGAATACTGTGTTGCTTTCTGCAAAACTTCGTTGGATTCACGACTTAGATACGGTTCTCCGCCGGATACTTTCGGCAGGGAGTCGATTTGCTTGTCGACCACGAGAGCTACTTGCTGTCCATTCATACCAAGTTTTTGGAAGATGAAATTAGTGACGTTTTCGCCTACTTTCATTACTCCCTGCATGATGTGGACAGGTTCAATGGCTTGTTGTCCCCGGCTTTGTACCAGGTTTACGGCCTCCTGTACCGCTTCTTGAGATTTAATGGTAAAATTGTTAAAGTTCATATCTTTGTTCTCCTTTCTTATTTCACGTTTTTAATAACACCTAAAGGGGCTCAAAAGATTTGCCAAGTATAAAAATATGACAAAATAGCATGAGTATTAAGGAGTTAAAGGACAAAATGACCTTTTTTATCTGGATATGACTGACGAATTTACCATATACTCCACAGAATAGGATGGGCTTCAGAATAAAATGGGTTTTCAATGAAGTTTACTATTCTGTGGAGAAACAATTGTTAGAAGATTCTTATCGGGAAGTCTCTAAGCTCTCTTTCTACTTTTTTTGCATTAAATTTGTGTGCGTTGAAATTCTTTCCCAGCCATTCCCGATATTCTTTTGCAGCTTTTGAGTGTGGTTGTTTTAATGCCTCCAACATCTCTTGGTAACCATATATTCCTCCGCAATCTTCGGGCGGACATGCATTTGCTCCGTCTATGAGAAAGATGCCTTGTGTTTCGTCCTTTTTATATGCTTGTTGTGATTCCAGGGTAATCCGATGCATCCAGCTATCTCCGAAATCATATTCATATTTAATATGTGAGCCTTTTCGGGTAAGGATCTCTCCTAAAGAGAGAGAGTAGGAGTTGACTGTTTTAACGGGATCAAACAAAAAATCGTCATCGGATTCTTCGGTTGTATATATTGTTTTCCCTTTTTGAAACAGATGCATGTGATAACCTTCCCAACCCATTGCAGTATTTATGACATCTGCAAAACTTTCCAGACGGATGTCGGAAGGGACTTCCACTATACGATATATTTCCGGGTCGGAATCAATCAAAGAAATTTTTATATTGAGTTTTTTAGGGTTTTGTTCTCCAATGTAGAAAGAGTTGTCGTATTCATCATCGTCAAACTCGTCATCGTATTCTTCATCAAATTCGTTATCATCAAATTCATTATTCTCATTGAAGGCAAAGAACTCATTCAATAAGTTCATTAGTTCTTCCATACTGTCCACTTCCAATCCCTTCAGTTCTGCGTGTGGCATTTCTTTTTTTATCTCTTTGATTCCTTTTCTCGTTAATGTATTGGGTATTTTGAATCGTTTATAGATTTTTTCCAATATAGGCAACGTTTCTATGGCACGGATATTCATCAACGTATTTGTGATATAGTCAATTATCGCGATATTATTATCTTCCCCACGCTCAAACTGATCGTAATAAGAATTCAATAATTGGCAGAACCAGTTAATAATTTCCAATCTTCGTTCAGGGTTGGTTATGGCAATTTGTGCGACAGCACTACAAATATCTTCTTTTCCGAAAGGAGCGATTCCGTCTTCATTCATGAAACTAAGTAGCAAAGGCAATTGGTGCTGCCCGAGTTGGTAAATGATGGCAATGGTGGCTTCATCCTGTACGAGGTGGCAGTAGGAAGCGAGGAAAGTCGGACTTTGCCGCATTATTTCCAAGATGATATTTAGAGAAGATTCCATTCGGTAATGTTCCATTGCCCAGTAGATATACCATAACTTAAAAGGCCTGTCTTCTTCTTTTGCGTTTTCGAGAGGTCCTTGATAATGGATAAATAGATGCAGGATAAAGTTGCGCAAATCTTTTTCTAATTCGGCAGCGGGTACTGTCGTGCAATCTTTTTTAAACTCGTCAAATGGGTAGTCTTTGCATGTCTGCATATCCCAAAGCCTTTGCAGGTAAGCTGCAATGGGGGTTGCTTCCGAGCTATAGTCCGGATGCTGATAGTGATAGAAAGCTTCTTCCATTTGTTGGTAGATTTTTTCTAATCCGTTATTGCTTAATATATCTATCACTTCTTGTTGTTCTTCGGGTGTAAACAAGTTTAATACTTCGGTCATAATCGTATCGAGATCAATCGAAGTTTGGTTCTTTTTCTTATTCATTATCGTGTCATTTAATAAATTTGTCAATTTTCTCCAAAGGTACACCTCTTTATTGAGTAATAGCCTGATAATTTCTCTTTTTTTTAAATATTCTTTCCGGAGAAGATAAGAAAGTTTATCTTTGCCCTATAGTAGAGAGTAAATCTGTTTTCTAATTGATGACTAATGATATGAATGATAAACCACAAATAAAATTATCAGAGACAGTGGTGCTGATTGATGCCGCTTTCCTGAATTTTGTAATTACGGATATGAAGAGATACTTCGAAGAGACTTTGCAACGTTCTTTACAAGAGATCGATCTTTCGATGTTGACTACCTATCTGACTTTGGATGCAGGGATTGCGGAAGGAAAAAATGAAGTGCAGTTTCTTTTTGTTTATGATAAAGAGTCAGGTAATCTTGCGCATTGCCGGCCTTCTGACTTGGAGAAAGAGTTGAATGGAGTTGCTTTTCAAAGCCCTTATGGAGAATATTCGTTTGCCAGTGTTCCGTCGGAAGGGATGGTGTCGAGAGAGGACTTGTTTTTAGACTTATTATCCATTGTAGCCGATTCGGCCGATGTGAAAAAAATGATTCTGGTATCTTTCAATGAAGAATATGGAAAGAAAGTGACTGATGCTTTGAATGAAGTACAGGGCAAGGAGATTGTCCAATTCCGAATGAACGAACCGGATACTCCGGTAGCTTATAAATGGGATATGTTGGCTTTTCCTGTCATGCAGGCATTGGGAATCAGAGCCGATGAATTATAGCCATAGCTACCCATTTCAGTCATTAATCGCTAATCACTAATAAGTTAATCACTATTTTCCATGTCCGATTTTCGTTTAAAAGTATTTCAGAGCGTGGCGAAGAATTTAAGTTTCACGAAGGCTTCGCAAGAGCTGTTTGTCAGTCAGCCTGCTATCACTAAGCACATTCAGGAACTGGAAGCTTATTATCAGACTCGTTTGTTCGATCGTCAGGGCAGTAAGATCTCGTTGACTAAGTCCGGAGAACTATTATTGAAACATAGCGAAAAGATTTTGGACGATTATAAACAGTTGGAATATGAGATGCATTTGTTGCATAATGAATATATCGGCGAACTGAAACTGGGTGCCAGTACTACGATTGCGCAATATGTACTTCCTCCTTTGTTGGCGGATTTTATAGCCAAGTTTCCACAAATCAATCTTTCTTTGATTAATGGAAATTCCCGGG
The DNA here is from genome assembly GCF_003603455.1 of Bacteroides sp. AM37-9. NCBI lineage: Bacteria > Pseudomonadati > Bacteroidota > Bacteroidia > Bacteroidales > Bacteroidaceae > Bacteroides > Bacteroides sp. AM37-9. Next base: position 71,199 of record NZ_QTNF01000026.1, on the reverse strand, counting down.
GAGTGGAAGCTGCTTTACAAGAACATCGGATTGATTTGGGATTGGTTGAAGGTATCTTCCGTTTGCCTAATCTGAAGTATACTCCATTTTTGCAAGACGAACTGGTTGCCGTGGTTCATACCCATAGTAAATTGGCTGTTTCGGATGAGATCGCTCCGGAAGATTTGCCAAATATCCCCTTAGTTTTGCGGGAGAGAGGTTCAGGAACGTTGGATGTGTTTGAACGTTCCCTGTTACGCCATAATTTGAAACTTTCTTCTTTGAATGTATTGATGTATCTCGGTAGTACGGAGAGCATCAAGCTTTTTTTGGAACATACAGATTGTATGGGAATTGTTTCTATCCGTTCTGTTTATAAGGAACTGGTTGCCGGTAATTTTCGTGTGGTTGAGATAAAAGGAATGCCCATGCAGCGCGAGTTTAATTTTGTGCAACTGCAAGGGCAGGAGGGAGGTTTATCTCAAGCTTTCATGCGATTTGCCGGGCATCACAGTAAGAGTTTGTAATCAAACCTCTTCCATACGGACTAATTCCCAGCCACAGAATTGTATAACAATGCAATGAAGTTGAGTTCCCTGACATAGTTGGCGAACTTTCGAACCGGCGGCATAACCATGAATTTGTTCAACGGCTTCCTGCCATTGTGCGGTGCCTTGGGTGTCGTATTTTTCTTTCGGCAGATATTTTAATTCCAAGATATAGCTATGCGCTACTTCTGCGTAACGTTGCAGATCGGGCATCAGAAACATATCGCAAAAGCCGTGATTCAGTTCTACTTCAGGCATTGTGAGGTAGTAGGCGTTCACGCTAAGGTAAGCGGTGAAGAATCCCTGAATGTTACGTTCGCCCTCAATGCTGCTGCGTACGGAAGTATTCTCCTTATAAGCTTTGGCTATGAATTCCAATGCCGGTCGCCATTGTCCGTCAAAAGCCATATCATTGAATAAAATCTCTATATCTATCAGGTTGATATAATGGTGATTCTGATATTCTTCCAGGATATATTCATAATATTGTTTACGGACATTCGTGTTGGGAATTCCCAGGATAGTCAGATTTCCACGTGTTCCGATGATAGTTAGCATACCATAATAAAATAATAGGCTGGGGAATATTTCCGGATTCGTAATTTGATCGGCAGAAAAAGACTGGTATAGGTTAGTCATGATTTTCCCTTCTTCGGCAATTCGTTTGATAACACCTTTGCGGTTACCGTCAAGACGGTCAAGCTGAATCAGTTTTTTCATTTTATTGTAGTCCGTACGGGTATTAGGATCAATCATCTGTTCAGGAGATTCTCCTAACTGAATTCGATTACGTAGGTAATAGAGTACCATGTCGCAATTAAACATTTTAGGATCTGACTTTAGACTTTGGCGAGCAAAACAATAATTATCATACCATGGCTTCATTTCCTGAATCATTTCTTCAATGTCTCCTTGTAACTGCCCTGCTTCCTGATAATATCGGAGCATAGTACGTACGTCTTCTTCAGAAAATCCCAGCATTTGATTAAACAGTGGATTAGTGCTGATGTTCCAACCTATGTTATATCCGCTTGACAAGTCGTCCAAAGTTACGGGGCTGACTCCAATCATGAATATACGGTCGAACATTCCTTTATAATTCTTGAAGGCATCCCTGTAGAATCCGCTGGCATGGGTGATGGCGTGGTATATCTCATTTCCTTTCTCGTTGAGTACGACATTTGTGAAATTGTCATACTCATCTATAATAAGGTATAGGGGATACCCTTGACGGCGTGCTTCATCGTCTAGTATATGCAGTTTATCAATCCCTTTTTTCGCTGTGCTGAAGCGCTCAATAAACTCATCCGTGTAGTATTCACGATAACGGTTCAGAAAGCCATCCAGTTGCACTGCGCTATACGAATCAAATCTTTGCGGCAGTTCATCAATGTTGCCGCCAATCTTGGAAAAGTCAAGATAAAGCATCTGATATTTGCCTTGAAGCGGAGTTGTATTTTGTCCGATCCAGAGATTCCCGAAAAGTTGCTGGAATTTATCTTTCTGTGAAAGGTCATAATATGAACGAAGCATGCTTAGTAGCAGGCTCTTGCCGAAGCGTCTCGGACGGATGAATATCAGATAGTTGGCTTGATCTTCCAACATGGGGATATACATTGTTTTATCCACATAATAGCGGTTTTGCGTGATTACATCCTCAAAATTGGACATACCATAAGGAATTCCTTTTATTGTTCCCATAACTTTTTCAGATTGTTTCTTCTTGTTTTCCAAACAATTAATTACCAAAGATAGTTTTTTTGAAATGGATATTCCATTCTTTTGCGCTTATTTTTTATCTAATTATAAACGCAGTTTTTAACGTCAGGGATTATTCTTCTACTAGAAAAGAAAAAACGTTTTTATTTCTCATATTCTCATGATTTTACATTAATCATCATATAATCAGTGAATTATAGTATGAGAAATGTTTTTAATAAATCGCATTTCTCATCATTTCCGGGTGAAATAAGCCTTAAAAACAGTTATTTCTCATACTTTTTTAAGTCATTTCTCATACTATTATTGCCCTTCTTCGACTATTTTCTTCTTTATATATACCCTATGTGTTCCTCTTCCGGTGATTTCTATTCCCGAATCGGGTTGATGTCCCCATTGTCGCAGTTCAGTGGTTGCTGCTGTTTGTAGCAATCCAGTTAGTTTCCGATATTCCCAAACGGTCAGGAAAGGATGTTCGTCCAGATACTTTAGGGCTAATGCCAGTCGTTGTTCTGGTGTGAATTTATTCGAGGATTTTTGCTTTTTCCAAGGAGCTCTTTCCAACCGGCATCTATCGCTGATATTTCTTACCATTTCCCTGTCTACCCGGAAATTAACGCCTCCTATAAAAATACTTTGTGCGTTGCGGTGTTTTCCACCTTCTTCCGCATCTTCCCGTTCCTTGTCTCTGCCTAAGGTAAGCGATGGAGTGAATGTACCTATCCCGTTTATCTTTACCGAACGTCCCTCTGCCATCAGGTGTGCCATTTCAATAGCCGTCTGAAGCAGCACGCCTTCTATGTCTCCGGCACTGAAGCCGCTGACATCGCCCACCCGTCGCGCCAACTCTTTTATGCTTGCATTGTCTATCCGTGCAAACTTCGGATATGTAATTCTTTTGCCCGTCTTTTGTATGTCGGGCATCTCCTCCATAATGTATCGTGCCATACTATCTGTCGTTTAAAGTATTAATAGATAAGTTCTTTTCTATTGGAAGTAAACTTCCTTTCCTCTAATAGAAAAGTTCCTTTGGGTTAAATGTAAACTGTAAACGGAAGTTTTGTTTTTATAAATGCAACTTGCGTTTATAAAAATGAAAGTTCTGTTTTTATAATCAAAACTTTCATTTATAGTTTGCTATTACACAAAGGTAAGTTATCTGTTCGTCAAAAGCAAGTTTATCAGTAATAAAGAATAATTTATTTGTTAATAGACTGGGAGAGGAGTAATAATGAATGAGATAAAGAGTAATGATGGACTGATTCTGAAAGGAAGTTGATTGATTTAGTCAGGTTGAGAGTGTGTTTGTCTTATCTCTTTTTCTGTATTTGGATGAAAGATTCCTTTGCATATCTTTGTGTTTATAATAAAAAATCATACATTTGTGAACAAAGTCTGTAGTGATGGACTTTTATATATTTATTTAAAGAAGAAATTGTAAGAAGCGTTGTGCTTCATTCTTGTTTCTGAAAACCTAGGAAATTTTCAAAACGTACAAGAATGGCATAGTCGGTTCTCACGTCGTATAGGCGTGGGTCTGCTGTCTATTCATTTGTACGTTTGGGTTTTCCTAGGACCTTCAGAAACAAGTGATAGCACGCAGTTCCGCGCTTTCTGTTTTTTGTAATATTCCGGGGGAACGCGGAATACAAATTTTTTTGAAATGACGAAACTAAAGAAAAGCTTATTTTTAGCTTTATTGACCATTGGCGTAGCAATGGCAAGTTGCAGTGATGGAGACGACGAATCTTCAAAAACAATTGAACTGACTGGAGGTACACAAACCACACAAACAGTCTTTGCCGACGAAACGACCCTACACAACGGTATCAAATTCACAGCTACCGAAGCATGGACGGCTACTATTACTGAAGTGGCAACCACCAAAGCGGCTGCCGGGCGTGTGGATTGGGTGGAATTGAGTGCTTATTCGGGAGGTGCGGGTGAATTTACATTGACCATGACGTTGCAACCGAACTTGACGGGACAGAGCCGCAAGGCTGAAATCCGTATTGTTTGCGGAGATACCACGATTGTGATTGTTATAGAACAGAAAGGAACAACGCAGGACGGTACTCTCCAAAAAATGATTCGTAAAGTTATTTACGAATACACGGACAATGAGGACGAGTATAAATCTTCGAATGAATATAAAAGTTATGAGTTTAAATACAATTCATTAGGAAGAATTGCCGAATGTGTAAGAAAGAACGGGCCCGATGCGAGTGAGGCAAATCTCAAATATACTGAAACGATTGCTTTCGACTATACGATAGCCAATGAAATCCGCATTCAAAACCGGCGGATTTATCATGATGGAACAAGTAGTGACGGAGAGATTGAAAAAAGCACAGTCATGTTGAATGAGCAAGGATTTGCAACCCGTATCACATTTCCGGCGGATTATGTAGGTTTTGAATATAATGCTGATAATCGTTTGTCGAAAATAGACAATACAAACACAAAGGATGATTACGATAAATTTTGGATAACATTGGGTTATACAGACGGTCTGCTGACAAAAACCGTGTATCATGAAAACTATCATGAGGACGAAGTTTGGGAATATACCGTAGACGAGCTTTATCCCAATCGTTATGCAAATGATAAACTCAACATTGATCCTAACGGTTTCCTGCTGGATATAGATGACGATTATCAGATGCTTTATATTATGCGTTTGTTTGGTAACGGCTCAAAATGCTATCTTGAGAAAATAGATTATGAAATGGACAGTGAAGGGAGGCCGGAATCGATCTACACAACACCGAATGAAACGGTTCATGAGAATTATACTTATATTAAATACACAGAAACAGTCCATCCTGTTGTATATGCGTTTGATAATAACGGCTATGTCACAACTATGAGCTGGAACGAACCGTTTAAAAAAATACGTGTGGATTATGATGTCATTGTAGGAAATACGCTTAAACGCCCTGGGTATCCGGAATACGGTTATGAATACACGACTACCAACGAAAGAGAAACAGAGGTGGAAACCAATAAGAATATCATTAAATATTCATTTATTTATAATAAATGATTCATACGAAACAGATAATCAATCATTAGCTTCTATGACAAAACCATACTTCCGAACCGCTAAATACGGTTCGGATTTTTTGTATATATGAAATAAATAATGGTGTATTTTGTTTTGTATATGAAACAAAAAATATATATTTGTATTCTGTATATAAAACAATACCTGATATGAATAAGGAACAAATAAAGCAAATAATTGGTGAAAATCAAGAGTTTGTTAAGGATATAACATTTATGGAACGTCCTTTTACTTTTGAGGATGCAGGTAATTATGTGTTTTTAGGTATTCGCCGGGCTGGAAAATCCTATTTGATGTATCAGCGGATACACCAACTTCTGAAAAAAGGGCATACGATAGAAGAAATACTATATATCAACTTTGAAGATGAACGTTTTATCGGCTTGAAATCGGAAGAGTTGGACGATATAAAATTGGCATACGAAGAGACTTTTCCCTATCAGCCTATCTTCTTTTTGGATGAGATACAAGTTGTAGACGGGTGGGAAAAGTTCGTTCGTCGGTTGGTAGATAAAAAATATCGTGTATATGTGACTGGAAGTAATGCGAAGATGTTGAGTAGTGAGATTGCTACGACATTAGGCGGGCGTTTTCTTATTCAGGAGGTATATCCGTATTCTTTTCGTGAGTTTCTTCTTTCGCAGGATATAATCTTAAAAACAAACTGGCTTTATACTCCAAGTTTACGTAATGAAGTGGTGCGCACTTTTGATGCTTATTTTTATAATGGGGGATTTCCTGAATTGATAGCATTTAAAGATAAACGTTCTTGGTTGAGCGGGCTTTATCAGAAAATATTCTTTGGTGATCTGGTGGCCCGTTATGCACTACGTAATTCGGATTCGATGAGTTTGTTGGTGAAAAAACTTGCTGAAAGTGTCATGCAACCCTCTTCTTACAATCGACTTAAAAATATAGTATCTTCAGCGGGAGAGAGCGTGGGGGTGCGAACAGTTATTGACTATGTGGGATATTTGGAAGAAACTTGGCTGATATTCAGTATTGAAAATTATGCAGCTCGTTTTGCGGAAAGAGAGAGTAACCGGAAATACTATTTTATTGATAATGGCATTTTGAATCTGTTTATCTTTAATCCGGAAACTTTGTTGTTGGAGAATTTAGTAGCTGTCTCTTTATATAGAATGGTTGGAAAGGAGCTATATTTCTATAATCAAAATGTAGAAGTTGATTTTTATATCCCTGATCAGAAATGGCTTGTTCAAGCATCATATAATATTTCTGATACTCAAACTTTTACTCGTGAAGTAAATGGGCTTTTGAAAACAGCAAAGTTCTTAAAGGCGGAGAAGTTACAAATTGTGACTCGTAATGAAGAACGTACGGTGGAACAGGATGGTTTTACAATAGAGGTGATTCCCATTTGGAAATGGATGATAATGCTAGAGAATAAGTGACATCAGGGTAAAGTGGATGAGACAACAAAAAGAAAATTGGAAAAATAACTAATACAATTTATATATGGGCTGTTTAATGAATTTATTGTGGTTGTTGCTTGGTGGTATTTTTACTGCCGTTGAATACCTCATTTCAAGTATATTGATGATGCTTACCATTATTGGTATTCCGTTTGGTATGCAAACCTTGAAACTGGCAGGACTTGCTTTGTGGCCTTTCGGTAAAGAGGTAAGAAGTGGAAACCGCTCTGGCGGTTGCCTTTATATATTGATGAATATCCTGTGGATATTTTTGGGTGGCATTTGGATCTGTCTGTCCCATTTGGTTTTCGGGGCTATATTATGTATTACTATCATTGGTATTCCTTTTGGCTTACAGCACTTTAAATTGTCAGCTTTGGCATTATCACCTTTTGGGAAAGACATTATAACAGTGTAAGAGTAGTTGTAGGGAAGCGTATGCTTATAATTAAAAGTTATAATGCATAATTAGAAACTATTGGCGGGTCTTGATTGTTTACCGTACCTTTGCACCCGGAAAACAATTAAAGATAAAAAGATATGATTTCAACAGCTACAAAAACTTTGCAGGCAAATAATAAAATGATTTATGTTGCACTGCTTTCTACTCTGACTTTCTTTCTTTTTTTAGACTATATTCCAGGATTGGAAGCATGGTCGGCTTGGGTAACTCCTCCGGTTGCTTTGTTCCTCGGACTTATTTTTGCATTGACTTGCGGACAAGCACATCCTAAGTTTAATAAGAAAACCTCTAAATATCTGTTGCAATATTCAGTTGTAGGATTGGGATTTGGTATGAATCTTCATTCTGCTTTAGCTTCCGGTAAGGAAGGTATGGAGTTTACGGTCATTTCGGTGATCGGAACCTTGGTAATAGGTTGGTTTATTGGACGTAAGTTGTTCAAGATCGACCGTAATACAGCTTATCTTATCAGTTCGGGAACTGCTATCTGTGGTGGTAGTGCTATCGCAGCAGTGGGACCAGTGTTGAAAGCGAAGGACAGTGAAATGTCTGTGGCATTAGGTACAATCTTTATCTTGAACGCTATTGCACTTTTCATTTTCCCTGCCATTGGTCATGCATTAAATATGGATCAGCAACAATTCGGAACATGGGCGGCCATTGCCATTCATGACACCAGTTCTGTAGTAGGTGCAGGAGCTGCTTATGGCGAAGAAGCATTGAAAGTGGCAACCACTATTAAACTGACCCGTGCGCTTTGGATTATCCCGATGGCTTTTGCTACTTCCTTTATTTTCAAGAGCAAAGGACAAAAGATAAGTATTCCATGGTTTATCTTTTTCTTCGTGTTGGCATTGGTAGTAAATACTTATTTGCTGGATGGAGTACCACAATTGGGAGCGGCTATTAACGGTATTGCCCGTAAAACTCTGACGATTACCATGTTTTTCATCGGTGCTTCTCTTTCTATTGATGTATTGAAAGCAGTTGGAATAAAGCCTTTGGTTCAAGGAATTTTGCTTTGGGTAATAATCAGCTTGAGCACATTGGCATACATTTATTTTGTATAAGAGGAAAAAAGAGAGAACTATATAAAAGAGAAAAAGGTGGGAGAATGATCGTAGTAAACGACTTTCTCCCACCTTTGTTTATTCAGTTTTAGCCTGCGGATAAAGCAGAATTAAAGCAAATTATTTCTTCTTCAATTCTTCGAAGATCAATCCTTCCAGTTCTTCAGCCAGTTCAGGATTATCCATGATGCATTGTTTAGCGGCATCACGTCCTTGTCCTAACTTAGTATCATTGTAGCTATACCATGAACCGCTCTTCTTGATGATTCCCAGGTCAGCACCCAAGTCGATGATTTCTCCGGAATGGGAGATACCTTCACCGAACATGATGTCAAATTCTGCTTTGCGGAAAGGAGGTGCTACTTTATTCTTCACCACTTTCACCTTAGTCAGTTTACCGAGAATCTCTTCGCCATCTTTGATCGGTTGGCTACCACGGATATCCAGACGTACAGAAGCGTAGAACTTCAAAGCGTTACCACCGGTTGTTGTTTCCGGGTTACCGAACATAACACCGATCTTCTCACGCAACTGGTTGATGAAAATACAAGTCGTACGTGTCTTGCTCACAGCAGCCGTCAACTTACGAAGAGCCTGCGACATCAAACGTGCTTGAAGACCTACTTTGTTATCACCCATGTCGCCTTCGATTTCCGCTTTAGGAGTCAGTGCAGCTACAGAGTCAATAACGATGATGTCGATAGCAGAAGAACGAATCAGTTGTTCCGCAATCTCCAACGCCTGCTCTCCGTTATCCGGTTGAGAGATATAAAGATCATCGATATTTACGCCCAGTTTAGATGCGTAGAAACGGTCGAAAGCATGCTCGGCATCAATGAAAGCAGCAATACCGCCAGCCTTTTGTGCTTCAGCAATGGCGTGGATAGCCAATGTTGTTTTACCGGAAGACTCCGGGCCATAGATTTCGATGATTCTACCTCTAGGGTAACCTCCAACGCCAAGTGCCACGTTCAGGGCAATAGAGCCTGTCGGGATCACTTCTACTTGTTCAACACTATCATCACCCATTTTCATGATAGAACCTTTACCGAAGCTCTTTTCTATCTTTTCCATGGCAGCCTGTAAGGCTTTTAGTTTTTCGCTTGATGCCATTTTATTATCTGTTTCAAAATTAAGTTCGTCTTTTTTTGCCATACCTTATTCTTATATAATTAATGGAGTTATTGATTTAAAATCTGTGAGGCATGTTCTTTGGTCTTCACTTCTTTGGGAGTGATAATCCGTTCTACGATTCCCTCTTCATTAATCAGGAAAGTAGTGCGAAAAGTACCCATGTAAGCACGTCCGTACAGTTTCTTTTCTCCCCATACTCCAAATTCTTCTACTAACTTTTTGTCAGTGTCAGCAATCAGAGTGAAAGGAAGATTGTTCTTTTCGATGAATTTCTGGTGCGACTTTTCATTGTCTACGCTGACACCGATTACTTCATAGCCGGCTTTACGTAGTTCGGAATAGTTGTCGCGCAGGTTACACGCTTGTGCGGTGCAACCTGATGTACTGTCCTTTGGGTAGAAGTACAACACAATTTTTTTTCCTTTATAAGCACTTAATCGGATTTCTTCGCCTTTCTCATTGATACCCAAGACTTCCGGTGCTTTATCTCCTACGTTTATCATAACTTTCTTTTAATGAATAGGTGTACGCTTATAATTCCAAATCCTTGTCGAACTCTTCATGCCAGGGAAGACCTTGCTTATTGAGTTGTTCCATGAACGGATCCGGATTGAATTCTTCTACATTGTTTACACCCGGACGATTCCATTCGCCTTTGAAGAACATCATGGCTCCAATCATTGCCGGAACTCCGGTGGTGTAGCTTACTCCCTGCATACCGGTTTCCTGATAAGCTTCCTGGTGACTACAGTTGTTGTATACATAGTAAGTACGTTCCTTACCATCTTTCAGACCACGGATACGGCAACCGATAGAAGTTTCTCCTTCGTAGTTTTCTCCTAAATCCTGCGGGTTAGGCAATACAGCCTTCAAGAATTGCAATGGTACAATCTTCATTCCGTTGTAATCAACCTCGTCGATTCGTGCCATACCGATGTTTTGGATGACGCGTAAATGAGTTAAATACTCCTGTCCGAAAGTCATCCAGAAACGTGCACGTTTGATAGTCGGATAATGTTTCACCAAAGATTCCAGTTCTTCGTGATAAAGAAGATAAGAGTCACGCGGACCGATGTTCGGGTATGTCAGGTCTTTATGGATTTCCAGCGGACCGGTAGTTACCCATTTGCCATTTTCATAATAGCGTCCGTTTTGTGTAATCTCGCGAATGTTGATCTCCGGATTGAAGTTTGTAGCAAAAGCCTTATGATGGTTACCTGCATTGCAGTCTACAATGTCCAGATATTGAATCTCATCAAAATAATGTTTAGCTGCATAGGCAGTATAGATACCGCTTACTCCCGGGTCGAATCCGCAGCCGAGGATAGCTGTCAGACCTGCTTCTTTGAAACGATCGTGATAAGCCCACTGCCAGCTGTATTCAAAATGAGCTTCATCTTTCGGCTCATAGTTGGCGGTGTCCAGATAGTTCACTCCGGCTTTCAGACAAGCTTCCATAATCGTCAGATCCTGATAAGGGAGAGCTACATTAATCACCATTTCGGGTTTGAAATTGTTGAATAAGGCTACCAGCTCCTCTACATTGTCTGCGTCAACTTTAGCTGTTTTTATATTGGGGTTACCTATTGCCTCGACGATTTTATCGCATTTCTCTTTCGTACGACTGGCAATCATGATATCTGTAAATACATCGGCATTTTGTGCCACTTTGTGTGCAACGACAGTGCCAACACCGCCTGCACCAATAATAAGAACTCTACCCATTTCTGTATTTAATGAATTATAATTTATGATTTATTGGTTTGGCAAATATACGTGATTATTTTCAGATAATCATTGCGCAGCTACTCCTTTTTATTTGTAACGTTGCAAGGTTCCGTTTTCGAATTCCAGCGTTTTGCCATTGTAGAACCAGGTTTCGAAACGACTGTCTTTTTTCAACTCGATTTCTATCGGATCACCAATGGATAAACGACATTCTACCGTACTCATCCCTGCCTCTAAATCTCCCCGGGAGATAATCTGCCAACGGCTTTCTGTAATGCCCGGATATTTTTTATGTATATCCTCGAATCCGAAAAAGTCCTCGATATAATTATCATTTTTGACAATCACGTCATATTTCAGATCTGTTTCCAATTCGTAGATTGCCCCGTCCCTGTCCGTTAATGACAGAGTAGCCAGGCTGCCGGGAGGAGATAATTTAATCTCTTTTATTTGCAGAACCGTATATCGGGGCAAGTGAACACGTGATTCGGTCTGCTTATCTTCAAAAGATACGATTCTTTTGGCCGGCAGCATCTTTTTAGGATAAACGGTCATTCCCAAGTATTTATTTTTCAGGCTTTCAATAGTACCCAGACTCTTGTTAGTGAAACTGAATGCATTTGAAAAATATTTCATTCTCTTTTCGCCTTGAAAATCATTCAGGTCCATGCCGGAGTTCGTTCGCGAGAGAGCGACTTCCAGATAATAAGAATGTCCCTGTGTATCTTTGAATACGATTTTCACTGGATATGCCTGACTGCCGACTCCAATAGCGGTAATTGTAGCTTCCGTATTGACAGGAATTGCTATATCCCGATAGCCGGAATAATTGTTGGCATCGTCTACTCGGGCACTTTCAGATTGTATATAGACTGTTTTTCCTATTAACAACTCTTTGGCAGTATCTACATCTTTCAGATAAACCAATCCATTGATACCGGCACGGGGAGCCTTTTCGCAAATCTCGTCCAGCCTCATGTTCTTTATGTCATAATAATATTTTTCTCCCTCACATTCGAATACGAAGCGAGTGGAATAGTTGGTCCCGGTTGATATATTTTGAGCCTTCTCTTCTGTTCCCGTGAAAGTGAGAATCTTGTGCTTCAGCAGGCTGTTGTCTATTCCTTTTTCGGTGTCGTAGCTGGAAAGAGTAGGAAGGAACATGTTCCGTGTAGAAGGAACAAACATAAACTTCATTCCGGGTGTCCATTTACACAGCGGTTGCAGTGGAAAGTTATTCTTAATGAATTGTTCTTCTTCACCTACAGGGATTTCCTGCGTGGAAGGAGTAGTGACAATGTAATCACTTTGAGCTGTGATAGGACACGTGCCACAACAGAATAGAATTAAAGACAGGACAATTATTCTCATATTTGTTTACTTTAAGTGAACTATGTAAATTGTTCGTTTGTTGTATATCTACTGGCAAATGTATATATTTTATGTTGTATTGGATGTTATTTTCCAATCTTTTTGATATCTTTGCCTCCGATTTTAACTTAAACGTTATAACAATATGAAGAAAGTATTTGTTTCAATTTGCATTGCTGGTGCAGCACTTGCAATGTCTTCGTGCCGTTCGGTTGAGAAGGCAATCCCCCTGTCATCTATCAATGGTGAATGGAATATTATAGAAGTCAACGGCTCGAAAATAGCTCCGGGCGAAAGTAGAACCCTTCCTTTTATCGCTTTTGATACAGCGACCGGTCGTGTGTCCGGCAATAGCGGATGTAATCGTATGATGGGCAGTTTCGATGTAAATGCGAAGCCGGGAAGCCTTGAACTTACAGGGATGGCTAGTACCCGAATGATGTGTCCGGATATGACTACTGAAAATAATGTATTGAATGCTTTTGCGCAAGTAAAAGGATACAAAAAGGCAGGTAAAGATAAGATGTATCTTTGTAATTCGTCCAACCGTCCGGTTGTCGTTCTACAAAAGAAGGAGGCTGATGTGAAACTTTCAGTTTTGAATGGAGAATGGAAAATTAAAGAAGTGAATGGTGAAGCAATTCCTTCCGGTATGGAAAAACAACCTTTCATTGCTTTTGATGTGAAGAAAAAGACCATTCATGGCAATGCCGGATGTAATTTGATTAATGGTGGTTTTGAAACCAGTACAAGTAATGCCAAATCTATTTCTTTCCCGGGAGTAGCAAGCACAATGATGGCTTGTCCTGATATGGAAACAGAAGGTAAGGTGCTGAAAGCTATCAATGAAGTGAAATCATTCGATGTGTTGTCCGGTGGTGGCATTGGTTTGTATGATGCAAACGGTGCATTGGTCATCGTGCTGGAAAAGTAATAAAGAAGAGTTATATATAATAGGATATGCCTGTGTCGCACTTGACGATACAGGCATATTTTTTTTTCTTTATCGAACCAGAGCCGCCTGTATTTGTTTAAAGAAACAGTTACTGATTGGCTTTGAATATGACTATGTCAGCAGTGTTTATTTATTAAAACTGTCTTTTTGGCAGATATTATGTCATGCATTCGTATAATTTCCTTTTGGCACACGGTTTGCTTTTTAATAAGCGTCCGTTCGCGGCGAAGCTCCCTGATAAGAGCAGAGAAACAACCGGACAAAAAGAAATCATTGAATAAATAATAAATAAAAAAATAACGATCATGGGAAAAATTATTGGTATTGACTTAGGAACTACAAACTCTTGTGTTGCCGTATTCGAAGGTAACGAACCTGTAGTAATTGCAAACAGTGAAGGTAAGCGTACAACTCCTTCTGTTGTCGCTTTCGTTGATGGTGGCGAACGTAAAGTGGGTGATCCTGCAAAACGTCAGGCTATTACGAACCCTACACGTACAATCTTCTCTATCAAACGTTTCATGGGTGAAAATTGGGATCAGGTACAAAAAGAAGTGACTCGTGTTCCTTATAAAGTAGTGAAAGGTGACAACAACACTCCGCGTGTTGACATCGACGGACGTCTGTATACTCCGCAGGAAATCTCTGCAATGATTCTTCAGAAAATGAAGAAGACTGCCGAAGATTACCTTGGACAGGAAGTAACAGAAGCAGTCATCACCGTTCCTGCTTATTTCTCCGACTCTCAACGTCAGGCTACAAAAGAAGCCGGACAGATTGCCGGTCTGGAAGTAAAACGTATTGTAAACGAACCGACAGCCGCAGCTCTTGCTTACGGTTTGGATAAGGCTCACAAAGATATGAAGATTGCTGTATTCGACCTTGGTGGTGGTACATTCGATATCTCTATCCTCGAATTCGGTGGTGGTGTATTTGAAGTACTTTCTACAAACGGTGATACTCATCTTGGTGGTGACGACTTCGACCAGGTAATTATCAACTGGTTGGTACAGGAATTCAAAAACGATGAAGGTGCTGACTTGACTCAGGATCCGATGGCTTTGCAACGTCTGAAAGAAGCTGCTGAAAAAGCTAAGATTGAGCTTTCTTCTTCTACAAGTACAGAAATCAACTTGCCGTATATCATGCCGGTAGGTGGTGTGCCTAAGCACTTGGTGAAGACTTTGACTCGTGCAAAATTCGAATCTCTGGCTCACGAATTGATCCAGGCTTGTCTTGAACCATGTAAGAAAGCAATGAGCGATGCAGGTTTGAACAATGCTGATATTGATGAAGTAATCCTTGTTGGTGGTTCTTCACGTATTCCGGCTGTTCAGAAATTGGTAGAAGATTTCTTCGGCAAGGCTCCTTCTAAAGGTGTGAATCCGGATGAAGTAGTAGCTATTGGTGCTGCTGTGCAGGGTGCTGTTTTGACAGACGAAATCAAAGGTGTAGTATTGTTGGATGTTACTCCGCTGTCAATGGGTATCGAAACACTGGGTGGTGTAATGACTAAGTTGATCGACGCTAACACTACCATTCCGGCTCGTAAGAGTGAAACATTCTCTACTGCTGCTGATAATCAAAGTGAAGTTACGATTCATGTATTGCAGGGAGAACGTCCGATGGCTGCCCAGAATAAATCAATCGGTCAGTTCAATTTGTCAGGTATTGCTCCGGCTCGTCGTGGTGTTCCTCAAATTGAGGTTACATTCGATATCGATGCGAACGGTATCTTGAAAGTATCTGCTAAAGATAAGGCTACCGGTAAAGAACAAGCTATCCGTATCGAAGCATCCAGCGGTTTGAGCAAGGAAGAAATCGAAAAGATGAAGGCTGAAGCTGAAGCTAATGCTGAAGCAGATAAGAAAGAACGTGAAAAAATTGATAAGCTGAACCAGGCTGACAGCGTAATCTTCCAGACTGAAAATCAGTTGAAGGAATTAGGTGATAAGTTGCCTGCTGATAAGAAAGCTCCGATTGAAGCTGCTTTGCAGAAATTGAAAGATGCTCACAAAGCACAGGACTTGGCTGCTATCGATACTGCTATGGCAGAAATCAATACTGCCTTCCAGGCTGCAAGTGCTGAAATGTACGCACAGGGTGGTGCACAAGGTGGCGCACAGGCTGGTCCTGATATGAACGGTGGTGCTGGTCAGCAAGATAATAGCAAGCACGGGGATAATGTTCAGGATGCTGACTTTGAGGAAGTGAAGTAAAGATCGCTGAATATACAATAAATCAAAATAAGAGAGCTGTAGATTAAATGTTTACAGCTCTCTTTTGTTTTATATGTAATGTGATTTATTTGAACCCGGACTTTATTACAGTATTTCTCTAATCTTCTCGCGGTTACCCACAATCCAAACGAGATCTCCTAATTGGAAAGCCGTATCTTTATCCAGAGGGATCAATTCATTATTCCGTTCAATAGCCACAACGATACCGTCGTACTTTTCTCCCAAATGAGACTGTGCAATGGTTTTATTTAAGAAACGGAATTCGTCATCTACAGTGAAAGAGTGGAGAGTCATCTTTTTATCTACTGCGTCCGTATCTTTTGTATTTTTTACATCTTCTATTCTATTTCTGAACTCCTGCAATTGCATATCCGTACCGACTACAATCAGTTTATCCTGCGGATAAATAGGTTCAGAACTTTTCGGAATGTATATATTCAAATCACCACGCGTGATTGCAACCACATTCACTCCAAAATTTTGCCTGAATGAAAGTTCTCCTAAAGACTTGCCGATGTAATCGGAATAAGGCGATACTACGACAGACGTCAAATCAAGGTCCTTGTCATTGAACTCGCTATTGAAACTTGTTTTTAGCGGGTGTCGTTTTTTAGCAGCCTCTTCCCGTCGGTTAAGATTGGCTAGGAATCTCGTTTCCAATCGTGAATATTGCGTGAGGTCTTCCCTAAGAATAAGAATCAATGCCACAACAGCTATGGCAATAATCACACTTATTCCCCAGTTCAGCTTGAAATAGCTGATAACTACGCTAGTGATAAAGAAAAGAGCAACAGATACCCGGCCTAGAACGAGAGAAACCAGTCGTCCGTGATTGTAATTCTCATCTCTCCATAGCTTCAGGAATAATTCGGAAGAGTTGTATTTGTTGGAGATGAGTGCCCACAAAAAAGGAGTCATAAGCAAAAGGGTACCCAGACACATCACCAGATTAATCCATAGGGTAACAGGAGCAAACATTTCACTGATGGCGGGATAAATGATTTGTATAGACAGCAGCCAGATAGCAGTGAGCAATACGCTATAAATAATAACCCTGCCAATCATGTTTTTTAGTAATTTCTTCCAGTCACTATCGTGGTTCATGGTTTTCTTGCCGGAAGCATAACGATCTAATGTCTCCTGTACTTTAGTAGGCAATATTTTGTAAAGCCATTCGGCAAAAGGGTTGGCTAAACGGATAAAATAAGGAGTCGTGAAAGTGGTGATAACAGATACAGCCACAATAATAGGTGAAATAAACGGATCGAGCACTTTGAGCGAAACACCCAGTCCGGCAATGATGAAAGCAAACTCTCCAATTTGTGCCAGGCTGAATCCGGATTTGATAGAAGTGTTCAGTGGCTCTCCGGATAAGAGTACGCCAAATGAAGAGAAAATGGCTTTACCGATAATGGTAACCAGAGTAATGATGATAACAGGCCAGGCATATTCTACCAATACCGCCGGATTCACCAGCATACCGACTGATACGAAAAAAATAGCTCCGAAGAGGTCTTTTACCGGTTGTATGATATGTTCGATGTGCTCGGCTTCGATGGTTTCGGCAAGAATAGATCCCATGATAAATGCACCTAACGCCGTTGAAAAGCCTGTATAGGTGGCCAATACCACCATTCCCAGACAAAGACCGATTGAAACAATCAAAAGCGTCTCATTATTCATCAGCTTCTTTGCTTTTTTAAGAAAAGCCGGAATAACGAAAATACCGATGAGAAACCACAGGATTAAAAAGAAAACGACTTTGAGAACACTAATCAATAAGTCTTCACCCACAAAGTCCTGACTTACCGTCATTGTAGAAAGAAGTACCATCATTAAAATGGCAATCAGGTCTTCCACTACCAGAGTACCGAATACGATGCCCGTGAAACGCTGGTTGCGTAACCCCAAATCATCAAAGGCCTTGATGATAATTGTGGTAGACGACATAGACAACATTCCCCCAAGAAAGATGGAATTCATTGTGCCCCATCCTAACAATTGTCCTACCAGAAAACCTATGAGCAACATACTGACGACTTCGGTGGTGGCCGTAATAAAAGCTGTGGAACCTACATTCATGAGCTTTTTAAAACTAAACTCCAGTCCAAGTGCAAAGAGCAGGAATATAACACCTATTTCCGCCCATATATTGATATTTTCGATATCTCCCACTGTGGGGAAAATATTTATATAAGGCCCCGCTAGTAATCCGGCAATGATGTAACCTAAGACTAAAGGTTGTTTCATCCATTTGAACAGCAAGGTTATTACACTGGCCGATATTAATATCAGCGCAAGGTCGGCAATCAAAGTTGGTAAATGTGACATTTAGTGATGGATTTATTCATTTTTTTCTTCCTGATAGTTAGACAGAAAAGAGCCAAGGGACATGGATGTTCAGCTCTTTTCTTTTTCGAGAGTGTCGGCAGTCAATTATTCATTATATTGTTTTCCTCTATAAAAAGAGGGAAACAATATAATAGATAGCTGCTGCCAGGAGTCCACTGACCGGAATTGTAAGAATCCAGGCAGTCATGAGACTTTTTGTTATTCCCCAGCGAACGGCAGAGAGGCGTTTAGTTGCACCTACTCCGATGATTGCACCTGTGATAGTATGTGTTGTACTAACGGGGATTTTCAGCATTTCCGTAATGTAGAGAGTGAAAGCACCGGCTGTTTCGGCAATTACTCCTTCCAATGGGGTTACTTTGGTGATTTTGGTTCCCATTGTCTTTACTATTTTCCAACCTCCGGACATGGTGCCGAGTGAGATAGCGGTGAAGCACGAAAAAGCAACCCAGTCGGGAAGGTCATTGATGCTGTTGATACCCATACCCAATCCCATAGAATGAGCGGCTATCATGGCAGCGGCAATAATACCCATTACTTTCTGTGAGTCATTCAATCCATGTCCGACGCTGAAGAGGGCGGAAGAAACGAGCTGCAACCTCTTAAACCAGACTTCAGCTGTATGAGGATGTGCACGGCGGCAGATGTAAAGCACAAACAGAGTGAAACCGAAAGCAATCACCATTCCGATAAAAGGAGCCAGAAAGATGAAAGCTGCAATTTTAAGAATGATATTAAGTTGAATTGCTTCAAACCCGTTTGCCATAATGGCAGCTCCTGCAAATCCTCCGATAAGCGTATGTGAGGATGAAGACGGGATACCTTTCCACCATGTTACCAGGTTCCAGGTGATGGCTGCTATGACTCCTGCCAATATAATAGGTAAAGTGATATATTGTTCTACCACCGTTTTGGATACTGTATTGGCAATACCGAATCCGCCTATGATGTATTTGGCAATGAAAAAAGCAACGAAATTGAAGAAAGCAGCCCATAGTACAGCTTGAAAGGGGGTAAGCACCCTGGTAGATACGATTGTAGCTATTGAGTTTGCTGCATCGTGAAAGCCGTTGATATAATCAAATATCAGAGCCAGAATAATGATAGTCACTAATAATTCCATGTGTTCCGGCTTACTTTATGCGTACTTTACAATCAGGTTTTTCAGAATCTTGCCTACGTGCTCTGCGGCATCGGTCGTTTTCTCCAGTTCATGCATGATTTCCTTAATTTTGATAAGTTCAATGCAATCCTTTTCTTCTTCGAAAAGTCTAGTGATAAAGAACTCATATACATCGTCTGCCTGGTTCTCTATTTCGTGTAGTTTCGTACAATATTCCCGGAGGAAAGTCGGTTTCTTACGGAATGTTTCAAGTTCATCCATGGCTTTACAGATGTAGGTCGCTTCTTCCTGAATCAAACGGCTTAATTCTTTGCCACTTTCCGAGATAGGACGGGGATTGTAAATAGAGATTCGTTTGGCACAACTATTTATTCCGTCGATGACGTCATCCATGCAGGAAGCTAAGTCATGAATATCTTCACGGTCGAAAGGAGTGATGAATGTAGTGCCCAATTCATCAAAAATCCGATGCGTCAGTTTGTCCCCTTCACGTTCCAGCTCTTTGATTTTCTTGTAGTAGTCTGCACGTTCTGTTGGTGAGTCATGTTGCAAGCTTTCTGTTAAAACAACGGATGCCTCACAAAGCACTTCTGAAAGTTGTTTCAGCAATGGGAAAAATTTGGGCTCTTTTGGAGTAAACCGACTAAAAAAAGAATTTTTCATAAGTGTAAAAACTTTAAATTGTTTTTTCTTCTCTATTTATATTAGTAACAAATGAATACAGATTATAGTTTGGTGTTTTAAGACTTTAGTTTGGCCCGTACTACCTCTATGATTGCAGGCAATATAGAGATGAATATGATGGCAACGATCAGCAGTTTCAAGTTCTCTTGTACAAACGGAAGGTCTCCGAAGAAATAACCGGCGTAGCAGAATATGCCGACCCAAGCCGCACCACCCGCTAAATTATACATCATAAAATAGTAATAGTTCATCTTTCCCATTCCTGCTACGAAGGGGGCAAACGTGCGTACTATCGGGACGAATCTGGCCAGAATAATTGTTTTCCCACCATATTTCTTATAAAACTCGTGTGTCTTCTCCAGATGGCTTTGTTTGAATATCTTGGAATTGGGATTATTAAAAAGCTTTCGACCGAAGAAATGTCCGATCATGTAATTGCAGGAATCGCCTAATACGGCAGCGGCAAATAAAATGATAACGAGTATATGCACACTGATAGGCATGTCAGGTAAGGCAGAAATAGCTCCTGCAACGAAGAGTAGAGAATCACCGGGAAGAAAAGGAGTGACCACTAATCCGGTTTCACAGAAGATTATAAAAAACAAAATGGCATACGTCCAGGCGTGATAATCACGCACAATCATAACCATATATTGATCGATATGAAGGATGAAATCTAATAAAAAGTCCATTTTATATACTTTGGTTGTTATGGTAAAAAAAGAATGTTATTGGCTTCCAGACCATAGTGAATACTCTTTTTACTCAAATGGAGGATGCAAACCGAAAGTGAGGCATCAAAGACTGGAATAGTCTTATGCCGGAAAAATATAAAATGGCTAAATGAGTATGTGGCCTAATGAATAGATATGATATCTATCAGAATATTTAAAAAGATTGGTATAATATGAAAAACCTGTCCATTGGTTTTGAGGAAGCTGGATCTTCAGAGAGCTTAGTATACGGATAGTGACAGAAGGAATATTGAATCGTAGTATCTTTAAAGGAGAGAGGTGGCGGAAGGAGAATGGATTTAAAACGCCATTATCGTTATTGTAATCTTGCTTTCCGGTGTATTCTTTTGTTTTGACTAGTTTCTGTTCTTTATCCAGCTGTATGATATTAGTTTTGGAGGTGTATGATTTGGTATAGGTTTGTATACTGGTACTACCGGTTTCTAACCGGTATGCCTCCTGTGCTTCATCGGAAATCAGATGGAATCCCCAATTCAGAAATACGCCTAATAGTATACAGAATATGTACTTCATCATAACGGTCGCAAAGGTAGAAACTATTTTTATATGAAATACATATTCACAAGCATAATTAACAATTATAATTGTAGCTCTATCGGGAGGTATTCATTATAGTTATGTTAACTTCTGTTGTTTACAGTGAATACAGTAGTCGTAATGCACAGTTCGCAGTTTTCCGCACTTGGGGCAGGTGTATTTATGATTTTGCCATATTAAGAAGTTTTCTTCTCCCTGTTCTTTTATGAATGTAAGATTCATAATCATACTCATTTTGTATTTGTTTTGGTATCTTGCATCTAGTGCTTTTAATCGTTTGCAAGGGAAATTTGTGCATTCAAAACAATAATACTTTTTCTTATCACATGAGAAAATAATACAGTTTTGGCAACTTTCCCGAATTTTTCCTGTTTTGGTTCTACAACCGGGGCAAGGCTTTTTTATATCTTGAAAAGCATAACATAATGCGCAGTCCATTCCACAAGGTGCGATGGAACTGATTCTGACTGTCCTCTTGAATATCATTGGCGTATAAGTTATCCCGTTAGTGCATAGCTTCTCTTTAGTCTTTTCAAATCCCAGACTTTGATAAAAAGGAATGGCGTATGTGGACGAATTAACAGTCATTTCATCTACCGGACAATCATTGATAGCGAAACAGAATAACTGTTTGCCGATACCTTTGCATTGGTACTTTTTTCGGATAAAGAATAAAGAAAGATGTTTCCCTTCATGCTTCGTCCCCATAATGCCGACCAGATTCTTATCTTCAAAAGCGCCGTAAATCACTAATTCATTCATCAGTTGCTCGCTGGAGATAAAGCTTTTGAATGAATTCAAACCTTCTTCATCGAAGTCTTCCGCTCCGCATTGTATATATACCTCTAATGCTAACGATGCAGCTAGGGCGTATTCGGTCTTGTCTAATTTGCGTATCATAGTGATTGCTTTTATCATTAATTTGCCAGGAAAATTACTATTAATTTCCGGATATGGTATTGAAATCTGATTTCTTTTTCTTTTTTTTGTAAAAGCTGTAGGGTATTTCCGGTTTGAGCGCTCTTATTAGTAGAAACGCAATTTATTTACCTTTAAAAAGCATCAGTATGAAGAATGTAGAAAAACACTTGGTTGGATGGCTATCAGTTTGTTTGCTGCTTTGTAGCTTTCCAGTGTGGGCGCAAGGAGATGCCGGAGATTATCTTACGATCGTTGGTATGGTGAAAGACAAGCAAAATAAAAAAGCTCTGGAGAACGTAAATGTATCGGTGCATGGTAGCAATATCGGTACTGTGACCAATGCGGAAGGAGAATTTGCTTTGAAGATTAAAAAAACGGAAACCCCGCGTGAACTGGACATTTCACATATCGGCTATGTAAATACTCATATCTCTTTGGAGAAAGAAACAGCCGCTAAGTTGACGGTTTGGCTGACGCCTCATTCCAATCTGTTGAATGAAGTGGTGGTGTTTGCCGAAAATCCACGTATGATTGTAGAGAAAGCAATCAATAAGATCCCTTTAAATTATAGTGATAAGCGTGATATGCTGACGGGATTTTACCGGGAAACCGTACAGAAAGGGCGTCGTTACATCGGTATATCGGAAGCTGTGCTCGATGTGTCCAAAACAGCCTATACCAATAGAAATATAAACTATGACAAAGTGCGAGTGGAGAAGGGACGTCGCCTGCTTAGTCAGAAAGCAAGTGACACATTAGCTGTCAAAGTTGTGGGTGGACCTAATCTGGGCGTCACTTTGGATGTCGTGAAGAATAAGGGAGCGTTACTCGATTTTGAAGAATTGAATAATTACGAATTCTGGATGGCAGAATCCATGCTTATAGATAATCGTATGCAGTATGTTATTAATTTCCGCCCGAAAGTCATTCTCATGTACGCTTTATTATATGGTAAATTGTATATCGATCGTGAACGGTTGTCATTCACCCGTATAGAAATGAGTCTGGATATGCAGAATAAATCGAAGGCGACCACCGCAATTCTGTATAAGAAACCTCTCGGTTTAAGATTCAAACCGCAAGAACTCTCTTATCTGGTCACTTATAAAGATGTAGATGGAAAAACGTATCTGAACTATATTCGTAACACAATCCGTTTTAAATGTGACTGGAAGCGAAAGTTGTTTTCCACGAGCTATACGGTAGCTTCCGAAATGGTAGTGACCGATAGAAAAGAAGGAGTATTGGAGAATATACCCAACAAAGAAGCCTTCAGCCTGAATCAGATATTTTATGATAAGGTAGACGAATACTGGAATCCTGACTTTTGGGGAAACTACAATATCATCGAACCTACGGAATCTTTGGAGCACGCAGTGGATAAATTGAAAAAGCAATCGAATTGAAACAGGGATAGTTTTCTTATATTTGAGGTCAATCATAAAGAAAAGCAAGTATGCTGGATGAACTGCTCATACTAAAAAAGATAAAGGAAGGTGACATAAAAGCGTTTGAGGAACTCTTTCGCCGTTACTATTTTCCTCTTTGCTGTTATGCGGCAGGCATTACCGGGCAGATGGCGGTAGCGGAAGAGATTGTAGAAGAGCTTTTCTATGTACTTTGGAAAGAAAGGGCGCGCTTACAGATTTTCCAGTCCGTTAAAAGCTATCTGTACAGGGCGACTCGCAATCAATCTTTGCAGTATTGTGAACACGAAGAAGTTAGGAATAGATACCGTGAAGCAGTATTGAACACTTCCAATCCGGAGCAGTCGACAGATCCTCATCAACAGATGGAGTATGAGGAATTACAGAAATTCATAAATAACACTCTTGAAAAGCTGCCAGTCCGCAGACGACAGATTTTTGAGATGCACCGTTTGGAGGGGCGGAAATATGTGGAGATAGCGACACAGCTTTCTCTTTCAGTAAAAACAGTAGAAGCTGAAATGACAAAAGCCCTCCGGACATTACGAGAAGAAGTTGAAACTTATATTCACATGAAGTGATGAAAACAGAAATTTATAAAATAAAGACAGATCAGGCATGGAACCGATTGTATAATCGCCTGGACAATGACCGTTTACTTGCGAAAGTTGATGAAGGCCGTTCTATACGCAAACATTCACAATGGATCAGATACGGAGCAGTTGCCGCCGTTTTGATAGGCGTCGTCTGGGGAGCTTTGTATTGGATGACCGGTTCTGAAAGAGAACCGGCACAGAATTTTCTTACACAGGAAAATCAAGGCATTTCGACTTTGGCAACGACTCTTGAAGACGGTTCTGTGGTACTTTTGGCAAAGGAAACCTCCTTATTATATCCGAAGCATTTTATTGCTGATAAACGGGAAGTGAGTTTGCAGGGAAATGCTTTCTTCGACGTAGCAAAGAAGCAGGGACAACCCTTTTGGATTGATACGGAACAAGCTAAAATTGAAGTTTTGGGAACCGCTTTCAGTGTACAGAGCGATGAACATGCTCCGTTCCGTTTATCTGTACAAAGAGGGATTGTGAAAGTTACTCTAAAAAAAGGAAATCAGGAATGTTATGTAAAAGCGGGAGAGGCAGTAGTGGTGCAATCGCAACGATTAGTCGTTCTCGATGCGGATAAAGAGAATGAAGAGTGGGGGAGCTTCTTTAAACACATACGTTTTAAAGATGAATCTTTGGCGAACATTCTGAAAGTGATGAATCTGAATTCGGATAGTTTGCAGATTCAAGTGGCTTCACCTGCATTAGAGGAACGCAGGTTGACGGTTGAATTTTCTGATGAGTCTTCTGAAGTCGTAGCTACTCTGATAGCTAGCGCATTCGGTCTGCAATGTGTCCGGCAAGGGGATATTCTTTTGTTATCAGAATAAAACTCATTTAAACTTGAGAAAATGAAACAGGCTTATCGCTATCTATCCATTCTATTCATGCTCTTTTTCGTAGTCGATACGATGAGAGCGGATGGGGGCGATGTATTGGAACGGATAGTTCGGCTTCCCAAGTCAAAAGGCACTGTTTATTCATTATTAGGTAATGTCTCCCAACAGTCGGGATATATGTTTATTTATGACAGTAAAGTCATTGATAATGATGCTGTCGTGAAGATAAAGGGAGGAGAACGATCTATTCGCCAAGCAGTGTACGATATAGTAGGAGATAGCAGTTTGGAGTTTCAGGTGATTGGCACTCATATTCTGATTACTCTCCCTTCGGAGAAAAAGATTCATATACAACAGGATTCCATTCCGAAGCAGCCTATGAACTTTTCCATTACCGGCACTTTGCTGGATAAGGAGACGGGTGTGCCCATCTCTTCAGCTACTGTTGGAGTGAGGGGGACATCTATCGGCAGCATAACAAATCAGAATGGAGATTTTAAACTGTCCTTACCCGATTCTTTAAAAAACGATTCGATTACCTTTTCTCATATAGGTTATCTTTCACAAGATATAGAGTTTACTTTGTTGATTGGACGGCACAATATACTTAGTCTCGAACCTAAAGTGGTTCCTTTGCAGGAAGTAGTGATTCGTCGAAGTGAACCAAAGAAACTTTTGCGGGAAATGATTGAACGGAGGGAACAGAACTATTCGCATACTCCCGTGTATCTGACTACCTTTTATCGTGAAGGAGTTCAGTTGAAAAACAAATTTCAAAACTTGTCGGAAGCAGTGTTCAAGGTTTATAAGACATCCTCACATTCTGCAGTGCCGGATCAAGTGAAGCTGTTGAAAATGAGTCGGCTAAGTAATGTGGAAGCGAAAGATAGCTTATTGGTAAAAGTGAAGTCGGGAATTCAGGCTTGTATTCAGATGGATATCATAAAAGATATGCCCGAATTCCTGATTCCCAGTATCGAGAATAGCATTTATACCTATACTTCGGAGGGCGTGACATTTTTAGAAGACCGGTTTGTAAATGTGGTGCATTTTGAACAGAAAAAAGGAATCAGTGAACCTCTTTTTTGCGGAGAACTATTCCTTGATTCTGAAACGAGCGCCTTATTGCAAGCCCGTCTGGAAGTTCATCCTGTATATGTGAAAAATGCGGCGGGTATGTTCGTCGAAAGGCGCGCACGCAACATACGCATGATTCCTCAAAAAGTGGTATATACCATTTCTTATAAACCGTGGCAAGGAACTTATTACATACATCATATCCGGGGCGATCTTCATTTCAAAGTGAAACGTATAAAAATGCTGTTCGGCAGTCGTGATCTTCATATCTGGTTTGAGATGATTACTTGCAAGGTGGAAACCGGACAGGTAGTCGCGTTTCCCCGTACAGAAAGATTGCCTACTCGTACAATCTTCTCCGACACATATTTCAAATACGATGAGAACTTTTGGAAAGACTTCAATGTGATCCCATTGGAAGAAGAAATCAGCAAACTAATAGAAAAAATCTCTTTGAAGATAGAAGAAATAGGAGATTGATTTATTTTGCCATTCAACAGGATTGCTGTACCTTTGCACCCGGTTTAAAAGATTGTATGTTATGGAATTACCGAAAGATCCGATGATGTTGTTCAGCGTCATCAATATGAAGTTGCGCGACTGCTATTCTTCACTTGACGAACTTTGTGAAGATATGAATGTGAACAAGGATGAATTAGTGAATCAGTTGAAAGCCGCAGGCTTTGAATATAGTGCGGAACACAATAAGTTCTGGTAATTATCTCCTTGTTTACAGCTTATAAATAGAGTATTTCTACTAAAAACATAGTGACGCTATCCGGCAAAGATAGTGACGGTATGAGACAACGATACCGTCACTATCCCGAGCATATAGCGTCACTATAATTTTCTACCTTCATCAAAACGTCATCAGGAATCATGCGTTTATTCCTATCGTATATACCGACAATGATTTCCGCCAGTTCTCCCTCTCTTGTTAATAAAAGCAAAATACCAAATCTCCTATTTAACTTCGTCAGTCTTCCGCGTTCTAACTAATAAAGTTCAGAAAAAGAATTGATGATAAACGAGAATAAAATTCGTGAAGCTTGTGCCTCGAATCGCGAACGGGGATTCAAGATGCTGATGGACTCTTTTCAGATGCCGATATATAATTATATCCGTAGACTGGTTGTATCTCATGAAGATGCGGAAGATGTGCTTCAGGAAGTCTTTATCCGGGTATTCCGGCATATCGATCAGTTTCGCGAAGAAAGTTCATTGTCAACCTGGATTTACCGGATTGCGACGAATGAGAGTTTACGCTTGCTTAACGGACGTAAAGATGAGGGAGTTGTTTCCGCAGAAGATGTTCAGGAAGAGTTGATGGGTAAGTTGAAGGCTTCCGATTACATTGATTATGAGAATGAGTTGGCAGTAAAGTTTCAGGAAGCTATTTTAAGTCTGCCGGAAAAGCAACGGCTGGTATTCAACTTGCGTTATTACGATGAACTTGAATATGAAGAGATCGCCCGTGTACTGGATAGTAAAGTGGATACACTAAAAGTGAATTACCACTATGCGAAAGAGAAGATAAAGGAATATATATTAAACAGATAGAACGATGAAAAAGGATTTTGATTTTGATGATATTGGAAAACGGACACCTTACCGTACCCCCGATGGATTCTTCGAGGACGTGCAACGAAAGGTGATGGAACGTGCCGGAGTGAAGCAACAGCGGAAGTCTCATACGAAGCTGATTATTTCTACGGTGATTACCATAGCAGCCGTATGGGTCGGATTTCTGTTTGTTCCGTCTTTGCGACAGGCAGATGAGGTGACAACATCTTCTTCGAAAGTATTAGCCAATGGTACGGAACCGGTAGATAAATGGATTAAAGAACTATCAGATGAGGAGTTGGAAGAGCTCGTCAGCTTCTCTGAAAATGATATATTTTTGAATTAAGTAACTCAATTAATTATTTTAAACGTGAAGATTATGAAGACTAAATTTATTTATGTAATTTTGGCCGTTCTCCTGATGGGAAGCCAGATGACTTTGTCTGCACAGAATACGGATAATAAACAAAAAAAACAGCGTCCTACACCGGAACAAATGGTGCAGATGCAGACTAAACAAATAGTAAATACATTGATGTTGGATGATGCAACGGCAGCTAAATTTACTCCGGTATACGAGAAGTATCTGAAAGAATTGCGTGAATGTCGTATGATGACTCATAAGGCGAGAACAGAGAAAACTAAAGCACAAGGCACAGACGCTAATGCTAAGAAAGAACGTCCGTCCATGACTGACGACGAGATTGCAACCATGTTGCGGAACCAGTTTACTCAAAGTCGTAAAATGCTGGATGTTCGTGAAAAGTATTACAATGAATTCAGCAAGATACTTTCGCAGAAGCAGATTCTGAAAATTTATCAGCAGGAAAAGATGAATGCTAATAAATTCAGAAAAGAATTTGACCGCAGAAAAGGTCAGAAACCGGGACAGGGACACCACCAGGGACAAAGACCTCGTGCTCCGCGTCAAGCCCCGAAATAAAGATTAGGTTTATTTTATTATAGTTTTATTTTACTAAATCAACACAAATTGAACATAGGCAGCCATATTTATTCTTTTCAGTACCGTTTGATTACTTGTTATGTCTTGTTACTGATTAGTTTGACTGTTTTTGCTCAGTCCGGCAAAGAGCGTTTTTCCGGTCGTGTGATTGATACTGAAACCAATCAGCCGGTACCGTTTGCTACGGTCCGGCTTTTGGCTTTACCGGATAGTACCTTACTGGCGGGTGGGGCAACAGATGCACAAGGCAAATTTCAGTTAGCCGTCGTTATTCCTAAAAGTAAATCCATTCTGTTACATATTTCTTATATCGGATATACCCCTGTTTTTCGGACTATATCAGCTTCAACAGATAACAAAACACCGATTTTAGGCGATATTTCTTTGACTCCGGAGAGCATTTCATTAACAGAGACCGTTGTTGTGGGACAAGCACCGATGGTTGTGACCGAAGGAGATACTACCGTCTTTAATGCTTCGGCCTATCGTACTCCTGAAGGCTCTATGCTGGAAGAATTGGTGAAACAACTTCCCGGCGGCGAAATAGACGAGGATGGCAAACTGTTGATTCATGGAAAGGAAGTGAAAAAGATTCTGGTGGATGGGAAGGAGTTCTTTTCCGACGACCCGAAGGCAGCACTTAAAAATCTCCCTGTAGAGATGGTAGAGAAACTGAAAGCTTACGAACGCCAGTCCGATCTTGCCCGTCTTACTGGTATTGATGATGGCGAAGAGGAAATGATTCTTGACCTGTCGGTCAAGAAAAATATGAAACGGGGCTGGATGGAGAATTTCATGGGCGGATATGGAAGCAAAGACCGTTATGAACTAGCTAATACTTTAAATCGTTTCCGGAGTAACTCTCAATTGACGGTTATCGGGAATCTGAATAATACAAACAATCAGGGATTTTCGGAGATGCAAGGAGAATCTGCCAGTTCCTCCGGTAATCTTCGCACTCAAAAAGGACTGACCACTTCCCGTTCTTTGGGAGTGAACGTCACTTATGACTGGCAGCGTGTCAAACTCCGATCGAACATTCAATATGTGGGAACAGACCGGTTGGAGGATAGTCGTACTACAGTCGATAATTATCTTCGTAAAGACAAATCTATTACTGAAAGTACCGGACACAATCGCCAGGGAAATGATAATCTCGTAGCAAATGCTTTTTTAGAATGGAAAATGGACTCCGTTACAACATTGATTTTCCGTCCTCAATATCGTACGGCTGTTAATGACAGAGGCAGTAGTGGCTTCCAGCAAGGGTGGGGCAATGACGTATTGCTGAATGAAAGGAAATCATCCGGAACCACTCATAGCTCTTCTTATAACATGACCATGATGCTTCAGCTTAGCCGGAAACTTAGCCGGATGGGAAGAAACATCGCTTTGAAGGTTGATTATGGAACAAATGCTTCTTCAACCGATAGAACGAATCTTTCTACTACGCATTACTTTAAGAATAACACGAAGAATGTTAAGAATCAGAGGATTGAAGATAAGGTGGACGGCTATAACTACCGACTGCAACTGGTGTACGTGGAACCCTTGCCCTGGCTTCATTTTCTTCAGTTTCGTTACAGTTATCAGCATCGGATTAACAATTCCGACCGGTTTGTTTATAACTGGGATAAGAAGACGGAAGAATTTGCTCCTGATTATGACGAAGACGCAAGTAACTGTTTTGAGAATCAGTACAGCAATCACCTGTTTAATCTTGCTATCCGCACTTCCCGGAAGAAATACAACTATAATATAGGTGCTGACTTTGAACCCCAAAAGTCTGTCAGCCATTCTCTTTTAGAGAAAAAAGAATCGTTGGAAGAACCATTGGAAAAATCAGTCTTTAATGTTTCTCCTACCGTCAATTTCCGCTATAAGTTCTCCAAGCGTACCCGTTTGCAGATTGTATATCGGGGGAAAAGTCGCCAGCCCAATATACGCGATCTTCAACCGATAACAGACCGCACCAATCCGTTAAATATCAGGGTTGGTAATCCTTCATTGAAACCTTCCTATACGAATACGTTTACGCTGAACTTTAATTCATATAATGCCAAGCATCAACGGAATATGGTTGCTTCTGTTTTGGCGGAGAACACTATTAATAGTGTTACCAATCAGGTGACTTATGACAGTGAATCTGGTGTGCGGACCACTACTCCCCTTAATATGAACGGAAACTGGCGTATTATGGGGTCTTTTTCTCTTAATACTCCTTTTAAGAACCGGAATTGGAGGTTTCGTACTTATTCATATTTGCAATGCAGAAATCAGAACGGATATAGCACAATAAACAAAGAAGCTCCTGTGAAAAGCACAGTGAAACATTTGACAGCCCGCCAACGCCTGCAATTAACTTACCGGACAAAAAAAATGGAAATCAGTGCCCGTGCGGAGTTACTTTATAATAATTCCCATAATAATGTAAAAGAGACACGTACGGAGACTTATGATTATCGTTTTGGAACAGAAATGCAGTATTATTTTCCGTGGAACATAGAACTGTTCAGTGATCTTACATGTTTTCAACGTTCCGGTTATGGTTATAGTGGTTATGCCCGCGAAAACCTGATGTGGAACTGTCAGTTGTCGAAAGCTTTTCTGAAGCGGAAACAATTACTTCTCCGCTTCAAAATATACGATATTCTCCGTCAGGACGTTTCAATGATACGCACAATTACTGCTACTGCCATTCGCGACACAGACTATAATGCACTGGGTTCATACTTTATGGTACACGCTATACTTCGTCTGAATATGATGGGGCGATAATTAAAGATTAAATTTTCGTCTGCTTGAAACCACAATAGAGTTTTGATTGTTGTTGTGTCGTACGTAAACAATGAAAACTTTGTCGAATGTTTGATTTCTTTAGTAGATTGAAGGATAAAGGCCGTTGGCGAATCTTTAAATTGAAGTTAATTGATGCGCGGCTTTACTTTGTCAGTATCTTCGTAGGATTACTGACGGGGCTTGTTGCCGTGCCTTATCATTACCTGTTACAGTTCTTCTTTAATCTCCGCCATGATTTCTTTGATTCTCATCCCAAGTGGTATTGGTATATCCCTCTTTTCCTGTTGATGTGGGGAATACTTGTATTCGTATCCTGGCTGGTGAAGAAAATGCCGCTTATTACCGGCGGGGGGATTCCGCAAACACGTGGAGTTATTAATGGGAGGGTTGATTATAAGCATCCTTTTCTGGAATTGGTTGCGAAGTTTGTGGGTGGGATACTTGCATTAAGTACCGGATTGTCTTTGGGGCGTGAAGGACCTTCCGTACAGATAGGTTCGTATGTCGGATATTTGGTATCAAAATGGGGGAGGGTGCTTAGTGGCGAACGGAAACAATTATTGTCTGCCGGTGCAGGTGCCGGATTGGCGGCTGCTTTTGCTGCCCCATTAGCTTCCTCATTGTTGGTTATCGAATCTATCGAGCGGTTCGATGCACCTAAAACAGCCATTACCACGCTTTTGGCAGGAGTCGTGGCAGGCGGGGTTGCCAGTTGGATTTTTCCCATCAATCCTTATTTTCATATAGATGCCATTGTGCCTGGAATGACTTTTTGGGGGCAGGTGAAACTGTTTCTTTTGTTGGCGGCAGTAGTTTCTGTTTTTGGAAAATTCTTTTCTGTCACTACTCTTCAGATGAAACGTATTTATCCCGCTATTAAGCATCCTGAATACGTGAAGATGCTGTATTTGCTTTTTATTGCTTTTTTGATTTCTATGGCCGAGTTTAATCTGACGGGAGGAGGGGAACAGTTCTTGCTATCACAGGCCATGCATCCGGATACACATATTCTTTGGATTGTTGGCATGATGTTGTTGCATTTCGTTTTTAGTACCTTTTCTTTTTCTTCGGGTTTACCGGGAGGAAGTTTTATCCCTACACTGGTGACAGGAGGACTTTTGGGGCAAATAGTGGGATTGATTATGGTTCAACAGGGTGTGATTGCTTATGAGAATATCAGTTATATCATGTTGATTTGTATGTCGGCATTTCTTGTAGCAGTCATTCGTACACCTCTGACGGCTATTGTCTTAATAACCGAGATTACGGGACATTTGGAAGTCTTTTATCCTTCCATTGTTGTAGGTGGATTAACCTATTACTTTACGGAAATGCTTCAGATAAAACCGTTCAATGTAATTTTATATGATGATATGATTCATTCACCTGCCTTTAAGGAAGAGCCCCGTTATACATTGTCTGTAGAAGTAATGAGCGGGTCTTATTTAGATGGCAAGATGGTGGATGAACTTCGTTTACCGGAACGTTGCATAATTATAAATGTGCATCGTGACCGTAAGAATTGGCCTCCCAAAGGACAGAAATTAATGCCTGGAGATCAAGTTCAAATAGAGATGGACTCACAGGATATAGAGAAATTGTATGAACCTTTAGTGAGTATGGCGAATATTTATTGAGTATAGGTGTTGGCAGTATAAATTCATAACAGTATAAAAAAGAATGAAACGGTGCAGAAATGAACGAAAGTTTTTCCTACTATAAAGTTGAAAAACATAAAAACATCTGCCACCTGCAACGAAACGCGTGTAATACACTAGTTAATAAGTAGTTGGAACGTGGCAGATACCTGCGGCAGATAGGTTGCAGATAAAGTATCTGCAACACGTTATATAATCAAAGAAAAAGCCTTGATTCCTTTGTGCAAAGCTATGGGATAATTGGGATCACTCTATGGAGAAATGATAGTGTCTCTACGGGGAAACGACAGTATCCTTACGTAGAAACTGTAGTTTCCCGCCTTAGAAACTGTCGTTTCCTGCCGTGGAAACTGTAATTTCTAATGCCGGAAACGACAGTTCCCCGCCTGGAAACGGGAGGTTAATGTATACAATAAACTTTTGCCCTCCTGGAGAATTGGCTTATGCAAGGCTTATACTGTGTTGCAGATACTTTGATCTGCAACCTATCTGCAACAGTATCTGCCACGCTCCAACTATGTATCAACTAGTGCATTACACGCTTTTGGTTGCAGGTGGCAGATGTTTTCATGTTTTTTCAACTTTATGGAGGAGGATTACGCATCAAAATTAGGGTCACAACCGTAAGTCATAAACCAAATTCACCTTTGTGTCCTCCGTGTCCTCTGTGGTGAAAACATTATTCCATGCTCTTTAGCCATGCAATTTCTTCTTTCCATTTACTTTCATCCGGCGTTTCTAGTATCAACGGCATATTATCGAATCTGGAATCTTGCATCAATCTTTCAAAAAATGCTTTTCCGATCAATCCTTCACCAATACTATCGTGACGGTCTACATGGGTACCCAGTGCTTTTTTTGAATCATTCAAGTGCATACCTCGAAGGTAATTGAATCCCACTTCCTTGTCAAACTCATCAAACACTTTATCGTATTCATTGACAATGTCATAACCAGCCGTATAAGTATGGCAGGTGTCGAGGCAAACACCCACCCGGCTCTTGTCGTTTACCCGGTCGATGATATATTTCAGTTGCCAGAATTCGCTACCTAGATTACTTCCTTGTCCGGCAGTGTTCTCAATAACGGCTGTTACGCCTTTTGTTTTTTCTAAAGCGATATTAATGCTTTCTGCGATGAGCGACAAGCAATCTTCTATTGAAATTTTGTTGAGAGAACTGCCGGGATGGAAATTTAAAAGTCTCAATCCAAGCTGTTCGCAACGTTGCATTTCATCCAGAAAAGCGGCACGGCTTTTTTGAAGTCCCTCTTCTTCCGGGTGTCCCAGGTTGATAAGATAACTGTCATGTGGCAGGATATATTCCGGCTGAAAACCGTATTTCTCGCAATTCTCTTTAAAGAGGCTGATACTTTCTTCTGTTAAAGGTTTGCTTACCCATTGGCGTTGATTCTTGGTGAATAACGCAAAAGCATTTGCTCCTATTTCATGCGCATTAACGGGGGCGAACTCTACGCCCCCGGACGCGCTTACATGTGCTCCGATATATTTCATGGTTACTTCTTTATTTAATTTTACTCTGCAAATATAACGTTTTTATAGGAGTATATGTTTCTTCATCTAAAGCGGGGAGAAATTAAATCTCAAAATCCGGTAAATAGTCTGTCAGGACTTTGTTAACCTGTTTGCCTTTTACCTGATCTGTGACTATCGTTGCGCCTTCCTTTTTACCGGCATCATAGTTTAAAGAAACTTTTTCCGTTTTATTGCTTACATAGATGGCGGCTTTCCCTTTTTCTGTCAGGTTACAAGTTATAGTCCAGTCGCCTACCTGAATGGTATTACCTTTGCGAACTACCTGCATATCCGGGCGGTTCTTTCCATGCGTATCCATCACTGTCAGGAAACGGGCGGTTTTACACGGAACCGTTGTAGAAGAGAAATGCCAGTGATTAGGATATTTCAACGCTTTCCCTTGTGCGTTCGTCACATTTTTCCAGTTGGTTGGCGCACAGAAGAAAGTATCTACCATCGCTTGTTCCGTTTTTGCCGAACTGAAAAGATGGGCAACAGAAACACCCCCGGCTTTATTCTTACCAATAACTTTCACTTCATTCGTCAGTTCCTGTATTTCCATAGGCAGTTCTACGGTATGTAAAAGATAACTCCATGTTACGGGTTCTTTTCCTTCCAATTCATCATAAATCACAAAAACTCCGGTAGTTCCCAATTGGATGATATGACGACGGAACATATCCAGTTTGTTTTCATCCCATCCTTTTTCGGGCATATATTGCGTACCGGATAATTCGCCACGTTTCAACCATAGGGGAGAAGTCACTTTACCATAAGCATTGGAAGCGTCTCCTACCATGTAAGCGATTTTCTCTCCTTCATACCACCGTGGAATCCAGCCATATCCTTCTGTCCCGATCTTCTGCGTCATTCCATTCACCAAAATACTGTTGTGCGCACGAGTATTACGGTAAGAATACATACAATGATCGTCTGTAAAACCAGTGCGATGTCCGCTACTGTAAAAAATGGCTTTACCTCCGTAGAATGTATTGAAAGCATTTTGATTGGCTAGTGCATGGGAAGTGGAACCGTAGGAACTGGAACGGAACGACAGCATTGCATTCTTATCTATGTCTCCCAAAGAAGTATTCATCGTACCGATTCCCGTTTCATTGAATACTTTTGCCATCGGTAATTCTGCAAGAGTAGGGCCTTCTTTGGGGAGCGCTTTCTTTGTTGTACAGCGATACCAGGTCAAGTCTCCGGATTTTCCGAGGAAAGTCTTTTCCATAATATCCGGTTCTTTCTGCAAAATAGTGCGTACATAAGCGGCTGCCCATGGATTGTTACATTCGCGTGCCAAGGCATCTGCATACCCAACTCGTGTACCGTTTGGCTTCAGCTTACTTTCATGTGAGTTTCCTTGCCCGGCGGATTTCGAGAATGGAGGCTGTTGATAGATGACGTAGAACGCATTGTTGTTATACCAGGGATCAGCAAAGAAATCGAATCCGCTGATACGGGAATAAAAAGCAGGAACTTCAATCAATGTGCGGAGATTGACCTGAAAATAAGAATCGCCATTGTGCCATCCTCCATCCGTGTTGAGGCCCGGCAGACGGGATACCCACTCATTGTAGCAATAATCCACCCAGGTGGAAGCCATCGGCAGTTCGCCATACGTAGCAAACGCAGCCATATTCAGGATACGGAAAGTCATTTGCCAAACATGGTTATCAGCAATACGATTTTCTAAGTGATTGACATATTCATGATAGAATTTCTTTCCATTTTCACGAATCGTTCTTAAGAGTAGTTTCTTTTCATCCGGAGTCAGCAGGTTATACCATGCGTCATACGCAGAAGTACTCATAGACAAAATGGTGGAACGGTTGAAATCTCCCGCGAAGTACTTACTGTTCTTCCATGAAAGAATTTCGGAAAGACGCTTTATACCTTCTTTGTAGTATACCTCGTTTTTCGTTAGCAAGTAAGCACGTACCATGGCTTCGATATTCGCTTCTTCCCGGTCTACAATCTTACGACTTTCCCGAATCAGAGCGGAACGATATTGAACGATGTTTGTCAGCTTGACAACCTGGGTCGTATCAATTTCTTCTTCCAAATGTTTCAGCGGATGATTCAGACATTTATCGGCTTTCCGGATGTAAGCCTGTGCTTCCGGATTGTTTTTATTCCGTTCGATGATATTGTCCCAATCTTTGGCATCAAGCAAGATGCGGGGATGCGTCTTGGGTAATTTGGCTAACACCTCTTGTAGAGAAGGCGGGTTGAATGTACGTATATGCTCGTCTATGTAAAAATGAGAAACGGGCGACCATTCTTCTTTTCCATCCTTGTCAACGTAGGCATATTGCCAATACCATTTTCCTTTTTCAAACAGTTTGAATGGGTTGAAAAAGGCCCATTTCCTTTCAGCGGTTATCACTTCCGATTTGAATTCCGGGTCGCGTGCAATCCGGATGCGGTAAGTTACTTCCGGTTTGTAGTCTTCTTCTTCCACTCCGTCCAATACGGCACCCAAGTGAGGAAATTTGTCCGGCCACATGAAACGAGGAGGATTGACAGTGATATGCTGCCCGTCCAGTGGTGAAGGCGTTTCGCGTACCTCGTGCATCAAAGTCTGTTGAGTCAGGCGCATGATTCCTTTTTGCGCATACCCGTTGGCGGATAGCAGAATGGTGAACAAGAGAAAAATAGATATTCGTTGTTTCATCATATAACTTTGCATTTTTTTATTCGTCATTTGTTGTTCAACGTTCAACGTTGTTTGAACAAGTCTTTCAGACGAACGGTCTTGTTATTAATCAGTGGGCGTGCCCAAAAACCGATAAAGGTGATGTATCCTACGAAAACAAGGATAAACAGCATACCTGTGCGGAGGGATGTTGCATCTGCCAGCGTACTCACAATCATCGGACCACCGGCACCACCTACGATTGCCGAACATAGTATACCGGCGAATGAACCGTGATGCTGTGAAGCAGAGTTCAAAGCCAATGAGAATACGATGGAATACATCATGGAAATACTAAATCCGACAGCAGGGAAAGCGATCATAGCTACTTCCTTGCTTCCGAATAATGCCGATAATAATAGGATGATGGTCAGGATTCCGGAGATTTGCAGCAATCGCTTGCTGTCAATCAACTTGAGTAGAATCATACCTACGAGACAGCCGGCTGTCATCAATCCCCAGAAATAGCTCACGGCTTGCGCACCATCAGTTTGCGGATTGACTCCGTGGTATTGTTCCAGGAAGGTGCTCATAAAGATAGAAGTTCCCTGTTCCGTGCTTACGTAGCAGAAGATTCCCAGGAAAAACAGCCATACATATTTCTGTTTGAATAGAGCCAGATATGAATCTTTGGACCCGCTTTTCTCATCTTCTTTCAATTCAATCTTGGGAAAGCGGGAGACACCGACAGCAATCAGCATTACTAACAACAGGATGGTAAATACCCAGTAAAGAGATACCCATGGCATTTCCCGTGGGGTGATATCGGCCAACAAGTCGATAAAGAAACCTTTCCCGGCTGTATAGGTTGCCGGGTCAAGTTCACGAATCAGATAAGTATATACCAGAGGACTTAGGAAAGAAGCGATGCCAAACATGAATTGTGCCAGTTCGGCTATAAATGCATAGTTTTCTTCTCCTCCTACAGTACGCTGGAGCGGATTCAATACAGTTTGCAACATGGCCATTCCTAATCCGATGATGAAAGAAGAAGCTAATAACATCGGATACGTATGCATACAGGCAAACAGAATGGTGCCGATGAACGGCATCAGGAAGCCACCGAATAATACCGGTTTTTCACCGAAACGGTCAATAAGTAATCCGGCAGGGATAGACATGATGGCGTATGCCAGGAAGAAAGAGGTCGGGATAAATCCCGCCATCGCCAGGTCACTTAGATTGAAGTTGTGGATAATGTCCGGAATGAGTGGTCCCAGAATATTAGTAATAAACGAAATGGTGAACCAGAACGCCATAATCAGCGCCAACATTCCTAAATTCTTTCTCATAATTTAATCAGGTTTGGAGCAGATAATTGAGTAAATACAAGTGACGCAGCTCCAATACTTCCGGCCTTGTTTCCAAGAGCGGCAGCTATGATTTGAGTATTCACAGCACAGTCGGGGATGGCATAACTACGTGCTTTTTCGCTTACTTTCTGAATGTAAAAGTCTCCTGCTTCGGAGAGTCCTCCACCAATCACAATCTTTTGCGGACTGAAGATATTAATAAAGCCTGCAATTCCGTGTCCCAGAAAGTCGCAGTGTTCTTCCAGTGATATTTTTGCAATCGGATCCCCTTGTTTATAAAGGCGGACAATCAATTCACCGTTAATCTCTTCATCCGGGTAGGAGATGCCTGCGTCTATTATTCGTTGACTGAAGCGGCGTACCAAAGCAGAAGTGGAAGCATAGTGTTCCAGACAGCCGACGGAACCGCAAGCACACGGTTCGCCATTGGCAATGAGAGGCACGTGTCCCAGCTCCGTTCCCCGGTTGGCATAACCGTTGAACAATTTGCCGTCGATGACTACTGCACCGCCAATACCCGTTCCTACCGTCAAGAAAACAACATGAGTGGCTCCCTGACCGGCTCCGTACATTGTTTCTCCCAGTCCCATCAGATTGGCATCATTTCCCAATAAAGCAGGAAGTCCGGTTTCCGTTTCAATACGGTCTGCCAAGTGAATGTTTTCCCAGCCGTTGATATTTTCCGCACCTCCTAAAACAATACGGTTCGTACAATCCACAATGCCCGGTGTTCCGATTCCTATACCATCAATTTTGTAGTCTTTTTCCTGTGCAAAGGCTTTCACTTCATTGATAGCAGTAACCAACTGTCCGATGACAGCTTCTGCTGAAACATCGGCTTTCGACGGTAACTTCCCTTGAAAGTAAAATACGCCTTCATTATCAATAAGGGCGTATTTTACTGAAGTTCCGCCAAGGTCAATTCCTATAGCGTATTCTTTCTCCATACCACGTTAATACTTAATACTTGATACTTAATACTTAAAAACTACACTCTTTCCGCCCAAATCGGTGAACTCCAAGCCCATTGTCCGTCACGTTGGCGAACGCGTACATAGTAGTAATCCGTATCCCGCTGTGGCTCTTTATCTTCCATGTAATGTTCCAGAGTGAAACAGCTTTCCGGCATGGCACGATTGAAGAGAATAGCCTCGCTCAACCAACCGATCATGAAATGTGAACGTGAACCTTCGAGCAACTCGCCCAACGTATGTTCAAACTTCTTGCCATTGAATTCGGCAATGACCTTACCGTCTTTCGGCATTTCCACATCAAGAATTACAGCTTGCATGGCTGCTGTAGTCGTATTCGGATTCTTGCTGCTGTACATATCCAGTTCGGTTTCCTTGTCGCCAACGGATACAATACGGTTGACATGTGTGTGGAATTCAGTTTCACCTTCTTGCGGAGAAGTGAATGCTGCGCCACGGAAACAAGGAGTTACACTATGAATCTGCCCTTTGTCTACCGACAGTTTGCCCTGCCAATGTACGTATTTCTCTTCACGATTCCAACCAAAATCAACTTTAACTTTGCAACGTACCGTATCACCTTCCGGAGCAACGGGAGTCAACGGACCGCTCATACGAGCTAAAATCTGCCCGTTCTTTACAATATCTACATAGTCAATACAGCTTTCACCTGTGACATTCAGATAGATACGACGACTGTTACCGCGAACAACATCACCCATGAAAGCGTCGTTGAGGCGGAAGTCGATAATAATCTTATCACCGGTTGCGGCACATACATGACGGGTACGTAGAGCTTCCCAAATGGCATCACGAGTCAGTGACGGAGCCAAAACACCGATGCGTCCGTCTCCATAGCTTCCCGGATAACCGGAATGTTGGTCGGTGGAAGCCATGATACCAAACTTATTACCCAATTCAAGACCATATTGAATGGTTCCTTCCCATTGGCGTGGTCCCATATCATGCAAATAGGGGTAGTCTCCCTGATCGCTTTCTGCCAGACCGTGACGGGAATACATTTCTACGAATGGAGTAATATCTCCTTCGGTAAAGCATTTCCAGTTGTAACCGCGATAGCCACCCTGATAACCCATGTGGTGCGGGGTAACGAATACCTTATGTCCTTTTGCTTTTTCTTTCCAGTCCTCGATTGAAGTACATTCTACAAGTGGTGCGTCCAAATCATAGTTCAATGCAACATGGTCTCCATGTTCCATACTATGAGCTTCGTACCCTACAAAAGTCAGGAATTCACCTTCCTTGTTATACTCATTTGTCATTTTTACGTACTTCTCATAGCCGCCTTCACGCAAACGTTTGAAAGCTCCCGTGTGGTAATCGATCACCCATTTCAGGCGAGGATCATCTGCTCCGGGAATATCCGGCCACATAGCATGAGGAGTAACACTAACAAAATCCAATTGTCCTTTCGCTGCTTCAAAAGCATCGCGCATGTCGCCGTGTCCGTATGTGATGTTACAGTGGTTGTGTAAGTCGCCCCAATACATTTTGAGGTTGCTGGCTGATGGCATAATTTTCTTAGCCTCTTTGCTTCCTGCTGCGCAAGAACCGAGCAAGCTGCCCGAAGCTGCCAGTCCGAGGAAAGACCAGCCTGTGTTTTTTAAAAACTTTCTTCTATCCATGATATAATTGTTTTTGGTTAATCTTTTTTATATAAATGGGAATTTATCGGTTAAATAAGAATTTATCGGTTCTTACAATTATATATTTATTGGGGGTGCCCTGAAAGGGCTTAATTATATAGCGTAGGGCAACGCCCTACGAAAAAAGCACACCAGCCACAAGCCCTGAAAGGGCGGAACTGTATACAATTATGCCCTTTCAGGGCGCAAATTCAGATTGTCGTTTTTACGTAGGGCGTTGCCCTACGCTATATAATTAAGCCCTTTCAGGGCACTCCGCAAAATAATCATTTAGCGATTTTTCATCAGTCTTCTGTCACCTTTGAAAAGAACCTTTTCCTTTTCATCCGGGTCTGTATCTTTATACTGTTTTTGAGTTTCCTGAAGCAGTTGCATCAGCTCTTTTTGCTTTTCAGCATATTCCGGTTTTCCGAAGACATTGTTCATTTCTCTTGGGTCAGCTTTCATGTCATACATTTCCCATTCGTCGATGTCGTTGTAGAAATGAATCAATTTGAAGTCTTGTGTGCGAATACCATAATGACGCTTCACAGAATGTTCTGCAGGGTATTCGTAGTAATGATAATAAGCAGCTTTGCGCCAATCGGCAGGAGTTTTGCCTTCATTCACCAATATCGGTTTCAGGGAGGATCCTTGGATATCCGATGGAATCTCTATTCCGGCAAAGTCGAGGAAAGTAGGAGCAAAGTCCACATTCATGCTGATGGCATTACTGGTACTTCCTGCTTTAATTGCTTTCGGATAACGGATAATAAGCGGCATGCGTTGACATTCTTCATACATAAAGCGTTTGTCAAACCAGCCATGTTCGCCAAGGAAGAAACCTTGGTCGGAGGTGTAGACAATGATTGTGTTGTCCAGTTCACCAATTTTTTCGAGATAATTCAGCAGGCGGCCGATATTTTCGTCTACTGCCAGAACTGTCGCCAGATAATCACGCATATATTGCTGATATTTCCAGCTGATTAATGATTTGCCTTTCAGGTCACCTTTGCGGTATTCGGCAATGCGTCCGGCATATACAGAATCCCATTTATCCTGAACTTCAATAGGCATACGTTTGTATACGCTGTAAAGACGGTTGGTGGTATCTTTCAGCATCTCTTCACGAGTCAGCAATTTGAGGTCCCAGTCGTTTGTCAGTGTATGTTCGATAGACATGTCCTGTTCACGGGCTGCTCTTCCGCGGCCTTCATAGTCGTCGAACAGATTAGCCGGTTCCGGGAAAGTGGTATTGTTGAATATACCCAGATGGCGGGGAGCAGGCATCCAGTTGCGGTGCGGAGCTTTCTGATGATACATCATGCAGAAAGGTTTGTTCTTGTCGCGACCTTCGAGGAATTCAATGGCTTTATCAGTAATAATATCCGTGGCGTATCCTTTTTCTACAATATGCTTCCCGTTTTCCCAAAAATCAGGATCGTAATAGTCACCTTGTTCGTGTTGGCCGCTAAGGATGCTCCAATGATCGAATCCTTGCGGTTCACTGATAAGATGCCATTTACCAATTATTGCAGTCTGATATCCGGCTTGTTGAAGCAGTTTGGGGAATGTCTGCTGATTTCCGTTGAACGTACTGGCGTTATCGGTAAAACCATTCTCGTGGCTGAACTTACCGGTGAGGATGCAGGCGCGTGAAGGTCCTGAAAGAGCGTTGACAGCGTAGCAGTTGTCAAAACGGATACCTTCGTTGGCAATCCGGTCCATGTTAGGAGTCTGAATCAAATTTCCTCCGTAGCAGGACATTGCTTGAGTGGTATGGTCATCCGTCATCATGAAGATGATGTTCGGTTGTCTGGTCTCTTCTTTCTTTTGATTGCCGCAGGAAGCGAGACTTAGTGCAGCTAGTGGGAGGAGTAGGGCAGAGGGGGTGTAATAGTTTTCCATAATGATGAAGGGGAGTGACTAAAAAGCCGGTTGCATCTCCAATTCCCTTCCTTCCGGAAGGAGGAGAAATTGAGATGCGACCGACTTTTTAGTCAGCTTTATTATAGTTTGTATTTTAATGACTGTTTCTTTCCGTTTACTTTCACTTCTACTTCCAGTCCGTTTTCATCGAACGCTTTGTTCTTGAACTTAGCTGCAAATTTAGGGGCATCTGCGCTTTTCTTAACTGGGTAGATAACTGTGATGTAACGTACAGCTTCTTCGCCGTCTTTCTTCACGTTGAAAGATACATTCATACGTTTGTAACGTTTGCGATAAGCAGTTGAGCACCAACCCGGTTCTTTCTTCATCGACATACCGTCGGGACCGAAACATTGCAGTTTCATGTTGCTGCCGTCTTCAAATTGTGTCAGGAACGTCATGTCTTCGCGGCTGTTGGCAATTTCTCCTTTTGGCATTTGATAGTGAAGATTGATGGAACCTTTGGCGCTACCGATCATTTCGTCTACAATGACAAAGTAAGTGTTGTCAACGAAGAAAACGGAACGACGGTGTTTCAGGTTCTTGTAACTAGGATTTTCGGTCACTAAAGTTTGGATAGCACCTTCCGGTTGCCACAATTTAGTCACAGATTCTGTCGTATCCAAGTTCTTGTTGTTCAGCGTTACTGTGTTGTGAACACAAGTCTGACGGTGCCAGTTGCGTTGTTCCATCACTTCGCCTTCACCGGCATAGACATACGAACCAGAATCCGGGAACAAATTCTTGCCGTTAAACCAAAGTTCAAACGTTCCGTTATCCGGCTGACAATGCCAGAATGCTTTCGGACCAGCTTTTACTACCATTTGCGTAGCATCCATTCCCCATGAGTTACGGAATACAAAGAAACCTGATTTCAAGAATCCTTTAGACATATAATCCGGCAATGCACCTTCTTTACCTTCAGTTGCGAAGTATTTGATAGCCTGGTTTTTCGGGAACAGTTTACTCCATGCTTTGTAGTTTTTCACCATTTCTTTCTTTGTTGTCAACTTAGCATCGCTGAAACATGGATTGGTATAATCAGGGAAAGAAATGTTTGCGTAGAACATAATCATGCTTTCGATAGTATCCAGATAATCCTGTGGGAATTCTTTACGGAATCCGTTGGCATCTGCGATACCTAAAGCTTTACAGAAAATGTTAATAGCTGCCAGATGATAATGTGGATCAAGTTCGAAC
Source organism: Bacteroides sp. AM37-9 (assembly GCF_003603455.1). Classification (NCBI taxonomy): domain Bacteria; kingdom Pseudomonadati; phylum Bacteroidota; class Bacteroidia; order Bacteroidales; family Bacteroidaceae; genus Bacteroides; species Bacteroides sp. AM37-9. The sequence continues at coordinate 26,891 of NZ_QTNF01000026.1, read as the reverse complement.
TGTCCGCCGTCTTCGTATACCTGTACATGAATTTCACGGTTCAGAATATCGATACCGCTTTTTCTCCATGCCGGAGCATCTTTGAATTCAGGGAAGAAAGCACCGGCGTAGATCATACGTTGAGCTTCAAACAGCAAGTGGTTACCTTGATCGGAATAATTAGCAAGGATATGTATAGCATGTTTGTGATAGTTCACCAGGAATTCTGTCAGGAAGTCCGGAGTGAAAGAAGGAGAAGGGAGGAATAACTGGAACTGTGAAGTCTGGTCCTGCAGACGATTACTAACTTCCAGCGGACGCCATGCGAAACGTACATTTTCTACTTCACCTTTGATTTTTCCATCACTTATCAGCTCATATTCTTTCTTGTTCATCTTTACCAACGGATTCTTTTTGATCCAGTCGATATACTGATGTGCCCATTCTTTAGCATATTTCTCGTCACCGGATATGCGATAAGCCTTTCCCATCGGAGTGAACCATTTGTGACGGTGCAACTGCCAACGGAGTTCATTGTCTTTCACCGGCCAGTATTGCCAGTTGATGTCTTCTCCATAGTTGTAAGAAGGTTGATAACCTTTATGTACGAAGAATGTATGTTTCAATCCGTCATCTGCCCACTGCTGTTCTTCTTTGCTGATAGTCACTTTGTTCAGATTGATATCCGGAGTTTTTACGTTGGTACGTGCACGGTAATAGTCTAGTAATGCTTTGGCAGCATCCTCATCTTTACCTTCCTGATGCAAAGCTTTCACTTTTTCCAATCCCGGATAGTCCAGGTTAAGAATTGAAAAGACTTCGCTTTTCAGTTCTTGGGCACTAGCTTTGCCTACAAAACAAGCGATTGCCAGCAGAACGATATACTTTAAAGTTTTATTCATGATATAATTTACGATTTTACGATTTACAATTTACGATTGAGAACACTCTTGCTTTTGTATTATTGGATCACTCTCAACTCTCCATTCTCAACTCTCAACTTCTTCAATTCCATGAATCTCTTCAATGCTTCCAGATAGTAATAGTCAGCATAGTTTAGTGGAGTGTCGATTTCAGAACCGTTGGGCAGTGAACCGACAGAGTGCATCAGAATGAAACCTTGATTGTCACCCACTTTTGCAAGATATGCGTCGCTTGACAAACTCTTCAGAATCTTTTCCGAATAATCCAAGTATTTCTGTCCGTCGGGAACCATGGTGCTTAGTTCGATCATGGCAGAAGCAGTGACAGAGGCAGCAGATACATCGCGTGGAGTTTCTTTAGTTACAGGAGCATCATAATCCCAGTAGGGGATAGCATCGTCTGTTTTAACGCGATCCATAATCATATCAGCTACTTTGATAGCGAAGTTCAGGAAAGTACTGTCGTTTGTTTCACGGTAGCAAGCTGTGTAGCCATATACAGCCCATGCTTGACCACGTGCCCATGAAGAATCGTCATTCTTGCCTTGGTGAGTTTGTTTGCGTTCAACAGTTCCGTCGTTGTTGTAGCTTACTACATGCCAGCAAGTATAATCCGGACGGAAGTGATTGTTCATGGTAGTCATAGCATGCTTGATAGCAATGTCTTTGTATTTATTGTCACCTGTCGCTTTGGCTACATTAAACAGAAGATCGAGGTTCATCATATTGTCGATAATAACCGGGAAGTTCCATGTTCCGAAATCCCATGAACGGATAGCGCCGATAGAATCGTTGAAACGGCCGCAGAGGTTATCGGCAGTTTCTCTCATCACAGCGGCAATGGTGTCATTGGGTGAAAGACGTTCTGCGTTGCCATAACTGCAGTTGACCATGAATCCCAAATCATGCGTACCTTTATAATAGCGTACCGGATTCAGCAGATTTGTATATTGGATGGCTTGAGTTTTCAGTGTATCGTTTCCTGTCAGTTCGTATGCGTACCACAATGAGCCGGGGAAGAAACCACTCGTCCAGTCATAAACGTTGCAGAGGCGACGTTTGCCTAGCTGGTCAGCAGTGGGTTGTGCGCGTAGTGAATCTTTGAATGTTGATGAATCTCTTTCCAACTGACGGCAAAGGAAATCCATGTCATAGCCGGTACGGATGGAGCGTGGCAACATTCCCGTACCACTAACCTCTTCTGCAGAAAGTTGTAATTGGGCAGAAGCTACATCCAGTCCTTTTTTTATCCAACTGTAGTCTTCCTTTGGGGTTGTCTGGCACGATGCAAGTGCAATACTAACCGAAGCAAAGAGAACAAGTTTCTTTTTCATGTTATTCATTTTAAGTGATTGTTTTTAGAAGTTTTGTAACTGATACAAAAGTAGTGGAAAGGCTTAACTTTGTGTTGCAGGATTGTCCAAAAGGAGTTTGAACTCTGCTTTTCAAGTTTTGATTTTGTTGAAAAAGGTTTTAATTTTCTCCAATATGCCCTAATTAAGGCATATTGGAGAGAAATTATAGATTTTTTTATCAGAAAAAGATTAGTCGCCCCATCCTTGGTTCTGCTTGAAGTTTTCCATCAAACTCATGTCACGAGCTGGGATAGGGAGTAGTTCGTGTTTATTCTTTTGGGTATATTGGTAAGCTACATAGTTTGCTTCCGGATACCAACCAATTAATTTTGTATAAGTATTCACTATTGTTTCATAATACATCCCCCAACGTATTAAATCTTGGCGGCGATTTCCTTCGAAAGCGAGTTCATAGGCACGTTCATTCCGGATATATTCTTGGAATCCCTCGTATGATGTTGATTTTAAATCAACAGTTGTATTTGCTTCATTATAAGGAAGTCCATATCCGCGGCGGCGAACCATATTAAGAGCTGCTAATGCTGCATTGTTGGGACCATGATGCCATTCGTTAAGTGCTTCTGCATACATGAGTAATACGTCTGCATAGCGTAATATATACCAATTGACATTTGATTTATCGTTATTCAGTAAGAAGTTGTATTCTTTTACATACTTTTCAGTGTCCCATTTTGCCGGAGTATAATTTTGCTTATTTTTTTGGCCGGCTGTAGGTTTGTCTACTTCCTCCGGTTTTGCCCAGAAAGATTTATCTGGATCATATTTGTAATTAGCTATGGAAAGATCACGGCGTTTATCTCCTTTTTCTTTGTTTAACCAATCTAGGAAGAATGTATGTACTACTTTAACGTTGGCAGCATTACGTCCTCGTGTTCCTGGAATTTCGGTAACTCTGACTCCATTCCATTTACCAATACGCCCTACCGGGTCTTCGCTGGCTGTACCAGTAACAGAATTTGCATAGAAACTTACCTCAATTAAACTTTCTGCCGGATCCCATGTACCATTACATGTATTTTCCCAAAGTTGTTCATAATTATCTAACATATGATGTTTACCGGAGTTGATAAGCTTCTCTGCCGTCAATGCAGCTTGTTTCCATTTTTCTGTATCTTTAATGGGTTCGCCTGCCCAAGTGACATATACACGAGTCAGCAATCCCAATGCACCGCCTTTAGAAAAACGGAATCGAGTGTTAGCACGCAGGGTGTCATCTGATTCAAACGGTAAATTTTCGATAGCAAATTTAAGATCTTCTTCAATGAACTTGTATACGTCGCGAGGATCTGCTTGAACGAACTCTGACGGATTTTTAGATGATTCGGATGTGTTAGTAATTAATGCAATGTTACCATACCAACGTACCAACTCAAAATAATACAATGCTCTCAATGCTCTTGCTTCCGCTAAATACATAGTGGCGAGTGCTTGATCGTTTAGATTGTATGTAACCATTTTAACTTCCAGACGCTCTATAAAGTCGTTGGCGCTATAAATAGCACTATATAAGGATGCCCATGTATTTTGCACATACGAATTGTTGGGATTGAATGCATTAGCCGGATATTCACGGAAACTACTGGTACTGTTTCCTTCACATTGTGCCAGGTCATTAGTTAAATCAAATATGCATGATAAGTTCATACCATAAAGGTTATCTGCCACCATGTTGCGGTAAACTCCTAACAATACATTGTTGGCTTCAGATGCATTGTTCATATATTGGTTCTTTCTAATATCTGATTTCGGATCTTCATCCAATAAATCGGAACATGAAGTGAAAGACAATGTGCATAAAGCCAGTGCTGATATATAATATATTAGTTTTTTCATTGTTATACTCGTTTAAAATTGAACATCAAGTCCGAATGTAAATACTCTGCTCTTTGGATATGCACCCCAATCCAGACCGGGAGTCATAGGATTGCTGGCTGCTGTGCTGACTTCCGGATCATATCCGCTATATCCGCTGATGCAGAACAAGTTCTGTGCAGTACCATATATGCGAAGTTTGGATATGTGGATTTTGTTAATCCATTTTTTCGGCAGGCTGTATCCTAATGTCATGTTCTTCAGTCGTAGGAACGAACCGTCTTCTACGAAGCGTGAGTACACGTCTCCCTTTACATACCCTTTCGTTGAGGGTACTTTGTTGGATGCATTGGTAGGACTCCAACGATCGGCGACTTCTGCCAGCATATTGTAGCGCTGGTCTTGTGAACCGGTTGCAAACTGACGGGTTGCGTTGAACACATCATTGCCATAGCTGTATTGTAACATGAAACTAAAATCTATTCCTTTGAAACTAAAAGAGTTGGTGATACCTCCAAACCATTTCGGCATGGCATTACCGATGACTGTGCGGTCGGCGGTAGTGATCTTTCCGTCACCGTTTTGGTCTTTGTATTTTACTACGCCCGGAGCAGCCCCACCATCATAACGTGTGTTGTTCGTAATACCCGGCTTCAAGATGAGTTTTCCTGTAGCGGCTGAAGTGTAGAAATCGTCTACTTGATAAATACCATCGAATTCATAACCGTAAATCAATCCTAATGATTCGCCTACTATGGCACGATAGTCTGATTGAGTATAATTGGTTCTATCGAAGTTAGAATATGCTTCTGCATAGTTGGCACCGGAAGATAAAGCTTTCAGTTCATTGCGAATGAATGAAATATTGAAGTCTGTACTCCAGGTAAAATTACGATTTTGGATATTAGTGCTATTAATAGCCAATTCGATACCGCGATTCTGGATTTTACCAATATTCTGCATTTGTGATGAGAATCCGGTAACATACGCTAGGTTTTGCGCAAGTAGCAAGTCTTTGGTATTCTTGATAAAGAAATCAGCTGTAACATTCAGGCGATTATCAAAGAACCCAAGGTCAACACCTAGATTGGTAGTACTTGAACCTTCCCATTTCAAATTTTTATTCTTCAGGTGAGATTGAGTCAGTACAGTGGAAGTTGTGTTACCAATACCATATTTACTTTGTGTATAGAGGTCTAATGACAGGAAATTAGCAATACGGTCGTTACCTACAATACCCCATCCTAAACGAAGTTTCATGTTAGATACAAAAGGAAGATTCTGTTTCATGAATTTTTCTTCCGAGATACGCCATGCAGCGGAGAAAGCCGGGAAAAATCCCCATTTATTTTTGTATGAGAAAACAGTAGAACCATCCGCACGTACAGTAGCTGTCAGCATATATTTGTCGTTGAATGAATAATTTCCCCGCGCAAAAAATGATAACATGGTTTTATCTCCAAACGAGGTGTTTACTTTACTGGGAACTGCACCTAGACCTAGATTGTCATTACCGATATTATCTGAAGGGAAATTTTTTGCTTGTCCCAATAAGAATTCGGAACTTCTGTATGCGAGTTCCTCACCTAACATTATTTCATAACGATGTTGCTTTATTTTTTCTACCCATGTTAACTGGTTGTAATTGGTCCAACGTTTTTCGCGTCCCATCTGAGTTTCTCCATAAGGCATTTGACCATTAGTGTAGGCCTGTCTTGTCTGAGTTTTGTAGAATACATCTCTACGGGTGTTGGTCGTATTGTATGTACCAGCTGTCTTAAATGTTAATTTCTTAGTGATTTTTGCAGTAAGAGACAAATTGGCACTCCACATTTCAGAGCGCTTGTTGTCTGTCGTATTTTCAGCTTGTAGGATGGGGTTCACCTGTGCTAGACTTTCGCCTGTTTCCAACATAGCCGGGTCGATGGCACTAGCCAGTAGTTCTTCATTGGTTTTAGCCAGACCTCCTGTAGGACGTGATCTTAATATCTGTCCTAACATATTGAAACGTCCTCCATCACCGGAAGTTCCGGCACCTTCTTTCAATGTATTGGAATAATTGATAGTAGCATCGGCTGTAATATACTTATTAATCTTCTGATTGATACGAACTTTACCGGTTGTTTTAGTAAAACCGCTATTTCTGAAAATACCGTTTTCTTTGTAATGAGAGAAAGAAGCAGAGTATTTGGTACCGTCATTACCTCCTGTTACGGAAATGTTATGATCTTGCGACCAAGTAGGACTGAAAGTTTCTCCTTGCCAATCTACAGATTCTACTCCAATATAGTCGTCCAAAGTACGATATTTGTAATACTCCCCTGTTTCGGAATTGATTTCGTTGCGGTAATAACCGGGGATAAACTTGGTATCTAGTTCTCCCTGTAGTTTTACAAATTCATAGGCGTTGAGCAAGTCTAATTGTTTGGTGATTTTACGATAAGTAGCAGAACCATTGTAGCTGACTACTGGTCTACCTACCTTACCTGATTTAGTGGTTACCATCACTACACCATTAGCTGCGCGCGCACCGTAAATAGCTGATGAAGAAGCATCTTTTAGAATTTGAATAGATTCAATATCAGAGTTTGCCAAGTAGTCAATGTTGTCAACTTGGAAACCGTCAACAATGTAAAGGGGAGTAGCGTCACCGTTTAATGTTCCTACACCACGAATCTTAATATCAAATCCTGCGCCTGGAGTTCCGTCAGTTTGGGTAATTTGTACACCGGCCACTTGACCTCCTAAAGCTGCCATAACAGAACTGCTTTTAAATTCTTCTATATCCTTGGCGGCAACAGAAGCTACAGAACCAGTCAAGTCACTTTTTTTCATAGAACCATAACCCACTACAATAACTTCATCAAGCACTGCATTGTCCGGTTCCATTTTAATGTTTAACTTTTTGTCTGTTTGCGCAATTTTCACTTCTTGATTTTTATAACCAATATAGCTGAATACCAGTGTTGAACCTTTTTGGGCTTGGATAGTAAAGTTACCATCAAAATCAGTTGTCGTTCCGGTTTGACTTCCTTTTACCATGACGGTAGCACCAATCATAGGCATGTCTGTTTCGTCTACTACCACACCTTTGACGTTTTGTGCCGAAACACAGATTGTAGCTATGAGAGCTAAGAGGGTGAACCACCCTCTTTTGCTTATTGCTTTTGTAGATATATTGTACATAATTGTAATGTCTTTTAATTTAGAAATTTTCATCAAACCATATCAATAATGGGAATGCTTTGGGACAATTCTTATCAGAGCTTAATTTGCCTGAATCTCCATCTGTTCTATAGGTCATTTGACCAGTCATAATACCATTGGCAAATTGTCCGTTTTCTTCTCCATACGCAGGATCACCAAACCATTTATTGGGATTAATGGTGACAGCCCATCCTTTGGTCGGGTCGACATAACCTAATGCATCTGATAACTTCTTATTAATTTTATTAGAAATTCCATCATAATAGGACATAGGTGCTCTTGCTCCATAATTGGGTGCTTTTGATCCATAATAATTACGCCATACTTGGTTCATAAAATAGGTTGGATCAGCTGGAGTTGGAGGATTTGTATTGTTATTGTTGGTGCTGATTGCCCCCGATTTATGTGTTTTAGGTCCTTCCAGATTTTGATAACGGAATGAACGACGATAATCCATTACAAATTGTGAAACATCTGTTACTCCGACTAACGTAGGTTCTACAGAAATTCCTCCCTTTCTTGGGTTTACTTTGAATACAAATGGAGTATATTCTATTCTAATAGAATTTGTACTAGGATTAAAGTCAAATGCAATGAAAGTTTTAAAAGTTCTTGCAAGATCACCTTCTCCGGCTGTGGCTTCTACTATTAGATAAGCGATAGGAGCATCAGCTTCTTTGAAATTATCCGGGGAGAATCGAACTACACCTGTTGCTTCATCTATCATAGGATATCCTGTTTGATTAGGATCGTCTAAATTGAATTTAGTGGCTATCTTCCATTTGAAAACAATACCTTTATCATCTAAATTCGTTTCTGGAGTTAAAACCAAACTACCCAATTCTGCTGCACTTCTAATACGATATTGTGAAGCTTCTGTTGCCTTATCCAATCCGAGGTTATTACCGTAATATACATACACTATATTATTAGGATTTGGAGTAACTGTTAATAAGAAAGTTGTGATAGTCGGATTTCCCTTACTGTTATCTGCTTGTACCTTAACTTCATATCTGCCTTCTGGTATACTATTCCCTTTTTTTGCAGTGATCTTACCATTACTCGGATTGATAGTCAATTGTCCTTCAAACTTTTGGTCAAGGTCTACGAATGAATAGGTGACATAGTTTCCTTGCATTCCTTCTTTGGGTTGAGCTGATATAGGCGCGTATTGTGCTATCTCTAAAGCTGCGTATTCAAATCCTGATATAGGAGTGATTTCATCAACTACTTGAATTGTGAATTTAGTTGGCATTTCTACACCTTCAGGAGCGAATTTGTTGGAAACTTTTATAGTGATTTCATAGTTTCCGGCTTCTGTGATACCATGTCCTTTGGCGATTGATATAGCTCCGGTTGTTTCATTGATAGTCACTTTTCCTTCTGCTATTTCCGGAATAATGTTAGCTATACTGAACTTAGCTTCCTCTGTTGAACCTTCAATGACAGGCATAGGGCTGATATATTCTGTTTGTCCGTTCGTTTCAGACTCTTTCTCCATGATACCTTTATTGGTAGCGTTATACGTTACATCTATTGGTTTGGAAGTCAGATTGAATGTGATAGCATCAGCAAATATACCTTCTCCTGCTAAAGTAGTCAGTTTTAATGATACTTTGTGCAAACCCGGTTTCATCTTCTTTATAGCCTCTTCATCTGGATTAATAGAAATAACTCCACTTTGAGAAATCTTGAAGAATTCTTTCTCCGGACCATCTGCTATTGCATAACCGCCGCTGGGGATTGTGACGTGTTCACCTTCTGTTATTACTTTTGCAGTAGCTTTCGATTCTCCAATTTCTTCAAAGTCGATTTCAATATAATCAGGTTCTACTTTAATTCCATCGGGAACGCTGGGCAACATTTTTACTTGTATGGCATCTTTGAATTCATGGTAGTTGCCATTGCTATTACATCCTACAGAGATGGAATATAATCCCACCGGTAGATTATCAGAGTTAACAATTCGAACACTACCATCCTTGCTGTCAATGATAAATGATTCGGATGTGTATGGTTCACCATTAAAAGTGATTCCGGTGATAACGAAATCTGTCGGTTCACCTCCTGTATATGTAGGCTTTTCAATCACTGCATTCATTGATGGACCTATATCAGTGAGGCTGTAATAATAGATGGCAAAGCCAGTTGTGTTGGTAGTCTCTGTATCCGTGCATGAGAAGCCTGTAAGAGTCAGGACTACTATAGATAAGATTGCCAGGAATCTAGAGGTTAGTTTTTTTAAATTCATAGTGTTATGATATTAGTTATTATTTTCTGGTATTGTATAGCTTAACTCATAAGGAGTACCATTTACCGTGACTTTGATAGCAACAGCTTTTCCTGTGTAACCTCCATCGGTAAATTCAGCATTAATTGTGGTACCTGTTGGATTGGAGGTTGGATATATGACAGTAATGGCACGAGTTGCAGTTTCTGCTTTTCCTTTTCTAAGCGTGATAAGGTATCTTAAACGATCTTTATATGATACTACGCCATGATCATTTGATATGTTACTAGCTTTTGCAGTCAATGCAGTTTTAGTATCCACATTTTCAGAATATGTACGAATGACAATGTTATTGCCATCTTTAAAAACAGTGTGCGCTCCTAATATGTTATTTGCTTGATCGTTGTCAACAACAACATTTCCGTCTTTGGTTCCTTCGCAAAGATTGAAGTTTAGATTGTATTTTTGTCCCTTTTCCGGACCATATAGTTCATCTACGAGAACAAAGAATCCATTATCAATGTCATTGTGGTTAACATGGAATACTGATCGTCTATGATTTAATACATCAGATTTCGGTGTTTCTTTTTGTATGTAGGCGGCGTTTTCAGTAACAATATAATTCGTGTTACCATCTGTTCCCTTGTAAATGAACTTTCCTAACATTTGGTCAATGTTGTTTTCAAATATAGTGATAGTATTGTGCCAAGCTGTTTGCTCATATACATTTCGCTGCGAATCACCACTATATGCATATACACCTGCATCAGGGAAGAAGTTACGTCCTTTATGGAATAAGCTGAATGTGTTATTATCCGCTTGACAATGCCATTTCTTTTTAGGATTATAGTTGTTCTTTAAAATGAACATGGACACTTTACTAGGGTCTTGATCCCATCCATTACGTAGCATGTAATAACCGGAATATTCGTATGCTTTTAATGTATAAGTTGGTTTTTTACCTTCTTTACCTTGGGTAGCCATCCATTTCATACCTTCGTTGTCCGGAAACATCTGTGCATAGCGTGTGAAATTCTTTATCAACATACTCTTTTGCATACGTCCTGAACGAGTGTCGTTAAAATTTTCTACAGAGTAGTTCGGATAAACTAAGTCCATCACAAATTCTGTTGCTTTACGTAAGGACGGCATATAATCGGCTGAAAAATAATGTGCTTTATTATTCTCTTTTGCCACTTCGTAGGCGTTATAGAAGTCTGAAATAGCACCTACATGATAACTCGGGTCAAGCTCGTTTTGTATACCGTCGGGATTGAACTGTTCTTTTATTTGTTCGTTTAATTTGCGGGTACCTTCTTCCACCCATTCTTCTGCTTTCTTTAGTTCCGGGAATAAAACACCAGCTAAAGTAAGTGAATATAACTGTGTTACTAATATATTACCTTCCGGTTTATAGAGTTTGCGGATGCTCTCCACTTGATCTACATACTGAGTGAGAAAGATGGATAACCATTCAGGAGTGAAATTGGCAGAATGTATATAATAGGTCATTAAATCTGCTTGTGAGCTAACTCGCTCTGCGATTTGTAATCCGGACCATGGAAAATATTCATCCTTAATAACTTCCGGACATGGATAATTTTTCATCCAATCGGTGAAAACTTCTTTCCAAGACAGTATGTATTTCTCGTCTTTAGTCATGTAATACGCTTTAGCTTGAGGTACCATCCACTGATGACGATGACGCTGATATTTGAACTCATTATCTGTTATGCCGTCAACCTTTAAGTCCCAATTTATTGTTCCATCACTATTTTTGAAAGAATAGTAAATATCTTTCGACTCGTCTCTAACTCCATCGGTTTCTCCTCTAGTTTCAGGGAAGTTCCTTACATAAAAGCGATAGTCCAGAGCTTGATTTGCAATGTTTAGTTCCACTGCTGATGCTGTAGTTCCTAAAAGAGTTACATTCGGGTTTACTACATCTGTACGCATGCGATAATAATCTAGTAATGCATTAGCAGCTAATTGATAGTTTCCTGCTTCATAGTACTGTTTTACTTTTTCTAGACCTTTATAATCTAGATTGATAACTTCAAATAGTTTTTTTTCAATTCCTTCACCTTCATCGGGAAGAATGTTTTCTTTGTCGTTGTTGGGCTCTCCAATGATTAATTCGTCTTTGTCGTCTGTGCAATTAGACAGAAAGAACATTGCGAATAAACAAATAAAGATGTTCTTCATACTTTATTAGGTTTTAATTATTAAAAGTTATATTTTACTGTTTGCAAATGTAATCTGTTTATTTAGAAATGATGATTTGTCCTGTTCACACTTTGTTCAAAAAATGATTTTTTGATATTAATATTGTTGAATCATATATTAATAATGTTTAGAAAAACGGTTTTTAGGCTGATATTAAGCTTTTTATACATCATAATGTAACTTTCATCCTATTCTTTTATGAAATGAACTAATTCATTTTGATACGGGAGGGAAACGGTACGGAGACGAACTAAACGCTAGTTGTCAATAAGAGATAAGCTGTTTTAATACTGTGTTTAGTTTCCTATCTTCTATAAATAATAATTAGCTCTACATTCTAGTTTGCGTTCCACTTAAGTCGAACGATAGAACCACTTAAGTTGAACTATTGCTCCACTTAAGTGGAACGCAAATTTATTAGGGAACGAAGAAAATAATAGCTCCAAGAAGAATTATTAAAAAGACTATTGTGTTAGATTAATCCTTGTAACTATGAATTTAGCTCAAAACCCTACTGAAAAAAGAAAAGTACTGTTTTATACATTGAGGTTGTTTGTTATGTATAAACTCTCTGTAAATCCAAAAATATTATGATTTTTATGGAATCCAATCCGTAAAAATCATAATATTTTTGGATTTACCTCTCTAGTTGTTTATCCCTTTGCTTTCTTAATATACTCCGTAGGCAAGCATCCGAAATACTTTTTGAAACTCGTAGCAAAGTAAGACGGCGTATTAAATCCTACCATTGTACTGACCTCTGCTATTGTATAGCGGCCATCCTTCAGTAGTTTTGCCGCTTCATTGAAACGAATCTTGCGTATAAAGTCGATAGTCGATTCACCTGTGATAGCTTTCAATTTGAGGTGCAGATTAGAACGGCTCATATTCATTTCTCTGGCGAACTCGTCGGTAGAGAATTCAATATTATCCATATTCTTTTCTACGATGGCAACGGCACGTTTCAATAAAGCTTCATCCATGGCGTTGAACGTAATCTTTTCCGGTTCCACTTCCAGAGATTTGGAATACCGTTCAAGCATACGCCTGCGGGTCCGCATCATATTCTGTATCTTCGTAGTCAGGATAGCCAGTGAGAACGGTTTCGGGATATAATCATCTGCTCCCATTTGCAGGCCTTCCATCTGATCTTTGGTTTCGCTTTTGGCAGACAGGATAATCACAGGAATGTGACAGGTACGGATATTCTGCTTCACATTCTTGCATAGCTTGATACCATCCATCACAGGCATCATGACATCAGTCACAATAATGTCCACTTCATTCTCTTTCAGCTTTTCCAGGGCTTCTTCACCATTTCCGGCTTCCAGTGTATTGAAAAGTTCGGCAAGTCCGCTACTTAGATAATGGCGGATTTCATTATTGTCTTCTACGATAAGAATCGTACCACGTTTCTTGTCACCAGTTTCGATCGTTTCGTTTTCTACTTTTTCCGTATCAATGAAATACATCTCTTTCGAGTTGGTAGAATAAACTTGGTCCTCCTCATTTTTCGCGTCATTAGAAGCTAATTCGGAAGATTTGTAGATGTTTATATCCTGTGGCAGATAAACAGAGAAAGTACTGCCTTTGCCTTCTTCACTGTCTAACTCAATACGTCCGTGATGCAGTTCCACCAAACGCTGTACCAATGACAGCCCGATGCCGCTTCCTACGTGCTCACTCTCTATCTGATAGAAACGTTCGAATATTTTCCCCTGCTTGTTGATAGGAATACCAATACCGGTATCACTAACTTGCAGTACCAGCCAATTGTTTTCCTCTTTCAACGTAACAGTAATGCTTTGCCCGCTTTCTGTATATTTGAAAGCATTTGAAAGCAGGTTATTAACAATCAGTTCCAGATAATTCGGATCGAAAAGTTCCTCTTTTTCTTCCAGTTCGGAGTGGAGAGTATAAGTAATCTTCTTGTGGCGTGCCAGTTTATCGTAGAACAAGAAATTATCCTGTATCAGTTGATGCGCATTCTCTTTCTTCACTTTCAGCTCGAAAACTCCCAATTCGGCACGGCGATAATCCATCAACTGGTTGACAAGATGCAACAGACGATTGGCGTTGCGTTGGATATATTCCAGCTGGTTACGAGTCCAGCGATCACTAATCTTATTGATTATTTCTTGTAAAGGAGCTAAGATGAGAGTTAACGGCGTACGAAGCTCATGCGAAATATTGATGAAGAAACGCATCTTCATCTGGTTGATTTCTTCTTGATGCTCCTTGTCCCTGCGTTCAAGTTCCAGTTCCGCTTCCATACTCTTACGCATCCAGAAGAAGCGGAAGACGAAAGTGATAAACCCGATAAAAGTGGCGAGGAAAATCATGATTGCCCACCAGGTCTTGTACCATATAGGGAGAACTATGATTTCCAACATTGTAGGTACAGTATTCCATTTTCCGTCACTATTGGCAGCTTTTACCAAAAAGTGATAAGTGCCTTGTGGCAGGTTGGAGTAGGAGACAGTACGTTTATCTGTCAGATAATACCACTCTTTGTCATATCCTTCCAGTTTATAAGCGAAAGTATTATGTTGTCCCGAAATATAATTGGATACTACAAATTCAATCGTGAAAGCAGTTTGCCATGATTTCAGGGTGATACTTTCTGTCTCATTGATATTCTTAGTCAGGATACCGGTTTCATCATCCGGGCGAACTGTCTTGTTAAACAGTTGAAGTTTAGTGATAACTACCGGAGGCGTATAAGGGTTATCCAGCAACAGTTCCGGGCGGAAAGTAGTGATCCCGTTGATACCTCCGAAATACATTTGGCCGCTTGAAGTACGGCAGAACGAAGAAGTATTAAACTGATTACTCTGTAATCCGTCGGATTCCGTAAAATTACGGAACCTCTCTGTTTCCGGATTGAAACAGGAAATGCCACGGTTGGTACTTACCCAAAGACGTCCGAAAGTATCTTCCAGAATACCATATACCACATTGTTGGGCAAACCGTTAGCCGTAGTATATCGTTTGATTTTCTTTTCTTTCTCATTAAAACAGTAGAAGCCTTCACGCGTACCTACCCAAATGATACCGTTGGCAGCCTCGTAAATGCAATTGGTAAACGTCTTTGTTACAGATGATTCCGGCAGAATAGGCACCTTTTCTATCTCGATTCCTTCCTGCTGAAAGACAGATATACCTTCCTCACCCCCGACCCAAAGCCGTTTATGGGAATCTCTGAACAGGATTGTGATTCGTTGTGAAGTAAATGGAGTACCGTCCTTTTCCTTATCAATGGTGGTAAAACTCTTTTTTTCCGGGTTAAAACTAACCAGAGCACTTAATGTCCCCAATAAGAGATTTCCCCCTTTATCAGGAAGAATTGCATATACATTCTCATTCACCAACTGGCTGTTCAGCTGATTGAAACTTTCCATTTTTCCACTGTTTCGATGGAGAACAGTCAGTCCGCCGGCATGTGTCCCTATATATACAAGTGATTTTTGTTCATCTACATATACGGCTTTGATATTGTTGGAACCAATACCGATTTCCCGTTCGTCTTCCTGTAAGATATAGTGCGTAAACTGTTGTGTCTTTGTATTATACAGATTCAAACCACCATCATTCGTTCCTATCCATAAGTTCTTATCCTTATCTTCCGTAATGCAGCTGACTACGTTATCGCTTAGAGAATTCTTATAGGGAATACGCTGGATATTCTTGAATCTGTTGCGGATAGGATGGTAATAGTTCAATCCCCCGAAATAGGTTCCAAGCCACATACCTCCTTGCGAATCCATAAAGATACTGCGAACCGAACGTTGTGACAAACTGCCGTTTTCTACCGGACTGCTACTGTAGGAAACGAAAGAATCGCTTCCTTCATGATAAATGTTTAGATCATTGAACGTTCCTATCCATAAGCGATTTTGCGAATCCAGTGCCAGAGAGCGGATATAATTGGAACTGATACTTTTAGGATTGGAAGAAGAATGATGATAAGCCTTGACCTCTTTCGTTTTCGGATTGAGCAGAAGCAGACCGGCTCCTTCGGTAGCTACCCATATACGGGTAGGAGATTGCTGCAAAATGGCCTGAATCTGTTTCGTTTCCGTTATCGGAGTAATCTTTTCCAGTTTCTTTTGAGGAATGGAATAGCTGTAAAGCCCGTCGACCGGGGTACCGATATAGATAATATCCCCCTGTC
The DNA here is from genome assembly GCF_003603455.1 of Bacteroides sp. AM37-9. NCBI lineage: Bacteria > Pseudomonadati > Bacteroidota > Bacteroidia > Bacteroidales > Bacteroidaceae > Bacteroides > Bacteroides sp. AM37-9. The sequence continues at coordinate 10,964 of NZ_QTNF01000026.1, read as the reverse complement.
TGTAAAGAGCTGAAGCTATAAGCTTGTGCATAGCGGTACTAAAAGAATCGTCTACAAACTTAGATTCTTTAATATCGAACATGGTCAGTCCTTCCTGTGTGCTTATAAGCAACTGTTCCGGTGAGATTTCTGCAATACCATTGATTTGTTGCCGTTTGCCCTTTTTCTCGTAGAAGAAATTTCTGAATTTGTCTTTTTCTTCGTCATAATATGACAAACCATCCCGCGTACCGATCCAGACACGTCCCTGACTGTCAGTCTTTACGATTCGTGAAATGTCATTAGCAATACTGTTCGGATCCTCTTCATTATGTTGATAAACTGTAAATGAATACCCGTCATACTTGTTTACTCCATCATAGGTAGCGAACCACATATTACCTCTTTGGTCCTGATCGATAGAGAATACGGTGCTTTGTGACAATCCTTCGTTAATAGAAATATAAGAGAAGTTAATTTGCTCCGGAACTTCAGAAAAAACGCAATTAACCCCTATACATAGAAAGAGTAGACAGATTGTTGTTTTTTTAAGGCTGTTCATTATTAGTTCATAAGATTAATAATGGCATCAAAGATAGCAAAATCTTTTATATGGAGGTATTCAATAGAGAGAAAGTAAATATAGGGAATGAAAAAATACCACCAATTATACAGATTAGCACGGATTTTTATATCGACAATCTTCGAATTACAATTAAATCTGTGTTAATCTGTGTAATCGGTGGTGAAACTTGAAACTGGTAGGTAATTTATTTAGCTAAATCTCCTATCTCGTCTAAATTCTTCTGAATATCTTCGTCATTCAATGTATAATTCACCAGATCACCGGCCAAATACTTGTCATAAGAAGCCATATCGATCAGACCATGTCCCGAAAGATTGAACAGAATCACTTTCTCTTCTCCTGTCTCCTTACATTTGTTAGCTTCGCGGATAGCCGCTGCAATAGCGTGGCTGGATTCGGGAGCCGGAATAATACCTTCGGACTGCGCAAACAGACAACCGGCTTCGAAAGACTCCAGTTGCTGTATATCTACCGCTTCCATCAGATTATCTTTGAGCAACTGTGAAACGATTACACCTGCGCCGTGATAACGAAGCCCACCGGCATGGATATGAGCAGGAGCAAAATTATGTCCCAAAGTGAACATCGGCAGCAATGGAGTATATCCGGCTTCATCACCGAAGTCATATTGGAACTTACCACGTGTCAGTTTCGGACAAGAAGCAGGTTCGGCAGCAACGAAACGAGTCTTTTTCCCTTCCTGTATGGTGTGGCGCATGAACGGGAAAGAGATACCTCCGAAGTTGGAACCACCTCCGAAACAACCGATCACGATATCCGGATATTCGCCTGCCATTTCCATTTGTTTTTCAGCTTCCAGTCCGATAATAGTCTGGTGGAGAGTCACGTGGCTAAGTACGGAACCGAGCGTATATTTACAGTTGGGAGTCATTTGTGCCAGTTCGATAGCTTCCGAAATAGCAGTTCCCAATGAACCTTGATAAGTGGGGTGTTTCGTCAGAATATCCTTACCGGCACGGGTAGACATAGATGGAGAAGGAGTGACCTGTGCTCCGAAAGTCTGCATGATGCTGCGGCGGTATGGTTTTTGTTCATAACTGATTTTTACCTGATAAACGGCAGCTTCCAGGCCGAAAACCTTGGCTGCGTAAGAAAGAGCGGCTCCCCATTGTCCGGCACCGGTTTCAGTGGTAATGTTGGTAACTCCTTCTTCTTTACAATAATAAGCTTGTGCCAATGCAGAGTTCAACTTATGCGAACCGATAGGGCTTACGCTTTCGTTCTTAAAATAGATATGAGCCGGAGTGCCGAGTGCTTTTTCCAAACCATAAGCACGAACCAGCGGAGTGCTACGATAGTACTTGTACATTTCACGCACTTCTTCCGGTATTTCTATCCATGCATCCGTCTGATTCAGCTCCTGATGACACAGTTCTTTTGCGAAAATCGGATATAAATCTTCTGCTTTCAGCGGTTGTTTGGTTCCCGGGTGCAACGGAGGCATAGGCTTGTTCACCATATCAGCCTGAATGTTGTACCAGTAATGTGGAATTTCTTCTTCCGGTAGAATATACCGTTTTCTTTTTTTACTCATAATATTGTAGTTTTTTAGTTTTCTGTTGCCAAAAGTAGTCAAATTTTTAATATTCAGAAAATTTTGTCAACAAAGAATCGTGTTTGATTGTTATTTTAGTTAAGTTTGCACGACCCCGTTAAAAAAGATGATATGAAGATTTATCATAAGTTTTTATTGTATCAGAATAAACTCCTAAAACCCTATGTACGTATTTTGTTAGGGCTGATAGAAGCACTCACTTATCTGGCATCTTTATCATTGATTGTCGGAGTAGTATATGAACATGGCTTTCCCTTGTCTATTGATGAAGTGGCGAATTTGCAGACATTGTATAAAACTGTCTGGATCATTTTTCTGATTGATGTCACTTTACATATCTCGCTGGAATACCGGAATACTAAAAAGCAATACCGGCGATTAGCCTGGATATTGAGTGGATTGTTATATCTCACGTTGGTACCTGTTATATTCCATCGTCCGGAAGAAGAAGGAGCTATTTTGCATATTTGGGAATTCTTACATGGGAAGTTTTATCATCTTTTGTTATTGTTAGTTCTTTCTTTCCTCAATCTGTCCAATGGGCTGGTGCGTCTGTTGGGACGGCGTACCAATCCGTCTTTGATATTGGCAGTCAGTTTTATGGCTATTATTCTGATTGGAGCAGGCTTGTTGATGCTTCCGCGCTGCACGGTAAATGGTATCACCTGGGTAGACTCTTTATTTACCGCTACCAGTGCCGTATGCGTTACAGGCCTGGTACCGGTAGACGTGTCTACTACATTCACCACTTCGGGATTAGTTGTCATTATCCTGTTGATTCAGATTGGCGGATTGGGAGTGATGACATTAACCAGTTTCTTCGCCATGTTCTTCATGGGGAATACCTCCATTTACAACCAGCTTGTTGTGCGTGATATGGTTAGTTCCAATTCATTAGGTTCTTTGCTGTCTACTTTATTATATATATTAGGCTTCACTTTAGTGATTGAAGGGATCGGTATGGTTTCGATTTGGTTTAGTATTCACGGAACGTTGGGAATGACTCTGGAAGGAGAGTTGGGCTTTGCTGCTTTCCATTCTATTTCAGCTTTTTGCAATGCGGGCTTTTCTACGCTTTCCGGCAATTTAGGAAATCCGATGGTGATGACTAACCACAATTGGCTGTTTATTACCGTTTCTCTATTGATTATATTTGGTGGTATCGGTTTCCCCATCCTTGTCAATTTCAAGGATATTGTATTGTATCACCTCCGTCGTTTCTGGAAATTGATTCGTACCCGCAAACTGGATCGGCATAAAATGCAGCACCTCTATAACCTGAATACGAAAATCGTGTTAATCATGACTTTCCTGCTTTTATTAATCGGTACATTAGCTATTGCTGCTTTTGAGTGGAATGGTTCTTTTGCCGGTATGCCTGTGGCAGATAAGTGGACACAAGCTTTCTTTAATGCCACTTGTCCGCGAACAGCCGGTTTCAGCAGTGTCGACCTGGCATCATTGAGCGTGCAGACATTGTTGGTTTATCTATTCCTGATGTGGGTGGGCGGTGGATCACAGTCCACGGCAGGTGGTGTGAAAGTGAATGCTTTTGCGGTCGTAGTTCTGAATCTTGTAGCCGTATTGCGTGGCACTGAACGAGTGGAAGTGTTCGGCAGAGAATTGTCTTACGATTCAATCCGGCGTTCCAATGCAACAGTAGTCATGTCATTGGGAGTCTTATTCATTTTTATTTTTACATTGAGCATACTCGAACCGGGTGTTTCCATTATGGCATTAACTTTCGAATGTGTCTCTGCGCTTAGTACCGTGGGTTCCAGTCTGAATCTGACCCCTCATTTGTGCGACGCGAGCAAACTATTGGTGTCTTTGTTGATGTTTATTGGTCGTGTGGGGTTAATAACATTGATGTTGGGAATCGTCAAACAGAAAAAGAATACAAAATACCGTTATCCAAGTGATAACATCATAATAAACTAAAGCTATGAAGTATATTATTATTGGTTTAGGAAATTACGGCCATGTGTTGGCGGAAGAACTGTCCGCCTTGGGACACGAAATTATAGGTGCGGATATAAGCGAAAGTCGTGTAGATTCCATCAAAGATAAGGTTGCTACAGCTTTTGTCATTGATGCTACTGACGAACAGTCATTATCAGTGTTGCCATTGAATAGTGTGGATATAGTTATTGTAGCGATTGGAGAGAATTTTGGTGCGTCGATACGAGTCGTTGCCCTGTTGAAGCAGAAAAAGGTTCCCCGTATTTTTGCCCGTGCTATTGATGCCGTACATAAAGCGGTGCTTGAAGCTTTTGATCTGGAACGAATCCTGACCCCGGAAGAAGATGCTGCCCGCAGCCTGGTACAACTGCTCGACTTCGGTACTAACATGGAAGGATTCCGCATCGATCAGGATTATTATGTGGTGAAGTTCACGGTTCCGGAGAAATTTGTAGGATATTTTGTGAATGAGTTAAACCTGGATGAAGAGTTTCATTTAAAAATGATAGGATTGAAACGGGCGAATAAGGTCACCAACTGCCTGGGTATTTCTTTGACCGAGCTTCATGTGAAGAATGAATTACCGGAAAATGAGAAAGTGGAAGAAGGAGACGAATTGGTCTGCTACGGCAGGTATCGTGATTTTCAGGCCTTCTGGAAAGCTATTTAGCTAGAGTACTTATAACGTCGCTTTTATTGAGCACAAGTGAGCAAGTTTCAGAGATAGTTGTATGAAGAAACCCATCGGACTTTTTTTCAGTAAAGAAATCCGGTGGGTTTGTTATATGCTGAAGCGTATGCCTTACTTCGTCTGAATACGAATATTTCCGGCTTTCACTCCGTTTGCTTTTGCTGTAAATACAATCTCACCGGCAGTTTCACCGGCTTGCAGGATAGCTGTCAACATACCGTTGAAAGCATGCATTTTTGGAAGATGGAATTGTTCAAGGTTCGTCGGATCGCCATTGGCGGCAGCACGATATTTACCTGTTCCCTTTACCGAGAAATTTATCTGACGATTATCGGCTGGGCAGAGGTTACCGTCTTTGTCTACTACTTTAACAGTCACATAAGCCAGGTCTTTTCCATCTGCAGTCAGTTCGTTACGGTTGCTTACCAGTTCGATGTGATGAGGCTTTCCGGCAGTACGGACTACTTTTTCAGCTACCGCTTTTCCGTTTTTGTCGTAGGCTACTACTTTCACTTCCCCCGGTTCGTACTTTGTATCCATCCACATCAGACGATAGCGGTTCTTTAGCGAACTATTATTCTTGCTTTGTTTTCCATAACTTTTGCCATTGATAAACAATTCGGCAGTAGGATAATTAGTGTACACAAAAATGGGAGTCACTTCACCTTCACGTCCCGGCCAGGTCCAGTGAGGCAGGATATGTAAGGTTTCCGCTTCCTTGTTCCACACGCTACGGTAAAGATAATAGCGGTCTTTGGGTAAACTGGCAAGGTCGATGATACCAAACATTGAACTGTGGTTAGGCCATGAATCCGTATCGTATGGTGACGGTTCACCCAGATAATCAAATCCGGTCCATACGAACTGTCCGATGGTCCAATGATGATCGTCAGCTAATGCAAAGTCCTCGTCCGGAATATTCGACCAGGGACAAACCTCCACATCGTATGAAGAGCATTGATGATCTTCATATTTGGCCCCTTTCTTATCCTCCACCGGGAACTTGTACACGCCGCGTGAGCTGACAGTAGAAGCCGTTTCGCTTCCCAGAATCAGATTCTGCGGGAGTTGGTCGTATGACTCCTGATAGCGTTGCGTACGGTAATTAAGTCCCGGAATATCAATCATTGCTGCAAATCCGTTGGCAAGTACACAAGTCACCTGGTCCATTCCGCAAGTGACAGGACGGGTAGGATCTTCACGATGGCAGATATCCTGCAGGAATTTGGCCACTTTATAACCGACAGGACTGCATTGAGTCGGTACTTCGTTGCCGATACTCCACATAACGACGCAAGGGTTATTCCGGTAATTATGAAGCATATTTATCATATCACGTTCCGCCCATTCATCGAAGTAGCGGTGATAACCATTTTCACATTTGGCGATATCCCATTCATCGAACGGTTCGATCATCATCATAAATCCCATTTCGTCACACAATGCAACGAGTTCGGGAGTCGGCATATTATGAGAAGTACGGATCGCGTCGCATCCCATATCTTTCAATAGCGTAAGCTGATGACGCAGTGCTGCTACATTGATAGCGGCGCCCAACGGACCTAAATCGTGGTGATTGCATACACCCTGAAATTTGCGGTGCTCCCCGTTCAGGTAGAATCCTTTGTCGGCAATGTATTCAATGCTGCGGATACCGAAACGTGTGGTGTAAGTATCTACCAGTTTATCATCCGCATAAATTTTAGAGACAGCCTTGTAAAGCGACGGACTTTCCGGCGACCAGAGTTCGGGCGCGTTTACAATAAAATTTTGTTCAAAAGGTTGTCCGTGATTGATGCGGCTTGTATTCTCTTTCCGGGTAACAACTTTACCTTCCGGAGAAAGAATTTCCGTCTCTACACGGATGGCTGTTTTCTCACCGGCATTGTCTATCTTCGTTTGGAGACGTACGGCTGCAAAATCCTTGTTGACGTGAGGAGTTGTGATTTGCGTTCCCCATACAGGCACATGGATTTTGTCAGTCACAATCAGGTGTACATTGCGATACAGACCTGCTCCCGGATACCAGCGCGAAGATTGCGGACGGTTTTCCAAACGCACGGCAAGCGTATTGTTTTTACCGTTTTTATTCAATAAGGAAGTCACATTACAGTGAAAAGAATTGTAGCCGAAAGGCCAGAAACAAGCTTCTTTTCCGTTGATGTAGACACGCGCTTCACTCATGGCACCGTCAAAGAGTAGTGTCACTTCTTTGTCGGCAGGGGCGTCAAAACTGGTACGATACCATCCGGTACCTACATAAGGAAGACCGCCGGTACGTCCTGTCTTCAAGGAAGCTTTTTTCTCAAAGTTCTGTGTCACTGCCACATTCTGAAGATCATTGTTCATGTCGAATGGACCAAAAATCGCCCAGTCGTGTGGAATAACAACCGATTCCCATTTAGTGTCATTGAACTCCGGCTGACTGGCCTCTTTAAAATCTCCTTTACTGAATTTCCAGTTCTTCTCCAGCAGTGCCTCACTGCGTTGCGCTTGCATAGTGCAGGCGGCGGCCATCAAAAGTACAGCTAATAACTGTTTGGGGTGTTTCATGTTCATTTTTACTTTTCAGGTATAAAATATTTTGGATTCGGCGTAAAGTTATAAAAAAGGATTCAATAATCTTATCTCTTGAAAGCATTAAATGCACTGGCCGGTTTGCCACTGTTGTCAAGCCCCCCTTTGTGATAGCCTTTCCATTCCTTCTTTCCTTCAAATGTAGGAAAAATGTCGGTTACACTTGTAAATATCCCGCTCTTTTTGTTCCTTTGCCATCTATTTATAAACAGAAAACTTACGTATGAGAAAACTAATTTATTTGCTTTTGTTGCCGTTGGCGGTGGCTGTGACTGCATGTGGCGGTAAAAAAGGATCTTCAGATAATCAGTCGCTGCTGGCAAGAATAGACAGTATAGATGCTCACGGATTGCAGCGTATGCAGACGTCTAAGAGCGAAACTAACTTTAAATTCAAAGGAAAAGATTATCATTCCTTTGTTTCACGTACTCCGGACGAAAGTCTGCCTCATGTAACAAATGAGATGGGAGATACTTATGTCGATAATAAAATAGTGCTGCACCTGACACGCGGTAACGAAACGGTATTGAACAAGACATTTACCAAGAATGATTTTTCATCCGTAGTCGATGCAAAATTTCTCTCGAAATCTATATTGGAAGGAATTGTATACGACAAGACCACTCCGCAGGGCATTGTATATGCCGCAAGTGTTTGTTATCCGCAGACAGATTTGTATATGCCGCTTTCTATAACGATCACTGCTGATGGAAAAATGAGCATACAGAAAGTCGATATGCTTGAAGAAGATTTGAACGATGAAGCACCCAATTAAGCCTCCAGGCAGGTGTTGACAGCAAAATTACACAAATGTGAAAACATTTGAGACAAACGAAAGGCAACCGATGAGGTTGCCTTTCGTATTTTTGCACCGTCAACAAACTTAATATCGAATAGAATGAAGAAAAGCATTTTTATTATTTGCGTGCTGGCATCAGGATGCACGGCGATGGCTGAACAAGTCGAGAAACCCGGTCCGGCTATAGAAACACAGACTTTGGTGCCACTGACCGAGCGTGTAAATGTACAGGCAGATTCGGCATGTGTCAATCAGATTATAGATGGTTGCTGGGTAGCAGTCGGAGCTAAAAAAGCGCATGCCATTCAACGTGATTTCAACCTTATGTTCAACGGAAAACCTTCTTATCGTTTTGAACTGAAAGAAGATGATAACACATTATCCGGATATGCAGCGGGGGAAACAAAAGGGCGTGCGGAATTTTCTTATTGTTATGCAACTTCCGATGATTTCAAAGGCAAACCAGCCGATACATATAAGAAAGCACAAATAATGAAAACTGTATATCATCATGGAAAAGGTATTTGTCCGCAAGGTGCTTCCCGCGATTATGAGTTTTCGGTATATATCCCTTCTACATTAGGCAGTGATGTTTCCACCATTTTTGCTCAATGGCATGGAATGCCGGATCGTACTTTGGTACAGACTCCACAGGGTGAAGTGAAGAAACTGACAGCTGATGAGTTCATGGAACTGGACAAGACTACTATTTTTAAGAAAAACATGGGATACGAAAAGAAACCCAAGCTGGACAAGCAAGGTAATCCGGTGAAAGACAAACAAGGCAATCCCGTTTATCAAGCCGGAAAGGCTAACGGATGGCTGGTGGAACAAGGTGGCTATCCTCCATTGGCATTCGGATTTTCAGGCGGATGGTTTTACATCAAAGCAAATTCCGACCGTAAATGGCTGACTGATAAAGACGACCGTTGCAACGCAAATCCGGAAAAGACACCGGTTATGAAACCTGTGACATCTACATATAAAGCATCGACCATTGCTTACAAAATGCCTTTCGCCGATTTTCCGAAAGATTGTTGGATTACATTCCGTATTCATATCGATTGGACAGTCTATGGCAAAGAGGCGGAAACAATTGTAAAGCCGGGTATGCTCGATGTACAGATGGACTATCAGGAAAAAGGGAAAAAGGTTAATAAACACATTGTAGACAATGAGAAAATCATGATTGGACGTAACGACGATGATGGTTATTACTTTAAGTTCGGTATCTACCGCGTAGGTAATAGCACGAAGCCGGTATGTTACAATCTGGCAAACTATTCAGAGAGGTAATTAGTCAGAAGGTAGAAAGAGAGTGATATCCGGATGTCCGTTTAGTGGGCATCCGGATATTTTTTTATAGGTTAATAATCTGAAAAAATAATATCGCATTTGTCAAGTGTGCTTCAATTCTGCAAAAAGATTTGTTTTTTTGTTGCTTGCCAAATGGTATAATATATAAAATTATTAGTGATGCAAATGATGAACAAAAATGGATTTAACCGGTGTGCGGAATTCTACATCGGTCGTTTGCGGAAGGAGGGACGGTATTCCACGGCGCATGTCTACAAGAATGCCATTTTTTCTTTCAGCAAATTTTGCGGCACGTCTAATGTGTCGTTCAGACAGATCACCCGCGAGCGTTTACGACGTTACGGGCAATATCTTTATGAGTGTGGCTTGAAGCCCAATACGATTTCTACGTACATGCGTATGCTTCGTAGTATTTACAATCGGGGAGTGGAAGCGGGCAGTGCGCCTTATATTCCGCGACTGTTTCATGATGTCTATACAGGCGTGGATGTCTGGCAAAAGAAGGCTTTGCCTGCTACGGAATTGCATAAGCTTCTGTATGAAGATCCCAAATCGGAACGTTTACGCCGTACGCAAGCTATTGCCGCCCTGATGTTCCAATTTTGTGGCATGTCGTTCGCGGATTTAGCTCATCTGGAGAAATCGGCACTCGATCAGAATGTACTGCGATACAATCGTATCAAAACCAAAACTCCGATGAGTGTGGAAGTGCTGAATACTGCAAAGGAAATGATTAATCAGCTTCGTAGCAAGGAAAATTCTCATCCTGATTGTCCGGATTATCTGTTTGATATTCTTCGTGGGGATAAAAAACGGACGGATGAAAGAGGTTACCGGGAATATCAGTCCGCTCTCCGTCGATTTAATAATTCTCTGAAGGACTTGGCAAGAGCTTTACATTTGCAATCCCCCGTCACTTCCTATACGCTGCGCCATTCTTGGGCAACGACTGCGAAGTATCGGGGAGTCTCCATTGAAATGATTAGTGAATCATTGGGGCACAAATCTATTAAAACCACACAAATCTACTTGAAAGGCTTTGGACTTAAAGAACGTACAGAGGTAAATAAAGGGAATTTATCTTACATAAGAAACTGTTGTGTAGGTAGCGTAAAAACTGTAAAGTGTTAATCATCAGAATTAAAATATGTGTGTTACTTCTTAGGTAACGGATAATACATACACGAAGCGTACACTATGATGAAAATAGAAATCACACACATGACAAAGGCGTAAAATATGGAAAGGCCTAATACTCAACAGGGAAAATCTAGAGATCAGGCAATAAAAAGTATAGAGCATGAAAATAAGGTTATTTCATGTTCGAATAGTTTTTTGCTCTATGTTTCAGATAAAACGAAAAAAAGTGGAGGAATATTTGCTTTCTATTCGTGTTTTTGTCTATCTTTGCGTCAAATTTAAGTTCCGTTACCTAAGAAGTAACGGAATCACATGGGGTAAAAAAATATGATTTTAA